>JBBROG010000091.1:0-28600 GCA_038229635.1 Gemmatales bacterium
ACACAAACCCGGTAAGACTGTCCGATTTGCCCGGTCATAACCCTCAGCCCGACTTCAGCTTCGAGCGGCCACGAACCGGACAGTCTTACCGGGTTTGTGTATCAGGGGAGAGGGGTTGGGGGTGAGGGGTCTGCTTTTCGCGAGAAACTCCCCCTCACCCCCGGCCCCTCTCCCCCGAGTACGGGGGCGAGGGGAGCATACGGGACAGACTCTTAGCGTTTGCGAAGCCGCAAGCGGCACAAGCCGGTTTACCAGTCGCGCCGCCGGTCCGGGTCGGCTACACCCTTGCCCGGCGCGGGCGCCGACGGGCGCGCGTCGCGTCCGGCCTGGATACGCTGGATCGCCTGGCGCAGGCGGCCGGCGGCGGCGCGCTCCGCCGGGTCGCCGCTGCCGTCGGCCGACTCGGCTTCGCTGCCCTGACCGCCGCGGCCGTTGGTGCCTTGCGCCCCCGCGCCCTTGTCGGCGGCGCCCTGGTCCTTGCGCGGGCGGTCCGCGCTCGCCTTCTCGGGGCCGAACAGCTTGTTCACTTCGGCGGCCGGTGCGGACGGCGTACCGCTGCCCTCGGGCGAGGGAGTCCCGCCGCCGGGCGCCTCGGGGCTCGCGCCGCCCTTGCCCTCGACTTTTCCGGCCGACGCTTGCGCGCCGTCGCCGGGACTCGGCTTGGTGCCGGCGCTCGCCTTGCCGTTGCCCTGCCCCGGCCCTTCGCCCTGCGACTTGCTCTCGCGCGGCTCCTGGGGCGTGCCGTCGGGGCCGACCATCTTCGTCGGTGCTGATGGGGGAATCGGCTTGCTGCCCGAAGCGTCGGCCTTCTGGCTTTCGCCGGCTTCGGTCGCCTCGCCGACGCCGGACTTCGGGCCGGGCTTGCCCTTGTCGCCGGGACTCCCCTTGCCGTTCGGGTTGCCCGGCGCCTTCGTCTCGGCCTGACCCTTGCCCTTGCCGGGCGCTTTGCCGTTGTCGGCGTCACCGGGGGCGGGCAGGGGCGCGTCGCCTCCGGGCGCGGGTTGGGGGGCAGAACCTGCCCCGGCGCCACACTTCTTTCAGGTGGGCGCTTTCGAGTCCTTTTTGTCCTTGGGAGCGGCGTCGCCCTTCGCCTGAGCCGCTTGCGGCTTCGCAGGCTCCGACTTCGTCTCGTTCCCCTTATCCGCGCCGTCCGCTTTCGCCGTCTCCTTGGAGGCAGAACCTGCCTCTTCGCGCTTCTTCCGTCAGGAAGGGCACTCGTCTTCTTCCGGCGGCGTGCCCGCCGCCGGGTCGGTCGGGTCGCGCTGAGCCAGAGCCTCGCCGTGGTCGTGGTGCGGGTCGTCGGGCGCGTGTTCGTTCTCCGACGCCTGCGCCAGAAGCAATTTCGCGAGTTCGAGATTGTGTCGCGCGTCCTCGAAAAGCGAGCCGGCGTTCGCGGCCTGTCCCTCGCGGCCGAGGCTGGCTCGATACTGCTCGGCGGCGCGGGTCAGGAAATCGGGCTTGGTCGATTCGCCGTCGGGGCAGCCCTGGCCGAGGAGGCAGTTGCCGCGGTTGTAGGCGGTGCGTGCGTCACTCCCGGAGTGTTCGTAACGCTCCTCGGCGTCGCCGTAACGGGCTTGCCGGTAGAGCGCCGCCGCGTGGTTGTGGGCGACGGCCGGCGTGTCGCGGCCCGCCGTCGCGGCGCTCCGATACAACTCGGCGGACCGGGCGAAGTCGCCGCGCCCGTAAGCCCCCGCCGCCGCGGCGACGAGGTCGTCGGCCGGCGTGCGCAGGCGCCGGCCGACGGCCACCAAGGCCAGGCCGACGAGCAATCCTATCAGCATACGTTTCATGAACGCTCTCCCGTCTCGTTCCGTGTGGGGGCGGTCGTTTCAACGAAGCGGCGCCGTCGCAGCCAGACGAAGTAGCGGCCCTTCTCCGGCGCCGCACTCGTCGCCCGCCGCGCCTCCCCGAGCACCGCGTGGAGCAGGAGCAGGCCGAGGGCCGGCGCCAGGAACCACTGAAAGCGGTGGACGAACTGCCGGCTCGTCCCCGCCGAGGACAGCTCGCGCGCCGCCTTGCTCCTCGCGAGGTTGGCGTACCAGCGGTCCAGTTCCAGGAAGCCGGTGCCGACGGCGACGTACTGCCCGCCGGTACGCTTGGCGATCTGGCGCAGCACCTCTTCTTCCAATTTCGTCCGTACCAGCTCGCCCTTGTATTGAAGATGCCCGCGCGTGCCGTCGGCGCGCGTGACGGGGATGAGGGCGCCTTGCGCGGGGCTGCCGACCCCGAGGGCGTGGACCGGCACGCCGGCCTTGGCCAACACGTCGGCGGCGGCGAGGGTGTCTTGCTCCATGTCGCCGCCGTCGGAGATGAGGATGACGTCCGTGTACGGCGCCGCCTGCGGGTCGACGACGGCGGCGGCGCGCGCGAGGGCGGCGCCAATCTGCGTCCCCTCGTCGCCGGTGTCGCCGCGCAGCCGCAGGCCCTCCAGCGAGGCGCGGGCCAACTCTTCCTCGAAGCAGCGAAAATCGGAGGTCAGCGGGCAGAGCACCGCCGCGCGGTCGGCGAAGGCGATGAGGCCGACGCGGTAGCCGCCTTGCCGTTCGAGGGACGTTACGAGATCGCGAATGTCGGCCCGAGCGCGGCGCAGGCGGTCGGGCGGGACGTCTTCGGCGAGCATGCTGCGGCTGACGTCGAGGAGGAGGAGGACGTCGCGGCCGGACGAGGGCGCTTCCGGGGGCTCGGCCTCGACCTCGCCCCACTGCGGCCCGAGGACGCTGAAGGCGACGAGTCCGCCGGCGACGACGAGCAGACACGTCTTGAAGGCGCGGAGCGAGCTGTTGACCAGGAAAAGCTGAGGCGCGGCGGGCGTCTGGGCGAGCAGGCGCAGCGCGCGGCGCCGGCGCAGCCAGGCCAGGGTGGCCAGGCCGACGACGGTGCCGGCGACGGCGACGCCGAGTCCGATCAGTTGCGGGTAGGCATAGTGCATCGTTTAAGGGATCCGCAAAAGCCTCGTCGCCGCCAACGCCTGTTCCGCGAGGAGCAGGCCGACGCCGGGCAACAGCAGGGCGAGATACCATTCCTGAAACGACACGCGCACCGAACGCTCGATGCCCGTCGTCTCCAGGCGGTCGATCTCCTGGTAAATTTTCGTCAGGCCGTCCGTGTCGGTGGCGCGGAAGTACTTGCCGCCGCAGCGGGCGGCGATGGCCTCCATCATCGGCTCGTCGACCGAGTCGCCGGCCATGCCGCCCTGCGCCTCGCGGATCAGGTCGGCGAGCGACTTCGGCTTGTCGAAGCGGTTGCCGACGGCGCCGATGGTGTAGACCTTGATCTTCAGGTCGGCGGCGAGCTGGGCCGCGTCCAGGGGCGGCAGCCCCTCCTTGACGTTGTGCGAGCCGTCGCTCAGGAGGACGATGACCTTCTGCTTCGTCGGGTCGTGGCGCAGGCGGTCCAGCGCCCACGCCAGGGCGTCGCCGATGTTGGTGCCGACCGGCGGCGCCAGGCGGACGCCTTCGACGGCGTCGAGGACGGCCGCGTGATCGAGCGTCAGCGGGCAGACGACGTCCGGGTCGCGGGCGAAGGTAATGACGCCGATCTTGTCCGACGGGCGCCCGCCGAGGCCGTGGTCGCCGCCCCGGACGAACAGCTTGACCGCGTGCTTGACGGCGTCGAGGCGCGAGATCGCCATGCTGCCCATGTCGTAGTCGCGCAGCCTCATGCTGTAGCTATTGTCGATGACCAACTGCACCGCGATGCCGTCCGTGTGGGTGCGCACGCGCGCGTCCGATGTCTGCGGCCGGGCGAGGGCGGCGACGAGGAGGGCGAGGGCCGAGCCGCGCAGCAAGACGAGAAGAGTCGGCCCGAGGACCGCCAGCCCGTGCGGGCGCAGGGCGGCGAGGCGGAGGGCGGAAAAACGCGCGGCGCCGTGCTGGCGGGCGCGCAAGGACTGCCAAAGCGCGAGGAGCACGACGGGGAGCAAGAGGAAGGCTTCCGGGTTAGCGAAACGCATGCGGGAAATCCTCGGACCTGGCGCGACCGCCGTTCAACCCTCCGCAACAAGCGTGCCCTCCGCTCCCTCGGCAGTATAGTTCAAGCCCGTCGTGAATGCGGGAAGATGAATTGCAGCACAGCCGAGCCCGGCATGCAACCTCAGCAGACGGCCGGCGGGGCTGCCGTCGCCTGATCCGTGAGCAAGGACTTGCCCATTGTCGGCCGCCTCCTCCAATAAGCCGTATGCGAATCCTTCCCGTTCTCGACTTGAAAGGCGGCGTCGTGGTGCGCGGCGTCGGCGGGCGCCGGCACGAATATCGACCCGTCGTGAGCCGGCTGACGACGTCGTGTCGGCCGCTCGACGTCGCCCGCGCCTTCCGCGACCACTTCGGGCTGGCGGAACTGTACGTCGCCGACCTCGACGCCCTCGCCGGCGCTCCCCCGGCTCTCACGACCTTTGACGTCCTCCGGGGCGACGGGTTCCACCTGGCCGTCGACGCCGGCGTGCGCGACGCGGCGACGGCGGCTCCCCTGGCGGACGTCGAGGGCCTCGTCGTCGGATTGGAGACGATTCGCGGGCCGGAAGAGTTGGCGATTCTTTGCCGGACTCACGGGGGGCGCGTCGTCTTTTCCCTCGATCTGCGGGCGGGCGTCCCGATGGGCGAGGCGGCGAACTGGCGCGGCGACGCCGGAGAAATCGCCGGGCAGGCCGTCGCAACCGGCGTGCGCCGCCTCCTGGTGCTCGACCTCGCTCGGGTCGGTGTCGGCGAAGGGACGGGCACGGAAGAGTTGTGCCGGGGCCTGACGAACACTTACCCCGAAGTCGAGCTGATCGCGGGTGGCGGCGTCCGCGGCACGGCGGACCTCCGTCGCCTGAGCGGGTGCGGCGTGAGGGCGGCGCTCGTGGCGTCGGCGCTGCATGACGGCACCCTCCGCCGTGCCGACCTGGAGCAATTCCGGGCGTGAGGCGCCGCGTACCGCGCGGAAGCTGTCAACGGCACGCCGGTTGCACAGTTCTCCTCCGGAAGTGTCCCCAACGAATCGGAAAAGGGCATATTCTTCAACACTGATTGACGGGAGGCCATCTCATGATTATTGAAGCACCTGGCCCCGTGAGAAAAGACACGCTCGACCTCCTCCCCGCGAGGCAAAACCTCCCCCGTAGGGCTCTCGACCCAGGCATTCGGGGTAAGGACAAGCCGTACCGGCTGGCCGGGGACGTCGCCGGTCTTCGGTGTTCGGCCGTCGCGGCGGACGAGACAAGGTCGGACAACTCCCACACCCCCACGGTCTTGGTGGTGGAGGACGACGAGACGACCCGGCTCGCGATGGCGTCCTGGCTGGCGGGGGAGGGATTCCTGGTTCTCACCGCGGGGAGCGGACACCAGGCGATCGGCCAACTGGAGCATCCCCTGGAGCGGATCGACGTCGTGATCCTGGACGTGGATCTGCCCGACGTGAGCGGGGTGGCCTTGTGTGCGAAGATCCGGGAAATGAATCCCGAGTTGCCGGTGCTGGTCTGCACCGGCGGGGCGACGCCGGAAGAAGTGGCCCGCCTGGTGGAGTTGGGAGCGATTCGGTACTTCCGCAAGCCCGTGAGCCCCGACGAGCTGTTGTCCGCGGTCGAAGCCGTCCTCCCTTAGCTCGACTGATGCCGTTTTCGTGGCCGTCGATCCGCCGTTTTTCTCGGCCTGCCGCCGCCCCGAAAAACGGCATCAGTCGAGCTGAGGGCGCCTGTCATCACTTCACGTCGCCCGGCAAGTTCGCCGCCCAGCGAATGCCGTTGCGCAACAGCGTGGCGAACGCCTCCTGCCCGAAATCACTCTCGTGGCCCAGCGACGTGCAGAACACGCGGCCCCGGCACTTCTTCTCGAGCGCCCACGCCGCCGGCTCCGGCTTCACGTCGCCGGCGCTGCCGACGAGCAGCGTGACGGCGCCTTCGGCCAGCGGCGATGTCCGATACAGCGACCCCGCCGAAACGAATTCTCCCGCCCCGACCCCCGCGAGGATCGGGTGCTTTTCGGCTCCCGGCGCCGGCCGCACGACCGTCTTCAGATTTGCCCCGTAGTGCATCTGATAATTGCAGCCGAGGACGTCGCTGCCGAACTCCGGCCACTCAACCAGTCCGTCGGCCAGCTTCTCGCCCTTCTTCGCCGTGAAGGCGTGGCTCGCCGTGCGGATGCCGACGAGCGGCTTGCCGGCGGCGACGAAGCGGCGCACGACCTCCATCTGCGCCTTCGGCAGCGCCCGCCGCCGCACGCTGATGAGGGCGACGTCGGCGGTGTCCAGGACCTCGATTCCGGGGAGCGCGTGCCGCTCCTTCGCGTCGCCGAAGACGAAGCTGACGCGGAAGTCCTTGCCGAGGTGCTTGCGGGCGAATTCCGGCAGCGTCCGCTCCGTTTTGTACTCGTCCTCGGCGCTGACGATGACGAGGTGCGGCCGCTTGTCGTCCCTGAAGCGGAATTCCGTCCCGCCGAGGAAGTCGGCGCTCGTCACCGACGGGCACCAAAACTTCTCGATGTGTTCGACGACGAGGTCGGTGCCGGTGAAGTGACTGACGAACGGCGCCTTCGCCGGGTTGTACATCGTGTCGGTCATGTCGCGGACCAGGACGACGTTCAGCCCCTGCCGGGCCATCTGCCGGATCGAGAACGGCCGCCCCAGCACGCACATGTTCGTGTGGACGCCCATGACGACGACATTCTCGATGCCGCGCTGGCGCATGAGGTAATACGCCTCGGCGTTGTCGGTGACGGCGTCGCCCGGCTCGACCTTGATGGAATCGATCTGCCGGCTCCACGCCTTGTAGTTCTTGAGGGTTTCGGCGCAGCCGCCGTCGGAGTCGTCGATGGGCAGCGGACCTTCCTTGACGCGGTCGAGGCCGCACCAGCCCTGGAGCGGCACCTTGGGCTCGGCCTTCGGCGCCGCCTGGGCGAGCTTGCGCTGCGGCGTGTCCTTGTAGAAGCCCATCGTGTCGCTGGGGCAGTGGATGACGAGGGCGCCGCGCTTGCGGGCGGCGGCCACGACCTCGTTCATGCGCGGCGCCATCTCGGCGACGCGGGCGGTGGCGCCGGGGCACCAATGCTTGTCCCACATGTCGCAGACGACGACGGCCGTCTTCGCCGCGTCCCAGCGGACCTCCTTCGTCAGCGCGTGGGTGCGCCCGCTCCCCTTTTCCGTCTCGACGCGCGAGCGCGCGTGCAGCGTGAACGCCTTGTCCTCCGCCGCGGCGGGCGCGGCGAGCAGGGCCAGGGCCAGGAGCGGAGCCGTCGTGCGCGTCATCGTCGTTGTCCTCCGTCGGCGGGGTGAGCCGGGCCGTTGGGCTCGCTCCCATTAGAGCGGATGCCTCCCCGAAGGCAATACCCCTTGCGATGACGGTCTCGCCCGCCCGCCTTCCCATTTTCCACAAACCTGCGTCAAGGGGGTTGCTTTCGCCGCGCGCACTCGCCAATCTAAGCACAATCCGTCCCGTCGCCCGCGACGATCCTCCTCCTTTCCGCCGGAGCTGTCACGATGGCCGCGCTACCCGAACTCAAGGACGCTCCCGCCCCCGAAGAGGTGGCGGAGCATAAACCCTACGTTCCCGACGGCGTCAAGATGCCCGAGTTTACGCTGTCCGCCGTGCTGCTCGGCGCGTCACTCGGCCTCATCTTCGCGGCCTCGTCGCTTTACCTCGTCCTCAAGATCGGCATGACGGTGTCGGCGTCGATCCCGGTCGCGGTGCTTGCGATCACTCTCTTCCGCGCCCTCTCGCGGGCGTTCGGCCTCCGCCAGGCGACGATCCTGGAGAACAACATCGTCCAGACGGCCGGCTCCGCGGGCGAGTCGATTGCCTTCGGCGTCGGCGTCACGATGCCGACGCTCCTTCTGCTCGGCTTCGGGATGGACTTGCCGCGCATCATGGTGGTGTCGATCCTGGGCGGCATCCTCGGCATCCTGGCGATGATCCCGCTGCGGCGCGCGTTCATCGTTAACATGCACGGCCGGCCGGGACAGCCGGGCACGCTGCTCTACCCCGAAGGCACGGCCTGCGCCCAGGTGCTCATCTCCGGCGAGAAGGGCGGCACGACGGGCAAGACCGTGTTCATCGGCTTCGGCGTCGCCTTCTTCCACAAGTTCGTCACCGAGGGGCTGGCGGTACTCAAGGAGACCGTGGCCGTCCCCGTCGGCTTCATCAACCGGGCAGCGGTCTTCTCGCAGGCGATGGCGTCCGAGTTGCTCGGCGTCGGCTACATCATCGGCCTGCGCACCAGCGCGATCATGATGGCCGGGGCGGTCCTCGGCTACCTCATCATCATCCCGATTATCTACTTCGTCGGCGAGTACGCCGCCACGCCCGTGCCGCCGGGGCAGATCCCGATTAAAGAGATGACCGTCGGCCAGATCCGCAACAACTACCTGCTGTTCATCGGCGCCGGCTGCGTGGCGACGGCCGGCATCGTCAGCATGTTCAAGACGCTGCCGATGATCGTCCGCGGCGTGGTCGGCGGGCTGCGCGGCGTCGGCGGCGGGCCGGGTGGCCGGATGAAGCGCCGCACCGAAGACGACATGCCCCTGTCCGTCGTCTTCCTCGGCAGCCTCGGCCTGATCGTCCTGCTCGCCCTGTTCCTGATGGCGGAGGTCGGCGCCGTCGCCGCCGTCGCGGGCGCCCTGCTCGTCGTGCTGTTCGGCTTCCTGTTCGTGACCGTCTCGGCCCGGCTCACCGGCGAGATCGGCAGCTCGTCCAACCCGATCTCCGGCATGACGACGGCCACGCTCATGCTCACCTGCCTCATCTTCCTGACCCTGGGCTGGCAGAGTTCGATCGACCGATTGCTCGCCCTGTCGATCGCTTCAGTCGTCTGCATCGCGTCGTCTAACGGCGGCACCACGGCGCAGTCGCTCAAGACCGGCTACCTCGTCGGCGGCACGCCCAAATACATGCAATACGCCATCCTCATTGGCGCCATCATCTCCGCCCTGGTGATCGGCTCCACGCTCATCATGTTCAACGAGTCGCGCGCCGTCGTGTCGACGAAGCCCGAGAACGTCCCGGCCTATGCTCTCAATTCGGCGGAACTCGGTCGGCTGCACGAGACGGCCACGCACGACGGCAAGACCTACAAGGTGTGGCACACGCGCAACGACAACTTGACGGAGAAGAAGGACGGGTTCGAGCCGCGGCCGGAGACGATCGCCCTCGCGAAGACCAAGGCCGGGATGTACTTCGTCGACCCGGAGACGGGCAAGCTGGCGGCGCTGAAGGACAACACGATCATGGGGCAACTCGAAGAGCGCGACGACGGCACCTACGTCAAGCGCGAGTTCGAGGCGCCAAAGACGCAGGTGATGGGCATCGTCATCAATGGGGTCCTTAAAGGCGACCTGAATTGGAGCATGATCGGCATCGGGGCGATGATCGCGCTGATGCTGGAGCTGTGCGGCGTGTCGGCGCTGGCATTCGCCGTCGGCGTCTACGTGCCGATCCAGTACTCGACGCCGATCTTCCTCGGGGGCGTCGTCCGCCATTTCGTCGACCGCTACCTCGCGCGACAGGCGGCGGCGGAGGCCGAGGCGAACGTGCGGGCCGCCGTCGCCGCGGCCGGCGACGACCCGCTGGCGCGGGTGCGGGCCGAGCAGGAGGCGAAGGGGCAAGCGGAGATCGACGCCCTCCGCAAGTCGGAGACGAGCGGCGGCGTGCTGCTGGCGTCCGGCTTCATCGCCGGCGGCTCCCTCGCGGGCGTCCTCCTGGGCTTCCTCGCCTTCCACGACGAGTGGCCGGACGACATGCGCCAATGGGAGTACCGGACCGTGGCCGTCGCCGCCGCGAAGCCGCTGCAAGGTGCGGCCGAGGACGCCGCCCGGGCGGAACTCGGCCTCGAGGGCAAGACGCCCAACGCTCGACAGGAGGCGAAGGTGAGCGAGCTCGCCAAGGAGATCGCCGGGCTGAGCAAGAACGAGCCCTACGAGTGGGTGCCGGTGCCGGCGGGAACGACCTTGAAACTGCCGGAAGGAAAGTCCGACTACGTCGCGTCGGCGGACACGCGCCTGAAGGACGTGGCCAAGGAGGTCTTCGGCCGCGAGCGCAAGGCGCGCAAGATCTTCGACAAGAATGGGGACAAGCTGAGGCTACCGGCGGAACTGCCGGCCGGGGCGAAGCTGAAGCTGCCGGCGTCGGACTGGCCGGCGTGGGTGGTGTTCGGCGCCCTGGCCCTGTTCTTGCTCGCCGTGGGCACGGGCCGGCTCATGACCCCACCGCCGCCGGAGAACGACGGCGGAGGAAGTTGACGGGTGAGAGGTAAAGCGTTAACGAGGAGACTATCTATGCGAATCGCGTTCATCGCCGTGGGGCTCGCCCTCGCGCTGGCCGGCGCCGCCCGCGCCGACGAGGGCATGTGGCTGTTCACCAACCCGCCGCGCGAGTTGCTCAAGAAGAAGTACGAGTTCGACGCCGACGAGAAGTGGCTCGAACACGTCCGCAAGTCGTCGGTCCGCTTCAACAGCGGCGGCTCCGGCAGCTTCGTCTCGCCGGACGGCCTCGTCATGACCAACCACCACGTCGGCCTCGACGTCCTGCAGCAGATCAGCAAGTCCGGCGGCAAGGACTACGTTAAGGACGGCTTCTACGCCAAGACCAACGCCGACGAGGTCAAGAGCGACCACGCCGAGCTGAACGTCCTCATGTCGATCGACGACGTCACCAAGGCGGTCAACGGCGCCGTCACCGCCGACATGGCGCCCGACAAGGCCGGCGCCGCCCGCCGCGCCGCCCGCAGCGCCATCGAGAAGGAGTCCAAGGACAAGACCGGCCTGGAAAGTGAAGTCGTCACCCTCTACCAGGGCGGCTTGTACCACCTTTACCGCTACAAGAAGTACACCGACGTCCGCCTCGTCTTCGCCCCCGAGCAGCAGATCGCCTTCTACGGCGGCGACCCCGACAACTTCGAGTACCCGCGCTTCGATCTCGACATGTGCTTCTTCCGCGTCTACGAGGACGGCAAGCCGGCCAAGATCGACCACTACCTGCGCTGGAGCAAGGCGGGCGCGAAGGAGAACGAAGTCGTCTTCGTCTCCGGCCACCCCGGCAACACCGACCGCCTCAACACCGTCGCGGAGCTGGAGTACCAGCGCGACCGCGTCTACCCGTTCACGCTGCAGCTGCTCTACCGCCTCGAAGCCGCCTACTCGATCTACAGCGGCCGCAGCGCCGAGAACGCCCGACGCGCCAAACGAGACCTTTTTAGCATCCAGAACAGCCGCAAGGCGCGCGAGGGCGGCATGGCGGGGCTGCTCGACCCGCCGATCATGGACAAGAAGCGCGCGGACGAGAAGAAGCTGCGCGAGACGGTCGCCAACACGACCGACCTGAAGGACTCCGCCGGCGCCTGGGACCGGATCGCCCAGGCGCAGCAGGCGCTGCGCAAGGTCAGCGTGCGCTACAACATGCTCGAAGGCGGCCGCGGCTTTAACAGCCAGCTGTACGGCTACGCCCGCACCCTGATGCGCGCCGGCGACGAGCGGCCGAAGCCGAACGGCGAGCGGCTGCGCGAGTTCCGCGACTCCGCCCTCGACTCGCTCCAGGAGCGAATGATGTCGAAGCAGCCGGTCTACGACGATTTTGAGATCGTCCGTCTCTCGAACTCGCTGACGTTCCTCGCCAACCAGCTCGGCGCCGACAGCCCCGTCGTCAAGAAGGTGCTGGCCGGCAAGTCGCCGAACGAGCGGGCGGCGCAGGTCATCACCGGCACCAAGGTCAAGGACGTCGACTTCCGCAAGAAGCTGTACGAGGGCGGCAAGGACGCGGTCGAGGCGGCGCACGACCCGCTGATCGAGATGGCCCGCGTCATCGACGATGCCGCCCGCGCGGTGCGCAAGGTCGTCGAGGACCAGGGCGAAGTCAAGGAGCAGGCTTACGCCCAGATCGCCAAGGCGAAGTTCGCCGTCGAAGGGACGGGCACCTACCCGGACGCGACGTTCACGCTGCGGCTGGCGTTCGGCACGGTCAAGGGGTACGAGGAGAACAGCAAGCCGGTGCCGGCCGAGACGACCATCGCCGGCCTGTACGAGCGGGCGAAGGAGCACAACAACCAGGCGCCGTTCGACCTGCCGCAGCGCTGGGTCGAGCGCAAGGACAAGCTGGACCTCTCGACGCCGTTCAACTTCATCTGCACGGCGGACATCATCGGCGGCAACTCCGGCAGCCCGGTCGTCAACCGCGCCGGCGAGGTCGTCGGGCTGATCTTCGACGGCAACATTCAGTCGCTGGTCCTCGACTTCGCCTACACCGAGGAGCAGGCGCGGGCGACGTCGGTCCATTCGCGGGCGATCGTCGAGGCGCTGCGCAAGGTGTACGACGCCGGGGCGCTGGCGGACGAGTTGACGGGGAGCAAGTAGCCCGTCGTGCCGCTTGCGGTTTCGCGCCGCGCAACATTCAGCGGGCGCGAAACCGCAAGCGGGGCTGCCTGCTCTCCCGACACTCCCTGCCTCGATCTCAGGCACATCGCGCCTTCACATTGCTTGCGCGCGCCCACGTCGCGCCGCCGAACGGCCGAAAACACAACGGTTTAGACGCCTTTCCGACCTCGGCCCGCGAGCGGCACGTCACTTGCTTACCCATTGCTGACCCACCCAAACCTCTCTCCCAGGTCTGGAGTCACGCCCAAACTCCCGCGCGCCCTCCCGGAAAGGCCGCGCGCACGCCGGACCACGGAGCAGAGATGTCCTTGACCGTCCTCGGAGAGTCTGTTTGTCCGTACTGCGGCGTCGGCTGCCGCCTCCGCTTCGAGGGGGACGGCGCCGAGGTGGCCCGCGTCCGCGGCGTCGAGTCGGCGGCGGCGAACCTCGGCGGCCTGTGCGCCAAGGGCGCCCAGCTCGGCCCCACCGTCCGCACCCACGACCGCCTGGCGCGGCCGCAGCTGCGCCTGAGCCGGCACGACGGCTTCCGCTCCGTGGACTGGAACACCGCCCTCGCCTACGTCCGCGAGTGCTTTACCAACATTATCCACACGCACGGCCCCGACGCCGTCGCCTTCTACGGCAGCGGCCAACTCGACACGGAGGCGGTCTACCTCGTCACCAAGCTCTTCAAGGGCTGCCTCGGGACGAACAACACTGACACGAATAGCCGTCTGTGCATGGCGGCGGCGGTCGCCGGCTACAAGACCAGCCTCGGCAGCGACGGCCCGCCCTGCTGTTACGAAGACGTCGAACTGGCGGATGTCGTCCTCGTCATCGGCAGCAACATGGCGGAGGCTCACCCAGTCACGTTCGACCGGCTGCGCGCCGCCCGCCGCGCCGACCCGAGCAAGCGCGTCATCGTCGCCGACCCGCGGCGCACGCCGACCGCCGCCATCGCCGACGTCTACCTCCCCGTCGCCCCCGGCGGCGACATCGCCCTGCTCAACGCTCTCGGCCGGCTGCTGCTGGAGGAAGGCGCCCTTGACGCCGCCTTCGTCCGCGACCACACGAGCGGTTTCGAGGAGTATCGCGAGTTTCTCAAGAGCCAAAATTTGGCGGAGTTGTGCGAGGTTTCCGGCGTCGCCGAGGCGGAGTTGCGCCACGTCGCCGCCCTGATCGCCGGCGCCAGGGGCTTCCTCAGCTGTTATTGCATGGGGCTCAACCAGAGCACCGTCGGCATGTGGAAGAACAACAGCCTCATCAATTTGCACCTGTTAACGGGGCAAATTGGCCGGCCCGGCGCCGGGCCGTTCTCGCTGACGGGGCAGCCGAACGCGATGGGCGGGCGCGAGGCCGGGCTGATGGCCAACGCGCTGCCCGGCTACCGCACCGTCGAGAACGCCGACCACCGCCGCGAGGTCGAGGAGTTCTGGGGACGCCGGCGCGGCAGCATCGCCGCCGGGCCGGGACTGACCGCCGTCGAGATGTTCCGTGCCCTGGAGAAGGGGCAGGTCAAGGCGCTGTGGGTCGCCGCGACCAACCCGGCCGTCAGCCTGCCCGACCTGCACCAGGTGCGGCGAGCACTGGGGAAGGCGCAGCTCGTCGTCGTCCAGGACGCCTACCACCCGACCGAGACGACCCGCTTCGCCGACGTGCTGCTGCCGGCGGCGCAGTGGGGCGAGAAGGAGTGGACCTCGACCAACAGCGAGCGGACGGTGAGCCATAGTCCGAAACTCTTCAATCCTCCCGGCGAGGCGCTGCCGGACTGGGAGATCGTCGCCCGCTTCGCCCGGTCGATGGGCTTCGCCGGCTTCGACCACGCCAGCGCCGCCGAGGTGTGGGACGAGTACGTCCGCCTCACCGCCGGCCGGCCGTGCGACATGAGCGGCATGACCGCCGCGCGGCTCCGCCGGGAAATCAGCTTGCAGTGGCCGTGCCCGTCGCCGGAGCATCCGGGGACGAAGCGGCTGTACCTGGGCCGGCGCTTTCCGACGCCGGACGGCCGGGCGAGATTCCTGGCGCGCGACCACCGCGAGCCGCGCGAGCAGCCGGACCACGAGTTCCCCTTGGTGCTGACGACGGGCCGTCTTTACACCCACTGGCACACGCTGACGCGGACGGCGAAGGCCGACAAGCTGATGCGGCGCGAGCCGGAGCCGTTCGTCGAGGTCAACCCCGCCGACGCCGAGGCGCTCGACGTGGCGGAGGGCGAAGTCGTCCTGCTGTCGACGCGGCGCGGCCACGTCCGCCTGCCGGTGCGCCTCAGCGAAGGCGTGCGGCCGGGCATGGTGTTCGTGCCGTTCCACTGGGGTGACGAGTACGGCGAGGGGAACGCGGCGAATTATCTCACGATCAGCGCCATCGGCCGCGTCGCCAAGCAGCCGGAGTTGAAGTTCTGCGCCGCCGCGATGGAGAAGATCCCGGCGCCGCGCCGCGACACGCCCCTCCTGGCCCGAAGCGCCCGCGCGGGCGGACGCTAAGCCGCGAGCGGCACGCCCGTAACCCTTGGAGTTTCTTTACCATGCGCCTCCGCGATTTCGCCCGCGCCGGCCACTGGCCGACGCTGTTTTCCGCGTTCCTGTACTTCGACATCAGCTTCATGGTCTGGGTGCTGGTCGGCGCCCTCGCCCCGTCGGTCAAGGACGAATTCAATCTCGATGACTCTCAAAACGGCTTCATGGTCGCGATCCCGATCCTGGGCGGGGCGCTGCTTCGCCTGGTGCTGGGCGTGCTGACCGACCGCGTCGGCGCCCGCCGCACCGGCATCCTCGGGCTGGTGCTGACGCTGGTGCCGCTGCTGCTCGGCTGGCTCTGGTGCGACACGTTTCCGCAAATCCTGCTCGTCGGCCTGCTGCTCGGCGTGGCCGGGGCGAGCTTCGCGGCAGCGCTGCCGCTGGCGAGCCGCTGGTACCCACCGGAATACCAGGGCCTCGCGATGGGCATCGCCGGCGCCGGCAACAGTGGCACCGCCCTGGCGACGCTGCTCGGGCCGATGTTGGCCAGGTGGGTCGGCTGGCACGCGGTCTTCGGCATCGCCCTGGCGCCGGTGCTGCTGACGCTGGTGGTCTTCGTCCTCGTGGCGCGCGACGCCCCCGGACGGCCGGCGCCGAAGAGCCTGGCGGACTACGCGGCCGTCCTCAAGCTGCGCGACACCTGGTGGTTCTGCCTGTTCTACTCGGTGACGTTCGGCGGCTTCGTCGGCCTGGCGAGCTTCCTCAGCACGTTCTTCCGCGACCAGTACGAGTTGACGAAGGTGCAGGCCGGCTATTTCGCGACGGCCTGCGTCATCGCCGGGTCGTTCCTGCGGCCGGTCGGCGGCTATTTGGCGGACCGCTTCGGCGGCATCCGCATGTTGACGGCGCTGTTCGTCGGCGTCGGCGCCATGATGCTCGGCGTCGCCGCCCTGCCGCCGCTGTACGCCTGCACGGTCGCGCTGTTCCTTGGCATGGGCATGTTGGGCATGGGCAACGGCTCGGTGTTCCAGCTGGTGCCGCAGCGCTTCCCGAAGGAGATCGGCGTGCTGACGGGCGTCGTCGGCGCGGCCGGGGGCCTCGGCGGCTTCTTCCTGCCGAACCTGTTGGGCGGGCTGAAGAAGATGACGGACACTTTCGCGAGCGGTTTCGGCGTCTTTGCCCTGGCCGCCTTCGCCGCCGCCGGCGCCCTGGTCTACGTCGCCCGGTCCTGGGAAGGCACCTTCGTCGGCCGGGGCGGGCGCGTCGCCGGCGCGGCCGACGAGCCCCAAGCCGCCCCGGCCGACGCCCAGATGGAAGCCGTCGCGTGACTCTCCCCACCCCGCGAGGACGAAATCAAGAATTAACCACAGAGAACACAGAGAACACAGAGAAAGATAAAGAGAGAATTATTATTCCGGCCGGGCCTCGTTCCCGCCGCCCTCTTTATTTGCTTCTCGAATTGTTTTTCTCTGTGTTCTCTGTGTTCTCTGTGGTTAGTTCTTTTTGACGCCCTCCCGCCGCCCGCGTCCCTCCGGCGGCGAAGCTCTCCCCGAACCTTTACCGAACCGTCACTGTCTCCGCCGTGCGGGGACCTACCGTGACCCCGGCCGAGTCGTCGCGCCGGCCGGGGTCGGCTTCGTCGTTCCCCGTAACCTTAACCGGAGAGGAGTCCTCCCATGAACACCTTCATCCGTTTCTCCGCCGGCCTCGCCCTGTTCGGCTCGCTGGCCGCCGGCCTCGGCGCGGCGCGGCCGGCCTGGGTCGCCCGCCTCGGCGCCGACTGGTGGAGCCTTCCCGAGTTGCAGGCCCGGATGGAACTCTCCGCGCGGGAACACGACCGCCTGGAGGCGACCGCGGCCGTCGTCATGCGGCGCATCGAGGAGCGGGGCCGGCTGATGCGCGAACTGCGGGAGGGACGGCTGACCCTGTTCGAGGCGGCCGTCGGGTTCGGCGAACTGAACGCGCTGCCGGGCGCGAAGGGCGACTTCTACCGCTTCGCACACCTCGGCTCGTCGGACGGCGAGAAGCTGTGCCGCCAGGTGATCGCGTGGGTGCGCTGCGACCCCGGCTCGGACGTCGGCCCTCAGTCCGAGGAATTCGTCCGGCGTCTCGAAGCCGAGCTGGCGGACCACCTCCGCGCTCACGGGACCGTCGTGCTGCCCCGCGCCGCCTCGGCGGGCTCGGACGGGGGGAATTCCGCGAATCATTAAAGCGGCGAAAATATTCCGGGGGGAACGTACTTTTCCTGGCAATCGGGGGGGCGCGTCGGTAAGATAGTCAACCATTGGCGCGTACCCCCCTGTTTGGCTCCCAACGAATTCCCTCCGAGGGTCGCCCCATGACCATCAACTCCGTGACCGGACTCGTCGAGGCGCTGCGCGAGAGCCGGTTGCTCAACCCCGCCCAGGCGGGCGAATTGGCCGGCGACCTGCCGTCGCGCTACGCCGACCCGCGCGGCCTTGCGCGCGAGGTGATGCAGCGCGGCTGGCTGACCGCGTACCAGATCAACCAGGTCTACCAGGGCCGCGCCGCCGAACTGTTCGTCGAACAGTATGTGCTGCTGGAGCGCATCGGCGAAGGCGGCATGGGCCAGGTGTTCAAGGCCCGCCATCGCAAGATGGGCCGCCTCGTCGCGCTGAAAGTGCTGCGCCGCGACCGCGCCGTGAGCGCCGAGGCCGTCAAGCGTTTCGAGCGCGAGGTGGAGGCGGCGGCGCGACTGTCGCACCCGAACATCGTCACGGCCTACGACGCCGGCGAGGCGGGCGGCACCTGCTTCTTCGCGATGGAGTACATCGACGGCCCCGACCTCGGCAAACTGGTCAAGCGCAAGGGGCCGGTGCCGGTCTTCACCGCCTGCGAGTACGTCCGTCAGGTGGCGATGGGGTTGCAGCACGCCCACGGGAAGGGCATGGTCCACCGCGACATCAAGCCGTCCAACCTGCTGCTGGCCTCGTCCCGGCGGACGCCGACGCAGGGGCCGCATTCGCCGGCGCTGGGCGGGCCGTCGCGGCTCACAGGTCCGGTCGTCAAGATCCTCGACATGGGCCTGGCGCGCCTCTGCCCCGTCGGCGTGCCCGAAACCGACGGCACGCTGACGCAGGCGCAGAGCGTCCTCGGCACCCCCGACTTCATCGCCCCGGAACAGGCCCGCAGCGCCCGCGCCGCCGACATCCGCAGCGACCTGTACAGCCTCGGCTGCACCTTCTACTACTTACTCACCGGCCAGGTTCCCTTCCCCGCCGACCTGCCGATGGAGAAGCTGCTCAAACACTACCTGGAGGAGGCGCCGCGCGTGGAGGCGCTGCGCCCGGAGGTGCCCGCCGCCGTCGGCCGCGTCGTGCGCCGGCTGATGGCCAAAGACCCCGCCGAGCGCTACCAGACGCCCGCCGAGTTGGCCGCCGCCCTCGGTGCCCTTGGCGCCGGCCGCATGCCGGCCCCGCTCGCCACGCCCGTACCCACGCCGGTGCCGGACGAACCGGGCGAGCCGGCCGCCGACGAACCGCGGATGTTCGACACGATCACCGATCTCAAAAATGAGTTCGACACCAACAACTCGCTGCCGGCCCTGGCCGGGGCGGTGCCCGTCGCCGCCCCGAAGCCCCGGCGCGGCCGCGCCGCCCGCGTCCTCGTCGCCGCGCTCGTCTTCGTCCTGACGACCGGGCTCATCTTCCTGCTGCTCTGGGCCGGGCGGCGCGCCTGAACGGCCCGCCGTCCTTCCATAGAATGACACCCGGTCATTCTCGTCCCGAAGGCAACGGTCCCGACCCCATGCAGCGCACACTCATCCTGTTGAAACCCGACTGCGTCCACCGCCGCCTCGTCGGCACGCTCCTGCACCGCTTCGAGCAGAAGGGCTTACGCCTCGTCGCCCTGAAGCTGGTACAGGCGAGCCGCGAACTGGCCGAGAAGCATTACGCCGTCCACAAAGGCAAGCCGTTCTACGAATCGCTCCTGTCGTTCCTGACGGCCGGGCCGACGGTGGCGCTCGTGCTGGAAGGGCGTGAGGCGGTGGCGGCGCTGCGCAACCTGATGGGCGCGACCGACGGCGTCAAGGCGCCTCCGGGCACGATCCGGGGCGACTTCGCCATCAGCGTGCAGAACAACCTCGTCCACGGGAGCGACAGCCCCGAGAACGCGGCGGCCGAGATCGCGCTGTGGTTCCGGCCCGAGGAACTGGTGGCGTATCAGCCCGTCGATCAGGCGTGGGTCGCGGGAGGGTAAGAGCCGCTTGCAGCTTCGCACTTGCGAAGCCGCAAGCGGCGGACGTCCGTTGGTTTTCCCACTCATGTCCTCTCCCGAACCGCGCAACCCGTTGTACCTGCTCCTGCTGCTGGCGAGCCTCTTCTTCGTCGCCACCGCGCTGGCGTACGCCGTCGTGCCGGCGCTGGAGCAGAAGGCCGCGGAGGCCGGCACGCCCGCGCCGCCGTCCCCGTTCCGCGACGCCCTCCGCGCCGACGGCGGCACATGGCTCCTCGGCGAGGTGGCGGTCATGATCGTCCTCGGCCTCCTGAGCATGGCGCTCGACCGCCGGCGGAGCTTGCAAAAAGAGCGAAGCGCGGGCACAATTCCCCCGACGGACCGGCCATCGCCCCTCGCCCCTCCGGGGAGAGGGGTTGGGGGTGAGGGGTGAAGTGCCATGCCGACCATCGCACAGCGGGCTGAGGAGTTGCGGCGCCAGATCAACTACCACAACCACAGGTACTACGCCGACGCCAAGCCGGAGATCTCCGACCGCGAATTCGACCGACTTCTGGAACAACTCAAGAAGATCGAGGCCGACCACCCCGAACTGGTCACGCCGGACAGCCCGACGCGGCGCGTCGGCGGCGAGCCCGTCGAGGGCTTCGTCACGGTCACGCACCGGGCGCCGATGCTCTCCATCGACAACACCTACAACGCCGACGACCTGCGCGAGTTCGACAAGCGCGTCCGCAAGGCGCTGCCCAGGGGCGAGGCCGTCACCTACGTCGTCGAGCTGAAGATCGACGGCGTTGCCATCTCGCTGACCTACGAAGACGGCCTGTTCGCCGTAGGCGCCACGCGCGGCGACGGCGAGCGCGGCGACGACGTGACGCACAACCTGAAGACGATCCACGAACTCCCACTGCGTCTCCATGGCGAGAGTCCGAAGCTGTTCGAGGCGCGCGGCGAGGTCTACATGACGCGCGAGGAACTGGCCCGCATCAACCGCCGCCGCGCCGAGGAGGGCGAGGAGCCTTACGCCAACCCGCGCAACCTGGCCGCCGGCACGCTCAAGCTGCTCGACCCGCGCGTGTGCGCCGAGCGCCGCCTGCGCCTTTTCACCTACGCCTTGGGCGCCACCGACGGCGTCGAGGTCACGTCGCACCTCGACGCGCTCGACGTGCTGAAGCGCCTCGGCTTCCCCGTCAACCCGCACGTCGCCCCGTTCGCCACGATCGACGAGGTCATCGCCTACGTCGCTACCTGGGCGACGAAGCGCAACGACCTGCCCTACGAGACGGACGGCATGGTCGTCAAGGTGAACGACTACGCCCAGCGGCGCCGCCTCGGCATGACGAGCAAGTTCCCACGCTGGGTCGTGGCATACAAGTTCCCGGCCGAGCAGGCGCTGACGCGGCTGGTGAAGATCGAGCTGGTCGTCGGCAAGACGGGGGCGCTGACGCCGCGGGCGCACCTCGACCCGCCGGTGCGCCTCGCCGGCACGACGGTCCGCCACGCCAGCCTGCACAACGCCGATTACCTCGCGAAGAAAGACATCCGCGTCGGCGATGCCGTCGTCGTCGAGAAGGCCGGCGAGATCATTCCGTACATCGTCCGCTCCGAGCCGGGCGCCCGCACCGGCGAGGAGAAGGTCTTCGCCTGGCCGAAGACGTGTCCGGTGTGCGGCTCCCCGGTCAAGCGCGACGCCGACGGCGCCTTTTACCGCTGCACCGGCCCTGACTGCGTCGGCCGCGTCAAGCGCCAGCTGCGCGCCTTCGCCCAGCGCAACGCGATGGACGTCGAGGACCTCGGCGAGAAGCTGGTCGAGCAACTCGTCGACGCCGGACTGGTGCGCTCCATCCCGGACCTTTACCGTCTGAAGAAAGAGTCGCTGGTCGAGCTGGAGCGGATGGGCGACAAGTCGGCGCAAAACCTGCTCGACGGGATCGAGAAGAGCAAGGGGCGCGGCCTGGCGCGGGTGCTGACGGGGCTGGCGATTCCCGGCGTCGGCGACACGGTCGCCGACCTGGTCGCCGACGCCGTCCCGAGTGCCGACGAGCTGCTGACGGCGTCGGCGGAGCGGCTGAGTCAGATCAAGGGGATCGGCCCGGTGCTGGCGGAGAACGTCCACACGTATTTTCAGAGCGACGCGGGGCGGAAGACGGTCGCGGAGTTGAAGGCGCTGGGCCTGAAGCTGACGCAGGACGCGCGGGCGAAGCCGGCGGGCGGCACCGACCTGACGGGCAAGACGTTCGTCGTCACGGGGGCGCTGACGAAATACAAGCGCGAAGAGATCGAAGAACTCATCAAACAGTTCGGCGGCAAGGCGACGGGGAGCGTGTCGAAGAAGACGGACTACCTTGTGGCCGGCGCGGACGCCGGCAGCAAGCTCGCCAAGGCGAAGGGACTCGGCGTGGCGGTGCTGAGCGAGGAGGAGTTCGACAAGCTGATTCTGGCGAGCGGGGGGCGTCAGCCCCCCGATTCTGACGGCTGATTTTGGAGAGAATCCGGGGGCTGACGCCCCCGGCTCGCCTTCACGCCGGCCGGCCCTCCGGCCACAGGCTCCCGAGCGGCCCCTCCTCCGACGGGTCGACCGGCGCCCCGATCTCCCCCGCGGCGCCGAGCTTCAGGCCGCGCAGTTTCTCGAAGTCGGCGCGGAGGGCGGCGACGACGGGCTCGGCGTCAAAGGCGTCGCAGCTACTCTGGAGGACGCGGCCTGCGGCAAAAGCGGACGCGATCACTTCCAGGAAATAATTGCCTTCGCCGGTCTGTTCGGCGAGCCCCGCCTGCCAGGCGCAGCGAGCCGCGTGGGCGACGGCAAAGGCCGCGTAGCCGTGTTCGTCGCTCAACCCGTCCGCGAAGCGCGAGGCGTCACTGGCGACCGGGCCGACCTCCTCCGGCGACACGTCCTTGCCCCGCGCGAAGTCGTCCGCGAGGCGCCCTGCGCGCGCGAGCGTCGCCAGGCCGTCTTCCCGCCCCGGGTAGTCCTCGGGGACGCGGATCAAGGGTAAGACGCGCCGGGCACAGCGCACCGCGTAGGCGACGTGGCCGCGCAGCGTCAGAAGGCCGAGGTCGTTGAGAAAGACGCCCTGGAGGACCGGCTCGGGACTCATGGTGGGAACTCCGCCGACAGTGATACGCGGACACCACTTTACCCGATCTCGCGCGCCTCGGCAACGCCCCGTCACGGCGACGGGGCCGTCCCCTTGAAGATCTCGAAAAGGCTTCTCTTGCCCGTGGGCGGCGCCACGGCGGCGGCCGGCCGCACGTCCTCGGCCGCGACCGGGGTGAGAGGCGGCAGCGCCGCGGCGGACGGCAGAGGAGGCAGAGCCGAAGGCGGCGGCGCCGTCTGCGGCGCTGTCTGTGTCGCCTCGACGCGCCCGGCGGCAGGCTCGCGCGTGCTGACGAACGCCTCGTACAGACTGCGGTTGCCCGTCACGAGCGGCGAACGGCCGGCCTGAGCCCGCGCGTGGTCGTCCAGCGCCTTGCGGCCCGCGGCGAGGAGGACGTCGGCCGGCCGCGCCTCGACCCGCGCGTAGTAGGCGGTGAGTTGCAGCGTCGCCGGGTCCGCCGCGGCGACAGGCTTTTCGGGCGGCCCTTCCGGGCGCGGCGCCGTCGTCGCGGGCGGCTCGACGTAGCAGGCCAGGCAGTGGTCCAGCGCCGCCGCCGCCGCCGCTCTCACGCGCTCCGACGCCTCGACCGGGTTGCCGTCCTTCGTCTCGCCGTTCACCGTCAGCGTCAGCGCCTCGATCACCTTCTTCGTGCAGCAGCAGCCGTGCCCCAGCCCCAACGCGGCCTCCCAGCGGACGCACTCGTTGGTGTCGGTCCGCAGGGCGGCGATCAGCGCCGGCTCGGCGTTGGTGAAGCGGCGGCAGTCGACGGTGCCCAGATAGCGCACGGCGGCGCGGCGCGCCTTGGCCTCGGCCTCCAGCTTCTTGATCTTGTCGGCGGCGGCCTCCGCGCCGGTCGGCGAGGCGTTCGGGTCCAGGCCCGCCGCCCCCGGCGCCGTCGGCGGCGGACAGCAGGGGGGCACCAGGCCGCCGGTCACCGACGCCAGCGGCTTGGCGAGATTGCTGATCAGCTGGCCGAAGGTCGACCGGCAGAATTTCTCCTTGTGCGCGGCGCAGGCGGCCTTCTGTTCCGGCGTCGGCAGGAAGAAGCTCCAGAGATTTCGCGCGGGCGCCGCGGGGATGGCGCCGGGCACGGCGGGCGCGACGACGGCAGGCGCGACAGGAACGGTAGGCACGGCCGGCGCGGCGGGCGGGGTGAATTGCGCCCGACCGAACGACGCCACACACACCACGATCCCCAGGGCCGTGCCGCCTACGTTCGCTGTTTTCATGGCTCGTCGGACTCCTCTCCGGCCGCGCGCTCGACGGAACATCCCTTACCTTCGGCTCGCGACGGCCTCCGACTGTCGCAAAAATGGGGGAAATGATCGGTCCGTGCCGGCGGTGCCGTCGCGCGGCCGACGAGTTGTCGAAAAGCGTAAAGATTTCCTCAAGCCGGGGCCGATACTTTACAGAGTGATGCCGGCCCGTCCCGTGTCGAGGTGCAGGAATGACTGCCGTGCCGTATCCCCTGCTCCGCGACCGCCTCCGGGGTTGGGTCGTGCCCGCCGTCCTGGCGGTGCTGTGCTGCGCGGGGGCGGTCCGGGGGCAGTCCCCCGTGCGGTCCATACCCAGTCCTCCCCGGCCGCTGCCGGCCCCCGTCCTCGTCCTGGCCGACCCGCTGCCGACGCCCCACGACGCCAACGAAATCGTGGACGGCGCCGTGACCCCCGCCGGTTGCGCGGCCTGCGCCAAGGGCCTCCTCGGCCTCGGCCCGCCGCCGCTCGCGTCAGACTTCGGCGGGGTGGGGAGCGTCGGCTGCGCCACCTGCAACGGCGCCGGCTGCGTACCGGGGCGCCAGGGTTGCTACCCGTGCAACGCCGACACGCGCTTCGGGCGCATCTGCTGCGCCCTGTACGAGTGCATCTGCTGCCCCGACCCGTGCTACGAGCCGCGCTGGCTGCCGATCGCCGACGCCGCCTTCTTCGTCGACGCGCCGCGGCCGGCGACGCAGATGCGCGTCCGCTGGGCGTCGGTGCTCCGCCTGGGAGCGCCGGACCGCGCCGAGTTCTTCTGGGCGCGCGCCGACGGCAAGGGAAGGGGTCCGAAGCCGGTCGCGCCCTTCCTCGGCGAGAAGGACGTCAAGTACGACGACCTGCGCATCTACACCGAGGGGGCGACGGGCGCCATCGGCGTCTTCGTCGAGACGACGTACCGCGCCCTCGACCCGGCCCTGGCGCCGCACGCCGGCGGCTTCGTCGACCTCGTCACGGGCACGAAGACGCTCCTCTATGACTGCGAATTGCTGCAACTCGCCTTCCAGTTCAAGACCTACATCCCGACGGGCAACGTCGTCAAGGGCCTCGGCACCGGCCACGTCTCGCTGGAGCCGTCCGTCATCCTCGGCGTGAAGCTCGCCCCGAACACCTACCTCCAGACGCAGATCGCGGAGTGGATCCCGCTCGGCGGCGACCCCGATTACCAGGGCTCGGTGCTGCACTACCACGTCAGCCTGAATCAGGTGCTGTACCGCTTCCTGCCGGACGTGCCGCTGATCGGCACGGCGGAGTTCAACGGCTGGTCGTTCCAGGACGGGGCCTACACCGACCCGGTGAACGGCCCGTTCCAGAAGGCGGGCGGCGACACCTACCTGACGCTCGGCGGCGGGCTGCGGCTGGTGGTGTGCGACAAGGTCGACGCCGGCGCGGCCGCCGCGTTCGGCCTCGGCAACCACCGCGTGCCCAACCAGGAATATCGGCTCGAGATGCGCGTGCGCTATTGACCGCGACGGCCCACGCCGCCCGCTGGCTGTGCGGTGATCACTTCCGCGCGTAATACACGATCTCCCCCTGGTCTCCTCCCGAAAGGGCAGAAGAACAGTCAGGCGCGATCGCGACCGAATGAACGCGCTTCTGGTGTTCCTTATACTTCGCCAGGACGCGCATCGTAGCCACATCCCAGAAAACCACCGAGTGATCGCCCAGGGATCCAGTCGCGGCCATCCGGCCGTCGGCGGACACCGCGCCGCAGGTCGCGTCAGGCCGGCCAATATCGGGCTCAGCCGGCCACGCGGCGACGCGCGTCGGCTTCACCTGCCGCCGCCAGTCGAACGCCTGGACGACCCCGTCGCGGTCAGCTGTTACCGCAATCAACTCGCCCCCGTCGGGTGTGAACCGCAGGGCCAGCAGGTTCCTCCGCGCTAGCGCCAGTGTCTTCTCGATACTCTCCTGCGCCACGTTCCAGACCTTGATCGCCGTGTCGGATTTGGATCCGCACGCGAGGTATTTCCCGTTGGGGCTAAAGGCGAGAAAGTCCTGGTCCGTCTGGCCTACCTTCAGCGTCTGGACTGGGACCAAAGTCCGGTAGTCCCAGACGCGAATGATTGAGCCCTCCTTCGGGTTGTTGAGGGCGGTGGCAATCGTCCGGCCCGTAGGATCCACGGCCAGGGCAGTAGTGATCCGCTCTTCCGACCCGACGCTGCGACTGGCGCCCGTCAGTGTGCTGTAGACCTTGAAGTGCGGGTAGTGTCGGCTCGGGTTGCTGCCCGCCCCGGTCCCCGTCCCGGCCACTAACTCGGTGCCGGCCGGGGAGAAGTCGAGGTTCGGGAACCGGCCATAGTGATTCGGAATTGACAGCCGGGGCTGGCGGCGGCTGGACAAGTCCCAGACGTGGACGTGGTCCCTATCTGACGACAGGGCGCGCCGGCCGTCCGGCGAGACTCGCAGCCGGATGACGTCGTTCCGGTGGCCGGAGAGTTGACCGACCGGCTTGAGGACGGGGGTACACTCGACGAGCCAGGCGTCGTCCAACATCACGCCTCGGCGCAGCGGGGTTTGCTTCGGGCTCGCCTTCTCAAGTTGCTCCCTGACATAGGCATCCACGTCGGCCAGGGTCACATAGCGGTTGCTGCCCCGAGCGGCGTGCCCCTTCAGTCCCTCGATGAGGTGGGAAAAGAACACACCGTGTTCCAGCCGGTCGTCCTCGTCCGCGACCTGGCCATCGGAACAACTGTGCAACCACCAGACCCGCTTCCCGACGGGCCGTGCGCCCCCGTCACCCTCTAGGCCTAGCCCTTTTTGCGGCGACGGAATCGGCAGCTCCCGAGTTGCTGACCGACGACACGAGTCGGCGAAGATCACCTTGCGGCCCTTGGGGTGCTTTTCTAGGTCGTCCTGAAGCCGGGTCAGGTTGATCAGCGTCCTCGGCCGGTCCAGGTCGGCCCCGGCAGGGAAGAACCAAATGCCACCCTCGTCCTTCAGGCCGTGGCCGGCCAGCCCGATGAGCAGGACGTCGTCGTCTCTCAGCCGGTCCAGGAGTCGGTCCAGTTGGGCAGCGAAGTTTTGGGCCGTCGGCTCCAGAGAACGGTCGCGCTTACCCCGGCTCTGTGTCAAGACGATCACGTTGGCCTGCGGGTATCCTGATCGGACGAGGGTATCCGCCAGCCCTTCGGCATCGCGCTCGGCGTACTTCAGCGCGCCAGGGAGTTGCCGACCGGGAGCTTTGCCCAAATTCTCGCCGAGCAGCAGAGCATAGGCGTTGCGGGCAGGCGCCGGCGGCTCGTCGGCGGCCTGGCCGGCGGCGACGGCGGACAGCACGAGGACCAACACGAGCAGCGGTCGCATGGTGAGGGTTCCCAGGGGGTGTTTGCTTCGGACCCTCGCGCCCGGCGGCGCGAGGACCGCAGGGACGCTAACGGGTATATGTGATCGAAATCACGTCGTTGAAGTCGCCGATCATCTTGGTAACGGGGACGTATGGGGCATCGATCTCCGCCCCGAACCCAGTGCCGCTATTGCTCTTGCGAACGTTACTGTCTGGCGACCTCGGCCGCGTGTTGGGCTCCCACGCAGGAGCGAATTTGACCGTGATGGTACCCACGGTCCCCTCCACGGCCGTCAGCCACTCGGTCCGCCCGTTCGCCTTCCCCTTCAACACGGCAGCCGCTGTCACATTGTAGTCATCCACCCGGAATTCGTTGCTTTGCTTCAGGGTCCGCACCCAGCCCTTTACGTCGATGCGCGTCGGGTCGGCGGCCTCGCTCTTCTTCCCGGGCACGAGAAGCATGTCGATCTTCTGCGCGCCGGGTTTCACCTCCAGGCGCGCCGCGTTTGCCGGACGGTCCCCCTTGCGGATCTCGGCCTCTGCCTCGGCGCGTAACATGCAGAACAGCGACAAGCCGTCTATGCCCACGCGGGCCACTGCGTCGGCGGTGTCGTCCGAGACAATCCGAATGCGGTAGATCGCTTTCTTTTCGAGAGGGACGACTACCTTCCCGTCCTCGCAGCGCGGCGGAATCGGTACGAAGCCGTCCGGCTCAAACGGACCGGCTGTTCGAGTTGCCTGCGAGTGATGACACCTCCGTTAAGGAGGCGGTCGAAACCGAACTCCTCTTTCAGTTCCGGGTCGTCCTCGATAAGTCTGCGGAACCCTGCCTGGTCAGTGACGTCGATTTCGCGGAGTACCTGCTCTAAAGTGAGCTTGGTGTTCAGGTACTCCTCGACGTAGGGATGAACCCCTGGCCGGCCCTCCGCGCCGGCGTGTTCGCGCAGGATCCGGTAGACAAGCCAGTCAAGTCGGACGTGGGGGCTGGCGGTCCCTGTCAGGATCCGCACGTTCAACCCGGCCGCACCCGGATCGGATCCGTTGGGTTCTACCGCGTACGGATCCTCGCCGACGAGTTCGTTCCACGTCTCGGCCGTCCACTTCGCCTCACTTAGCTTCACGGCGTAAACCGGGGTCGTCGGACCCAGGCGGTTCACCGCTAGCTTTGGGACCGCCTCCCGCAACAAGCGCAGCAGGCGCTCCTCACGGAGGGAGTAAACCTCCTGGTGGGCTCGGATCTTTCGATACCCGTCGAGGTAGCCCGTCGGCTGCTCCTGGGACAAGGCATTGTGCGCGGTGTGCAGTGTGATGAAGCGCGTCGTTTTCTGTTCCTGGGGGGGTCGGGGGACGAGATGGGCGTCCATCGCCTGCTCAGTCTCGGGGATGAGCCAGGGCGACCCGACATACCGATCCCACGAGTACTTGAGAATCGGCCTGCTCAGTTCGGGGTGGCATGCCAAAGCCGCCAGGGGACCGAGGATAGCAACCACAGCCGCGATCCGGCGCCAGTTCAGCAGCCGGTAGCGGCTCTTGCTCGCTTCCCCCTGTTGGACAGTCGTACTCATGCGGATCATTTCCCGCTGCAAGAGAGGAGCCCAGGCCGTTCCCTGCCTGAGATTCCTCCGCCGCTGCTTCGCCCCCCCTAGACTCGTTGCTCCGGGGTGCGGGCGCCGGAGAAGTGATCGGCCGTCCAGTCCGAACATCTCCGAAATGAGGCCTCCGACATAAGTTCGCTCGCCGGCCCTCGATATTCAACTTGGGGACAGGAGGAAATTCGACGATCGCGGTTTTCGCTCTTGCACCGATGTTTGTCGTGAGTGTGCTGGACCCTCCCTGCGTCCGACTCCAGGGGCGAGTCCTGCGGGGCACGGCAAACGCACTTCAAAACCCATATACTAAAGGAGTTAGGGCAACAGGTTCTCAAGGTTTTTCGGACTGAACGGAAGGACTCCCTATGGTCACTCTGACGTGTGACTTGGTGGAACGGCTGATGACCCTTCCGGA
>JBBROG010000092.1:0-28461 GCA_038229635.1 Gemmatales bacterium
AGGGGTTTTTCCGGGGGGAAAAGACACCCCCAACCCCTCTCCCCTGAGTACAGGGGCGAGGGCTATGGGAACGGACTCTTAGACCTGGCCGTCTTTCCAGCGACTCTTCCCCTCCGCGACCGCCCTTCCCAGGTCGAGGAACAGGCGATATTTTTCGTCCGCCTTATGCGGATCGGCGACGATGGTTGCCAGGACGACGGCGTTGGCGACGGCCGCCGGCGTCAGGTGCTCGGCCGGCTCGACCGGCGCCAGGCCCGGCGGCGCCAGGCTGCCGGCGCTGAAGAACGCCGCCGCCGCCGCGCAGCCCGCCGGCGTGCCGAAGTCGGCCGCCTCCGCCGCCGCCATCGCCGCGCGGCGGTTGGTGTCGGTCGGCACCTCGACGTACTTCTCCGCCGCCGCCAGCGCCGCCGCCTGCTCCGGCGCCGCGGTCGCGTCCGCCTGGCGCACGCACTGGCACGCCCACCACAGGGCCTCGCGCTTCGGCAGCGCGTGCGCCAGGAAGCGGGCCGCGTCGGCGAGCTGCCCCGCGCCGGCCAGCGCGACGAGGAATGCTTCGGGCGCCGCGTCCCCGTTCAGCAGCGGCCGCGCCTCCGCGCCGAGCTGGAAGCGCGCGCACACCTCCGACGCCTTCTTCGCCGGCACCCGCGTCCACGTCCCCATTGACGCCCCCGTCAGTTAATCATCGTTATGCCGCCCTGGACCTTGACCATGGCGTCGCCGTTCACCTGCACCATCAGCCCCTTCACCTGCACCATCATCTTCCCCTCGATCTTCACCATCATCGCCGACAGCGTGATGCCGGTCTGGTCGATCTTGATACTATTGGCACCGACTTTTAACTCGATGGCCTGCATCGCTTCCGTCGAACTCTTGCCGAGACTCACCTTGGTGGTGTCGTTGCCCATCTGGATTTTCGTCTCGCGGTTGCCCATCTTGATCGTGATCGACTCGTTCCCCTGCTTCACCGTGATCGAGCGGTCGCCGGTCACCGTCACCGTCTGCTTGCCCTCGACGGTGAGCGAGTCGTCCTTCTTGATCTTGTGGGTGCGGCTCCCCTTCTCGAGCGTGACCGCCTCGTTGCCCTCCTTGATCGTCTCGGTGCGGTTGCCCTTGGCGATGGTGATCGTCTCGTTGCCGGTCTCGATCGTTTCCGTCCGGTCTTTATAGATCTTGATCGTCTGGCTGCCGACGTCCGACTTGTGGCTCCCGTCCTGCGTCTCGTAGCCGACTTGCAGCAGGTCGTTGTTCTCGACGACGCGGACGAAGTCCTTCTGGGCGTGGAAATAGACCTGTTCGGAGTCCTTCTTGTCCTCGAAGCGCAGCTCGTTGAACGTCTTGTCGTCGCCCTTGAGGGTGCTGCGGCTCTTGGCGCCGCTCTGGGTCTTGTTGTCGGGGAGCTTGTAGGGCGGCATGTGCACGGCGTTGTACAGGCTGCCGACGACGACGGGCTGGTCGGGGTCGCCCTCCTCGAAGGCGACGAGGACTTCTTGGCCGATGCGCGGGATGTGGATCACGCCCCACTGCTGCCCGGCCCACGGCGTGGCGACGCGGACCCAGCAGGAGCTGTTGATGTCGCTCTTCCCCTTGCGGTCCCAGTGGAATTGCACCTTGATGCGGCCGTACTTGTCGGTGAAAATTTCCTCGCCCTTCGGGCCGACGACGAGGGCCGTCTGGAGCCCGTCGACGCGCGCCTTCGGCGTGACGCGCGCCGGGCGGAAGGGGAGCGCGGCCGGGACGGCGCGGAAGCGGTTGCGGTAAGCCAGCGGTTTGCCTTCGCCGGCGGTGTAGGCGCCCTCGATGCTGGCGGCGTGTTCCACTTCCGTCAGGACGTAGTCGCCGTCGGCGTTGTAGTGTTTGTCGAGCGTGAACTTGTGCCCGGCCGTCAGGGGGCGGAAGTCGCTCTCGCCCTCGACCGTCAGGCCGGGCCAGGCTTCCTCCTGGACGCGCGTCTGCACGGTGCGGGCGTTGTCCTTGAAGATCTTCTGCAAGTCGGCGGCGCGGTCGCCGCCGTCGGGCGTGACACCGTCGAAGCGCTGGGCGTAGCGGCCGGGGTAGTCGTAGACCTCGAGCTTGTCGTTGCCGCCGACCTTCAGCTTGTGGCTGACCGTGCCGACGTCGACGCTCGCGAGGATCGTCTGCGTCGCTTGCAGGTGGTCGGCCTTGTCGGGCATCTCGAAGCAGAAGTCCCAGAGCGTCCCCTTGCCGGAGCGGAGTTCCTGCATCTTGCGCCATTCCAGAATGCACTCGCCCTCGACGCCGTCCTCGCCGGCGGGCGCCTCGTTGTAGGGCACCGTCGCGTCGCCGGGGATGTCGGGATGGCCCTGGGGCGTGTCGGCCAGAACGAGGGTGTGGCCGCCGTCGGTGTGCTCGAAGAAGTAATAAATGCCCTCCTCCTCCATGAGGCGGCTGGCGAAGGCGAAGTCGCTCTCGCGGTACTGGGTGCAGTAGTCGCGCGGGGCGTAGGTGCCCTGGACCTCGTAGGAGACGTCGTAGCCTTTGAAGACTTCGCGGAGGATGTCGGGCACCGACATCTGCTGGAAGATGCGGCTCTGCGCGTTTTTGGTCAGCAGCCAGACGCGCGGCGCGATCTCGGCGCGGTAGCGGACCAGCTCCAGGAAGCCGTCGTCGCCGACGACCTGCTCGTCCTCCTGGAAGCGCGTGACGATGCCGCTGACGTAGCGCTCCGTCTGCTCGCGGGCGCTGAGGCGCACCGTGACCGCCTGGCCGAGGATTTTGTCGAAGGCGACGACCTCGTCGGCGGGCGCGAGCAGCGCCAAATCGAAGCGGAACAGGCGCGAAAGGCCCTCCGTCCCGTAGAATTCTTCGAGGAGGAGGGCGTCCTTGCCGAGCGGGGTCGTGATGCCGATCGGCCGTTCGTCCTGGGTGTACGTCTTGGCGGCGGGTGCCATGCGATCCTCCGGCGGTCGTGGGAACGGATGCCGGGGGTGATTGTGGCACAGCCGCGCTCGCGACGCAAGGCGCTCACTCGCCGGGGCCGTCGCCGACCGAAAACGTCTTGAAGGCGACCTCGTCGTCGGGCGCCTCCTTGACGAAGTCGACCCAGGCCTGGACGAGGCGCTGCACCTTGAGGAGGTGGGTCTGGTCGGCCTGCGGGTCGAACATCGGCGTGAGCACGTCGCCGATGGTGGCCTTCTGCCGGTCGTAGGGCGAGTCGCTGGCGAAGACCCGCGTCGTGATCTTGCCGTCGCGCACGCCGGTGCGGAGGTAGAAGTACAGGGCGCGCGACAGCGTGTAGCGCAGCAGCAGCCCCTCCGGGAGTTGCAGGCCGCGGCAGCGCGGGTCGGAGGTGGTGAAGTGCTCCAATTGGTGGTGCGTGACTTCGAGGACGACGCGCTCTTCGCCCGACGAACCGTCTTGCGGGTTCATGAGTGTGCTTCCTTCGCGGTCCGGGGGGCGGACGCGGCCCTCTCAGAGTAGCACATGCCCGGCCGGAGGAGAACGAGAAGTGAGCCGTCGGCTCAGATGTGCAGCGTCTGCCGCAGCCGGGCGCGGAGGACGTGCCACCCCTGCAACCCTTTCGGCGCGTGTTCTTCCAGCAGCCACGCCAGCAGGTCGATGCGCTTGAAGCCGTCGTACCAGCGCATGGCGCCGAAGAGCGTCACCGCGTCGGCGAGCGTCTTGCGCAGGAGCCGGGCGAGGTCGTTGGCCGTCGTCCGGTCGCCGAGGGGCGTGCTGACTTGCAGGGCGCGCGACAGGTAGGCGAGGGCGAGCTCGCTGGCGCCGACGAGCCAGCGAACCGGCTGACAGTTGACGCGCGTCGCGCGCTCGACGAGGCCGGCGTAGGCTTCGAGGCACTGCTGCACTTCCGCGGCGCTGGGCGTGAAGTCGATGGCGCGGCGGAAGTCGACGAGCAGGGCGTGCGCGTCGGCGGCGGGCGCCGGGGTGAAGCGGCGGCGGAATTCGGCCTCGTCGCGCAGCGCTTCGAGCAGGCAGGCGAGGGCGTCGGGGCAGCGGAAGCCGTCGTACCACTTCATCTCGTCGTCCCAGCGCCGCGTGCCGAAGTGCTCGGCGGCGTCGTGCAATAGGCGTCGCAGCAAGGCGACGAGGCGCTGTTGCGCCGCGGCGTCGGGCAGAGGGCGGCCGGCGTCGAGGCCGCGATAGACGTAGGCGAGCGTCACCTCGCTGGCGCCGCGCAGGCCGAGGAGGTCGCACGAGTCGGGGTGCGTCGCCTCCTCCGCGAGGGCGGTGTAGTCGGCGAGGCAGCGGTGCAGGTCGGCGGTTTCCGGCGCGAAGGCGATGGCGCCGTCCCAGTCGAGGAGCAGGCCGTGGCCGTTGGGCGCCTGCGGCGGCAGGTAGCGACGACAGAAGGAAGCGTTCAACTCGCGACAGCGGTCAGTGCTCATCGGAGAAATCTCATATCGTTAGAGGAAACGCCGCGCACGGTCTCGTCAAGGGATTGTCACCCTCGTTGCGGCCGGGGTCAAGGGGCTCCGCTTTGGCGCGCGATGGTGAGGTGGCCGCTCGCGATCCGGATGCCGAAGCGGTCGAGGATCCCTGCCCGGCCGAGGACCAACTTGGGAGGGGACCGTTCGCGCAGCAGTTGCTTCTCCCAGGCTTCCACGGAGGACGGCGCGGGAGAAGCGTGAAAGAAGCGGGGGAGGGTAATCCATTCTTCGACAAGGAAAAGAGTGATTGCCCCCCAGGAGCCGCCGAGTTGACCGCCCAGTCCGGTCAGGACATCGGGCCGCGGCGCCCGGACGAAAGGGATGTGATGCCGCTCGGCGAGCCAGGCCGGAACAACCGTCGCGTCGGACCCGGTATCCACGATGAACGTGAAAGGGCGCTCCGCCTCGGGGTTGGCGCCAGGGGGACGAAGACGGACGCGAATCATCAGTTCCGCCCTGTCGCAGCGGCGGCCTCGCACGGAGCGCTCGACCAAGGGGACGCGCAGGCGCGGGAAGGGGGGGCTCATCGACGGCGGCCGGTCGGGGAGGGGGGCAACATCTCTCGCACCCAGGCGTCGAACGGCTCCGGAAAGACCACGGCGATTCCCTTGCTTTCTTCAACTCCCATTCGGTCCAGAGTCGTCGGGACCTCGTTGCCCCATCCGGAGACGACGACCTCCAGACCGCGCTTTGTCTCTCGACAGGCAACCTCCTGGCCTCCGTAGTAGTAGCTCAGTTTCAGGTCGCGCGCGAAGCGCCGGCCCTGCTTCCTGCTTAGATCCGTGCCGAGAATGCGAAGAACCTCCGTCACTTTCTCGGGCGTTTCCAGGTCCTCAATGATCGCGAGTGTCTTCGCGTCGGCGGCGGTCGTGGCCGCGACCGAACCGCTGCGTCGGGGTAGCCGTGCCATGAAGTTCTCCTCCACGCTTCCACGTTGATCCTAACCGCTGTCCCGCCTTGTCGCAAACGGAAACGTGAGGGGGGCGGGCGCACGAACGTCGTTGCCCTGGAAGCGCGGCGCCCGCCTCTGGTAGAATCCCGAAGGCGCGAGACGGCGCCCTCGGAAAGGATGGGTGAGGAGCTTGTGGCCGGCCTACAGCGGCTGGCTGGCGATGCTGTTTCCCACCCTGTGGGAGGAGGTCAAGGAAATGGGACGACGTACTAATACTCATCCGGGGCCACTGATCGACCTGCGGCCAGTCATCGAGTTTCTGGGGTTGAGAGAAGTGATTGAACAAGCCGGCGTGAAGCGCGTCGTGGACGCGGTCGGCGTGAAGCGCGTCGTAGAAGAGGTCGGCGTGAAGCACGTTCTGGACGAGGTCGGCTCCGAACGGATCCTGGCCGAAATGGGGATTGCAGGGTTCTTGGCGGACCTGACGCCCAAACAGAAGCGCGACATCCTGCGTCACCTCCGGCAGGGCGAGTAAGCGCCCGCGTCAGACGAGGGTCAGGTGCCGCACCGCCTCGGGCCTGAGCCGCATCAGGCCGCCGGGGCCGTCGATCACGACCGCGTCCCAGGTCACGTCGACGAGTCGGCCGGAGACAGGGCCGTCGTGCGTCTCGGCGCGAACGTCCTTGTTCAACAGGCCGAGCCGCTCGCGCCAGGACGCCTCCAGGGCGTCGAAGTCGCCGGCCTCCAGGGCGGCATAGTGTTCATCGAGGCGGCGCAGGAGTTGGCGGGCGACGTCGGCGCAGGCGCGATTCTGTCCGGTGAAGACGGCGAGCGAGGCGGCGTCGGGGAGGCCGGCGGCGGCGAACGCCTCGGCGGGCTGGTTGACGTTCAGCCCGACGCCGGCGACGGTGCCGCGCCCCTGCTCGATCAGGATGCCGCAGACCTTTTTTCCCTCAATCAAGACGTCGTTGGGCCACTTGACGCGCGCCGCGAGGCCCGTCAGGTCGAGGACGGCGTCGCAGACCGAGACGGCGGCCCAGGCGGTCAGGACGGCGGGGCGACGCACCTTCGGCGGCGGAAAGAGGAGTACCGACAGCAGCACGCCGGCGCCGGGAGGACAGAGCCAGCCGCGGCCGTGCTGCCCGCGGCCGGCCGTCTGCTCGGCGGCGAGGACGGCGACGCCATCGTTGGCCGGGTCGTGCGCCAGCGTCGTCGCCAGACTGCTCGTGCTGTCGAGGCGGTCGAAGACGAGGACGCGCCGGCCGACCCGATGCGCGGGGAGGTGCCAGGTTTCGCGGGGAGTCATGAGGTGGCGTAGTCCAGCGCGATGTCCAGGGCGGTCGCCGAGTGCGTCAGGGCGCCGACGCTGACGCGGTCGACTCCCGTCTCGGCAACGGCGCGGACCGTGGCGAGGGTGACGCCGCCGGACGCTTCCAGCAACACGTTCGGGGCGACGGCGTCGCGGCGCCGCACCGCCTCGCGCAGCAGGTCCGGGCTCATGTTGTCGAGCAGGACGACGTCGGGCGCCAGACGCAGCGCCTCGTCGAGTTCGTCGAGGTCATCGACTTCGACTTCGAGCGGCACGCCGGCCTTGGTCTGAGCCTGCGCCGCTTCGACGGCTTGGCGGATCTGCTTTTTCCCCATGCCGAGGGCGGCGAGGTGGTTGTCCTTGATGAGGACGCCGTCGTAGAGCCCCATGCGGTGGTTGTGCCCGCCGCCCTGGCGCACCGCGTACTTCTCCAGGAGGCGCCAGCCCGGCAGCGTCTTGCGCGTGTCAAGCACCCGGCACGTCAGCCCCGCGACGGCGTCGGCGAAGCGGCGCGTCTGCGTGGCGACGCCGCTGAGGTGCTGGAGAAAGTTGAGCGCCGTGCGCTCGCCGGAAAGGATCGCGCGCATCGGCCCGCTCGTCTCGGCGAGGCGCGTGCCGTGCCGCACCGGCGAGCCGTCCGCGACCAGAGGGAGGAAAGCGACGCGCGCGTCGAGCGCGGCGAATACCAACTCCGCCGCCGGCAGTCCGGCGACGACGCCGGGCGCCCGCGCGACGAAGACGGCCTTGCCCGGCAGAGTCTCGGGGATGACGGCCAGGCTGGTGAGGTCGCCGGGGCCGACGTCTTCTTCGAGCGCCCACGCGACCAGGCGGCGACACGCGAGCGTTTCGGCGGGGGTGAACATGACACAGTCCCGTTGGGCGGCCGCTAAACGCTAAAATACTCGACCGCGTTGCGGAACAGCCGCAGCCCGTCGCCCTCGGGGGCGAGGCCGAGGCGCGTCCAGCGCGGGTGCTGCGTCGGCAGGACGTGGCGCTCGGGGTGCGGCATGAGGCCGAGGACGCGCCCCGTGGCGTCGCACACGCCGGCCACGTCGCCCTGCGAGCCGTTCGGGTTGACCGGGTACGGACCGGAGTTGCCGTCGGCGTCGCAGTAGGTCAGCACGACTTGCCCCGCCTGCTTCAGCCCTTCGAGAATCCACGGCCTGGCGACGACGAACCGGCCCTCGCCGTGGGCGACGGGGACGAACAAGCGGTCGTATCCCTTCAGGAAGGGACAGCGGTTCGGGTGGGCGCGGAGGGTGACCCAGCGGTCGTCGAAGTGGCCGCTCTCGTTATGGGCGAGGGTGGCGACGGGGCCGTCGTCGAGGTCGGGCGGGACGATGAGCCCGGCCTTGAGCAGCGCCTGGAAGCCGTTGCAGACGCCGAGAATGAGCTTTTCCTGATCGCGGAAGAGGCGGAGGGCGTCGGCGAGAAAGTGACGCAGCTGGTTGGCGAGGATTTTGCCCGCCGCCACGTCGTCGCCGTAGGTGAAGCCGCCCGGCACGACGAGGATCTGGTAGCGCCGGAGCAGCCCCGGCTGCTCGCGCAGGCGGTTGATGTGGACGCGCTCGACGACGGCGCCGGCCTTCTCGAAGGCGAATTGCGCCTCGGCATCGCAGTTGGCGCCGGGGGCGCGGAGGATCAGGATCCGGGGGGTAGCCATGCGGAACTCGGCGAGACCAGGAATCGTGCTCGGCCGGACGGCGCCGGCCGCTCGTCTTCTTTTTAGGCGAGCGAGGCCTTAACCGCCAGCAGGATTGGCGCGGTTGCCCCTCGTCTGCTTTGCCTTTCCTCTGCGTTCTCTGTCTAGAGTTTCGGACTTCCTTGCGGATAATTAAGTGCCGGGCCTGCCTACGCGTCGTAATCTGGACGTTACCACACGATCCCAGATCCCACGCGCCGGAGGCCCGGCATGGACTACATTATCCCCTCCCTCTTGGACTTGCTAGCCCCGTTCCGCTCGTGCTTCCGCCAGGAGGCCTTCGCCAACTCTCCGCAGGTCTTGGCGGCCTGGCTCCTCGGTCCCGGCACACGCACCCTTACCGAAGTCTGGCAAGTTTCCGCCCGCGCCGGCCAACAGCACTTCGACGCCATCTCTTACTTGTTCCGCTCCGCCTCCTGGGACGGGGACGAACTCGGCGTGCTTCTCGGCCTGCTCCTCCTGGTCCCTCTCATCCCGCCGGGTTACGTCGGGATCGCCATCGATGACACCCTGGGCCACAAACGCGGCGCCAAGGGGGCGCCGGGCGGCATCTTCCTCGACCCCGTCTTGTCCGGCAAGCGCCGCAAGGTCTTTCGCTTCGGGGTCAATTGGGTCGTTCCGGGCTTGGTCGTGCGCCTGCCCTTTCGGCCCGACCGCTACCACGGCCTACCCGTGTTGTGGCGCGCCTTCCGCAAGAAGGGCCTGCCGGGTCATAAGAAACGCACCTTGCCGGCCGCCGAACTGGCAGCGCCGGTGCAGGTCGTGCTGGTCCAGGATCCTTCGGGCGCCTGGCCGGACACGACCCTGTTGGGTACCAATCCGCGGCAGCACGTCGCGGAGGTGGTGCAGGGCTAGGCCGCCCGGCGCTGGTCGATCGAGGTGCTGTTCCATGACAGCAAGCACTACCTGGGGCTGCAAGAGCCGCGGGTGCGGACGGAGCAGAGCGTCGAGCGCGCCCATCCGAGGGCGTGGTTCCGTTAGAGCCTGACGCTGCTGTGGTAGGCCTTGCACGGGACCGAGAACGAGGCGCCGCATCGGGACCGACCGTGGTACCGCGGGGCCCTACGACCGGCCTTCCCGGAGATCCTGGGGACGTTGCGGCTGGCCTTGTGGCGTGGCCGCTATTTCGAGGGAGGCGGGGACAGCAGCGGACAGCCGCCAACGCGCGAAATACTACAGAAGCTGCTACACGGCCTGGCGACCGTCCGCTGAGAAGTCCGAAACTCTAGTCTGCGTTCTCCGCGGTGAGTTCTTTGAGGCGCTCTTAGTTTTTCCGCCGCTTCGCCACGGCCTCGGCCTCGCGCAGCACGCGCAGCGCGTTGCCCCCCAGCACCTTGTGAATCTGCTCCTTCGTGTAGCCGCGGTCGAGCAATTCCTGCGTGACGTAGGGGTAGCGCGACACGTCCTCCAGCCCCCGCGGCACGGAGGGAATGCCGTCGAAGTCGGAGCCGAGGCCGACGTGGTCGACGCCGGCGACCTTGATGACGTGCTCGACGTGGTCGACTACGGTGCGCAGCGTCACCGTCGGGGCCGGGTGCTCCTTGACCCACGCCTCCAGCGCCGCCCGGTAATCGCGCTCGTCGGCGTACTTCGCCTTCAACTCGCGCGACGCCCGGTACATCTCGCGCGACGCCCGCGCTCCCTCCGGCGACAGGAAGCCGGGGTAGAAGTTGACCATGACGACGCCGCCGTTCTTGGCGACCATTTTCAGCACGTCGTCGGGGACGTTGCGCGGGTGCGGCGCCAGGGCGAAGGCCGACGAGTGCGAGGCGATCACCGGCGCCCGCGTGACGCGCAGGGCGTGGCGCATGGTGTCGGCGGAGACGTGCGAGATGTCGACGAGCATGCCGAGGCGGTTCATCTCGGCGACGACTTGCTCGCCGAACGCCGTCAGCCCGCCGTGCCGCGCCTCGTCGGTCGCCGAGTCGGCCCAGTCCAGCGTTTCGGAGTGCGTCAGCGTCATGTAGCGGACGCCGAGGGTGTAGTACGCGCGCAGCACGGCAAGCGAGTTGTCGATGGCGTGCCCGCCCTCGACGCCGATGAGCGAGGCGATCTTGCCCGCCTTGTGGACGCGGACGATGTCGTCGGCGCTGCCGGCCATCTCGAAGACGTCGGGGTAGGCGCGGACGAGGCGGTGGATGACGTCGATCTGCTCGAGCGTCTCGCGGACGGCGGTGCCCTTCTTGCGCGTGTCGGCGGAGACGTAGGCCGACCAGAACTGGGCGCCGACGTTGCCCTGGCGCAGGCGCGGGATGTCGGTGTGCAGGCCGCGCTGCGGGCGCGCGACGTCGATCCAGCGGAACGACAGGTCGGACTGCTCGCGGAACTGGTAGGGCAAGTCGTTGTGGCCGTCGAAGACGAGAGCCTCCTCGTGGATGCGCCGCGCCTCGTCGCTGAGGCGCGCGGGCGCGGGCGACTTGTCGTCGCCCGCATGGGCGGACGGACCGAAAAGGACGAGTAGCGCGACGAGACCGGCGAGACGTTTCATGGGGAGTCTTTCTTGGTGTGAGAACCTAAGCCTTGCCGAGGAGCAGATCGAGTACCCAGCACCCCTTGACGTGCCCCTCGGCCGTCCGGCAATGTGTCAGGATATTGTCGTCATCGCAGCCCGCGTCGAGGAGGGCGTCGTGCAGGAGCGGCATGTCTTCGTAACTGGCCCGCGTGTGAATCGCTTCGGCGAGGCGGGCGACGGTGCCGTCGTTCCAGGCGAGGACGGCGCGGTCGAGGGCGACGGGCCGAGAGGGATCGCCCATGATCTCGCGCAGCACGTCGGCCTGGGCGCGGCGCTCGTCGGGATCGTGCGCCGGCGTCGCCGAGGCGGCCTCGTCGCCCCGCGCGGAGATGGCCGCCTCGGCGGCGACGCGGCCCGCGAGGTCTTCGCTCATCTGAGGGACGCACGTCATCGCCGCCGCGCGGGCGGCGTACCAGCTCGCGCCGAGGCTGACGCGCACGGCCGTCGAGTCCGCCGCCCTCATGCCGGCGACGTACAGGGCGTGCAAGCCGTCGGCACTGCCGAGTCCGTCGGCGAACCACTCGGCGCCGTCGACGCAAGCGCGGCTGCGCTCGTCGTGGAGCCGGTGCCACTGCCGGCGCACGCAGGCACAGGCGAACAACCGCAGTTTTCGCTCGCCGCTCCGGCCGCGGAGAAACTCCAGCATGGGGAGGATGTCGTCACAGGCGAGCCATTCGGAAGGAGTCATGCGTTCTATGAGATCCATGACGCTCGATATCAGAACAGCCGCCGCTGCCGCCCCGGCGTGACGAGCGCCTTCGCCAGCCGCCTTTGCGGGGCGCTGACTGGATATTCCGCGAGGCGATCCGGCGCCAGCCAGAGTCCTTCGCGGTAAAACGCCGAGCGAAAAGCTCCGCCCCGGTGTTCCGCCTCGAAGCAGACGAGCGTGATGCGATAGCGCGTCACGCCGTGCTTCAGCGTCATCAGTTCCTCGCCAGGGCGCACGTCCAGACCGGCCAGGTCCGCGGCCAACCGCCGTGCCGCCGTCTCGTGGACTTCGCCGTCGGTGAGTGGGCCGTGCGGGAACTCCCACATCCGCGCCCAACGTCCCGCGTCCGGGCGCTGCGCCAGCAGTACCTCGCCGGCTCGGCGAATCACGACGGCGACCTCCGTCACTTCGGTGATCGCCGTCGGCGCCGCCTTCGCGGGAATCGCTTCCTGGAGCCCGAGCCGCCGCGCCACGCAGTCTTTCGCCAAGGGACATTCGCCGCAGCGCGGCGCCGTCGGCGTGCAGACCAGCGCCCCCAATTCCATCAATGCCTGGTTGAAGTCGCCGGCCCGCGTCGTCGGCAGCAAGTCCTCGGCGACCTGCCACAGCCAGCGCTGAGCCGGGCCGCGGCGCGGGTCGTCGGCGCGGCCGAACAGGCGGCAGAGGACGCGCAGGCTGTTCGCCTCCACGATCGGCAGGCGCCGGTCGAACGCCTGCGACAGCACCGCGCCGAGGGTGTAGCGTCCCAGACCGGGCAGGCCGCGCAGCACGTCCGGGTCGTCGGGAATATCTCCGCCGTGGGACGCGACAAGTTGCCGCGCCGCCCGGTGCAGGTCGCGGGCGCGGCGGTAGTAGCCGAGGCCCTCCCACAGGCGCAGGACGTCTTGTTCGTCGGCGGCGGCGAGGTCGGCGAGAGTGGAAAAGGCGGTCAGGAAGCGCTCGAAGTACGGGACCACGGCGGCGACCGTGGTCTGCTGGAGCATGACCTCGCTGACCCAGATGCGATACGGGTCGCGGTCGCGGCGCCACGGCAGGTCGCGGCGCGCCTTCTCGAACCAGGCGAGAAGGCCGGCGTGCACCCGGCGGCGCAGCGACACGGACGGGCGCACGACATCGCCGGGCGCGGGCGGTTCGGCGAACTCCACGCGAAGGAACCTCAAGGTCGGGCGAGTCCCTCCCCTCTCCCCTGCGGGGAGAGGGGAGTAACGGCGCTCATCCGCCGCGCGGCCGGCGCATGTACTTGTCGAGGATGTCCTTGGCGGCGTTGGACGTGCTGGCCTGCACCAGCTTGGCCTTCTCGTGTCCCTTGGCCTTCGCGGCCTGGCGGGCGTCGGTCGGCGTGCCGTCGGGCGCGATGAGGATGTCCATGACGGTGCTGCCTTCAGGGACGTCGCCGCTCGGGCTCGACGACGAGCCACCCACGTCCTGAATCGACAGGAGCATGGCGGCAATGTCGTCGTCGCCGGACGCCGCGGCCGGCACCGGCGTGTTGATCGGCGGCGTCGGCGTCGGCTGGTTGATCGAGGCCGGAGCCTCGACCTTGACGCCGAACAGCAGCGGACCGACCTTCAGCCGGTCGTCGTGCCGCAGCTCCACCTCGCCCTTGACCGGCACGTCGTTGACGAACGTCCCGTTGGTGCTCTCGAAATCGCGGACGTAGATTTTGCCGTCGCGTACCAGGACGGCGCAGTGCCGCTTACTGATGACCGCGCTCGCCGGGCGCAGGTGACACTGGGGGTCGCGGCCGATGACGAACTGCGAGAGGGTGACCGGGATCACCTTCCCTTCCGTCTTGCCGGGAGTCATGACTACCAAGCTCAACTTCATGAGACGACCTCGTTCCCGTCGTTGATCGACGCTGATCGGGGCAGGGCCGACGGCGCCCCGCGCCGATCCGGTGGCCACCGGATCGGCGCGGGGCGTCGAGGGGTCGTGGACCCAAATGCCACGGCGGCCGTGCGAATCCGCGAGCCGGGGCGCTGCTTAGGAGACTCGCCGCGCCACTCCGGCGCGAATGACCGAGTAGCGCCGCACGCGCGATTCGTCGATCTTCCCGGCCGAGGGCGTTAGAATGAGTGGCGACAAAGCGAGAGTCGCTTCTATTGTAGCCGTGGAATCATGACTCATGCAACGAAATTTCTCAACCTTTTCCTTGACCGGCGCCCTGGCCCTGGCGGCGACGACCCTCGCCGGACCCGGTTGCGGCGGTCCGGCGACCACGCCCGTCGCCCCGACGGCGCCCGCGGAGAGCGTCACGCTGACCGTCGCCTGCCCCGCCGGCGCCCCGAAAACCCTGTTCGAGACCTACGGCGCCGCGGCCGCCAAGCGCGTCGGCGTCAAGGTGCGGGTCGCCGTCTATGACCCGAAGGACGGTCCCGAGTCGGCCGCCGGCGCCGACCTGTGGGTGACCCGCCCCGCCGACCTGCCGCGCCTGGCCGACGCCGGGCGCTTGCGCCCCGTCCCGGAGGACGTCAGCGGCCGCGGCCGCTCCTACCGCTGGCAGGAGTTGCTGTCCGCGTACACGGACCGGCTCCTCTTGTGGAAGGGGGAGGCTTACGGCCTCCCCGTCCTCGGCGAATCGCCGCTCTGCTTCTACCGCGCCGACCTCCTCGGCGACGCGGCGCACAAGGAGGGGTTCCGCAAGGCGTACGGCCGCGAGTTGGCCGCGCCGGCCGCCTGGGAAGACTTCGCCGACATCGCCGAGTATTTCCATCGTCACCTGAGGCCGAACGCCATCACCCCGAGTCTGCCGCCGCTGCCGGACGGCGACGACCTCGGCGCGGAATTTTGCACCGTCGCCGCCTCGACCGCCGTCCGCGCCGTGCGCCTCGCCGACCGCGGCTCTCACGGCGACGCCGAGACGTTCTCCTTTCCTTACGACCTGGCGACGGGGGCGCCGCGCGTCGCCGCGCCGGGATTCGTCCACGCCTTACGATTGCTCCAGCGCTTGCAACCGTTCCGCGCCGCGGCCACCGGCCGGCCGGCGCCGCAGGCGTTCGCCGCCGGCAACGCCGTCCTGTGCCTGGCGGACGCCTCCTGGATCGCGCGCTTCCAGAAGAGCCCCGCGAAGCCGGCGTTCGGCGTCTGCCGCGTGCCGGGGAGCCGCGTCGTGTTCGACGACAAGAGCGGCGCGGCGCGGGCCGTCGTCGGCGGCAACTACGTCCCCTACCTCGGCGCCGGTTCCTGGCTCGGCGTGGTGCCGAAGGAGGGGCGCGACCCGGCCGCCGCGTTCGCCCTGTTGGCCGACCTGGGCGGCGACGACACGAGCCGCCGCGTGCTGGTCGACCCGACGGTCGGCGGCGGAGCCTTGCGTACCCCGATCGACGCCCGCGGCTGGTCGGCGTTCGACCTCGACCAGGCGCAGACGCACGCCCTGGTGAGCGCCCTTCAGCAAACGCTGTCGCACCCCGGCCTGAGCAACCCAGCCACCTGCCTGCGCTTGCCGGACGCACGGGAACATGAGCGAGAACTCGACGCCGAATTGCGCGAGGCGCTGGCGAACGGGAAGGACGCGGCGAAAGCGCTGGGGGAGGTCGACGCGCGCTGGCGCGAAAGGGACGAACGCAAGGGGCCGGGCCGCGCCCGCGCCGACTACGCGCTGAGCCTGGGGCTGCCGCCGCAGTGAGAGTCAGTTCCGGAAGCCCCTCTCCCCAAAGGGGAGAGGGGTTCTCTTCTCCCCTCTCCCCGTTGGGGAGAGGGGTTGGGGGTGAGGGGTGAGCGGGGCGGGCTCTAAACGACGCCGTTGCGTTCCGGCAGTGCCTGGAGTTTGTCGAGCAGGTGTTGGACGCCTTCGACGTCGTCGTCGGGGAGGCGGCGGAGCAAGTCGGCGATGCCGCGGATGCGAACGCCGCGGTAGTCGAGGAGGGCCTTCTCGCCGGCGTGGGTTAGGCCGACGTCGATCTTGCGCTTGTCGGCGGGGTTGATGCGGCAGGCGATGAGCGGGCGGTCTCGCGCCTCAAGGGAGCGGATGACGCGCGACATCTGCGCGGGCAACACGCCGAGCAGGCGCTGGATGTCGCCGACGATCATGGTGCCGCGCCCGTGCAGGATCGTCAGAGTGAGAAACTCGACTTCCTTCAGGTCGCCCGCCCGCCGGCGCCCACGCGGCATGGCGAGGCAGAACTGAGTCACGACGGAAAACAGCTGATGCGCCAACTCCTCGTGGCGCACCCCCGTACCGCTCACAAGCATGGCAACCCTTCTCCCTCACGTCTCCCGCGCCACCCTCACCGCGCGCGGTGAGGGCGCCGGTCGCGCGGGTCGGTCCGCGAAAAATGGAACTCCGGGAAGAATGCGCCCTTAACTTAGCGAGACTGACAGGAGGCTGTCAATTGGAAAGCTGCGTAGGCGCAACGGGTTGCGGCAAGGGAGAGCGGCCCTGACGGGTCTGCCGGATAGGGCGAAGGCGCGGCCGGTCGGCGGGGCGTCGTCTCTTCCCTTCTTCGGCGCGCCGTAGGCACAGCGCCATCAGCTCGCCGCGGCGACTGACAAGGCCCTTACCCCGGCCGAGGGCTAGCCGCAGTCCGCTAGGTGGCCCAACTCCGGCTCAACCAAGGCCCACTGAACTAGACGATGCCCGGATAGCCTCTCAGTCTCATCCGTCATAACGCCTCGGCGCCGGGTCGCGAAACTTATTTGGTAAATCTTGGCAGGCGCAGGGCGGTTTTCTCAGACGTTGAGGTAGCGGCCGCGACAACAACGCGCGGGATCCGCTCCCCACCCTCCCTGCGCGCGTCGCGCGGGAGTCACACGGCCGCCTCACCTACCTCAGGAGTCCTCTCATGCCGTCTGCTTCTCCCCGCCCAGTCGGACCCGCCGCCCGCTGCTCGAGCGCATGGAGGACCGCCTCGTCCTCGCGACCGCCCCCTACCGCGACGCCGTCACCCAACTCTACCAGGACCTGCTGCACCGCCTCCCCGACGCCGGCGGCCTCGACTACTGGGCGGCGCAGCTCGGCCAGGGCGTCGATACCCACGCCGTCGCCATCGCGCTGACGCACTCCACCGAGTTCCACCGCGGCGAGGTCGACGGGGTCTACCAGCGCCTCCTCAGCCGCACGGCCGACGAGGGCGGACGCGCCTTCTTCGCCAGCGCCCTCGACCACGGACAGACGGTCCAGCAGGTCGAGGCGGCCGTCGCCTCCTCGCCCGAATACGCGCGGCAGCACGGCGGCGCGGGCTTCCTCGACGCCCTGTTCAACGGCACTGACCACCTGAAGGCGCTGGCGGACGGGGCGTATCAGCAGACCCTCCACCGCGCCGGCGATACGGCGGGGCTGGATTATTGGGCCGGGCGGATGGCGGCGGGGGTGCGGGTGGAGGACGTGACGGCGTCGCTGGAGACCTCTCCCGAGCGGGAGGCGATGCCGCCGGCCGGGGCGACGGTCCTGGGGACGTTCGCCGACGCCTCAGCCCTGCCGGCCGGGGGGGCGGGCGCGCTGGAGACGTCCCTGGCCGGCGCGGCCCACGCGGCCTTAGGCGCCAGCGCCAGCGGGTCGGGCACCGGGGCGGCGCCTTTGGGGAGTGGCCCGCAGGCGGTGACGCTCAAGAACGGTCTGCCGGCGGTGTTCCAGGCGTTCGGCCCCGAGCGGCTGGTGGACACCCGCAACACCGTCAGCGGCCAGTACGGCGGGCCGGCGTTCGCGGCGGGGCAGACGCGGACGATCAACGTCTCCCCCTACAACCTCAGCGACCCGTCGATCCCTTCGACCACCATTGGCGACCAGGCGCCGACGTCGAACCTGCCGGCCAACGTCAAGGCGGTCTCCGTCATCCTGTTCATCGTGGGGGCTCCGCAGGCCGAGTACTTCACCGCCTACGCCACGGGGACCTCGCCGGCGCCGACGGGCACGGCGTCGGTGTTCGCGGACCACGCCGGGCAGATCATCGCCGCCAGCGCCATCGTGCCGGTGAACGCGAGTGGCAATATAGACATCTACTCGTCCGGGGGCGGCAACCTGATCGTGGACGTCAACGGCTACTTCCTGGACGCGCTGGACGGGACGGACAACCTGCCCATCAGCGGCAGCGTGCCGGGCGGGGCGGGCACCACCGGCGTCGTCGTCGGCACCAACGCCAACACGACCGCAGCAGCCAACGGCGTCACGGGCATCATCTCCTCGACCGCGCCGGGGAACACCTCGGCGGGGGTGCGCGGCATCAACAGCGGTACCTTCAGCAATGGCTACGGCGTCTGGGGCTCGCAGGACGGCAGCGGCGTCGGGGTCCGTGGCACGACCAGCGGCCAGGGCTTCGGCGTCATCGGGTCGAGCGGCAACGGCGGCGTCGGCGGCAGCTTTACCGGAGGCACCGGCGGCACCGGCGTCCAGGGGTTCAGCACCGGCTCAGGCAGCCGGGGCGGCGACTTTAGCGGCGACGCGAGTGGCATCCGCGCCATCGCCAGCGACGCGGGGGCCGTCAGCGGCGTCCTCGGCCAGGTGACGAGCAATGCGGCCGCCGCCGGCTCCTCGGGCGTCAGCGGCACCAACGCCTCGACCGTCGCGGGGACAACGCTCGTCGGCGTGTCCGGCGTCCTGGGTACGATCACCTCGTCGTCGCCGGGCCTCAACTCGGCCGGGGTGCGCGGCATCAACAACAGCACCACCGGCGTCGGCAACGGCGTCGTGGGCGAGGTGAAGGGGATGGGCTTCGCCGTCTGGGGCATCGCGGACACCGCCGGGGGCTATGGCGTCGTCGGGCAAGTCCCTACCTCCGGCTTCGGCGTCCTCGCCCTGGGCGATTTCGCCGCCACGGGGACGAAGGCGTTCGTGGACCCGTCGCCTTCGGACCCGTCGAAGCAGATCGCTTACGTCGCCCTCGAAGGCAACGAGGTCGGCACCTACTTCCGCGGTACCGGACATTTCGTCAACGGCACCGCGACGATCGACGTGCCCCAGACGTTCCGCGACGTGTCCGAAGCCGCCGGCCTGAGTATTCAGGTCGAGCCCATCGGCGCCCTGGCCAACACGGCGGTCCGGAGCATGGACCTCAACCACATCGCCCTGCTGTCGTCGGCGGACGTCGACTTCTACTACACGGTGAACGGGGTGCGGAAGGGCTACGCGGGTTACGACCCGGTGCAGTCGAACCGCATCTACGTCCCCCACGCGGCCAATGACGCGCTGCCGAGTTGGCTGACGGACACGCAGAAGCAGGCGCTGATTTCCAACGGGACGTACAACGCCGACGGCACCGTGAACATGACCACGGCTCACAACCTCGGCTGGGACGTCCTTTGGGGGACGAACACGTCCTCGGCGTCGACCTCGTCCGGGTCAAAGGCCTAGCCCGCCACTCGGAACATCCGGCCGGCCGGAGGATCCCGACAACCATACAGTTAATTGGGAAGGGGGACCACTTAGCGAGGCGCAGGCCGTGGATTCATCGTCCGCTCATCCCACGGAAAGCCGACTGATCGCCTTCAACCAGGGGCAGTTGGAGGAGGCGGAAGTGCGCGCCGTCGGCGCCCACCTCGACGACTGCCCGGCCTGCTGCGACCGCCTGCGCGACCTGTCGTCCTCCGACCCCCTCCTGGCCTGGATCCGGCAGACGTCAAGCCCCGCGACGGACCGTTCGTGCGATCGTCCGGAAGCCACGCCGGCCGCGGACGAGCGCGGGCCGGACGACCGGACGCCCTCCCCGCCGGCGTGGCTCGGGGACTACGAAATCCTGGGCGAGGTGGGGCGCGGCGGCATGGGCGTCGTCTACAAGGCGCGGCACCGCAAACTCCGGCGCCTGGCCGCGGTGAAGACGATCCTGGCCCCCGAACACGCCTCGACGGAGCAGCGGGTTCGCTTCCGCCGCGAGGCCGAACTGGCGGCGCAGATTCGGCACCCGCACGTCGTGCAGGTGTACGAGGTCGGCACGTGCAACGGCAGCCCTTTCCTCGCGATGGAGTGGGTCGAGGGGGGCACGCTGGCGCGGCGGCTGCGCGGCGAGGCGATGCCGCCGGTGGACGCCGCCCGACTGGCCGAAGTGCTGGCGAACGCCGTCCACGCCGCCCACGACCAAGGCGTCCTGCACCGCGACCTGAAGCCGGCGAACATCCTGGTGGCGGAAGATGGCACGCCGAAGGTCAGCGACTTCGGTCTGGCGCGGCCGCTGCTGAACGAACTCGGGCTGACGCGGTCCGGCACGATCCTGGGGACGCCGGAGTACATGGCGCCGGAGCAGGCGTCGGGCCGCGGCGCGGTGGGCCGCGCCGCCGACGTCTACAGCCTGGGGGCGATCCTCTACGAGCTGCTGACCGGACGGCCGCCGTTCCACGCCCCGACGCCGCTGGAGACGCTGCGCCACGCCGCCGAGCGGGAGCCGGCCGCCCCGCGCGCGCTGAACGGCGGCGTGCCGCGCGACCTGGAAGTGATCTGCCTCAAGTGCCTGGAGAAGGAGCCGGGCCGCCGGTACGCGACCTCCGCCGAGTTGGCCGACGACCTGCGGCGCTGGCGCGGCGGGGAGTCGATCCTGGCGCGGCCCGCCGGCCCTGTCGAGCGCCTCGGCCGCTGGTGCCGGCGCAACCTCGCGCTGGCGGTCTTGCTGGCCGTCGCCGGGCTGCTGCTCCTGCTCGCCGTCGCCGGCACCTCCTGGGGTTGGTGGACGGCCGAAATCCGCCGACAGGACGCCGAGGAACAGCGGCGACTCGTCGAGCGGCGCGAGCGCGAGGTCGAGGAGCAAAGGGACGCCACCGCCCGCGAGCTGGCCAACGCCCGGCAGAACCTGTTCACCGCCCACCTCAACCAGATCGACGTCCTGCACCGGAGTGAGCCCCTGGCGGCGCTGGCGCTGCTCCGCTCCGACGACTTCTGCCCGCCGAACCTCCGCGACGCGGCCTGGGGGTTCTACGAGCGCGCCTGCTCCCGCTGGCGCCCCGACGAGTTGTGGTACGGGGCCGCGCGCTCGAAGGCGCCGAGGAACTTCACGCGCGTCAACGCCGTGGCCTTCAGCCCGGACGGCCGGTCCTTCGTGGCCGGGGGGCACGACGGGGTCGTCCGCGTCTGGGACGACGCGACGCGACGAGTCGTGCGGACCCTCGAAGGGCACGAGGGCATCGTCTGGGACGTCTGCTTCAACCGCGACGGCTCCCTCCTGGCGACCGCGAGCCAGGACGGCACCGCCGGCCTCTGGGACGCCGCCACCGGGAAGCGACTGCACGTCTTCCGCCACAAGACGCGCGTGAACACCGTCCGCTTCAGCCCCGACGGCCGGACGCTGGCCACGGGCGACCACGAATTCGCCGCCAAGCTCTGGGACGTGCCGGCCTCCGGCGCCGCGACGGGCCGGAGTGACCGGCCGCGCGTGACGTTCCCCGTTCAGAACGCTTGGATCAGCGCCGTCCGCTTCAACCCGGCCGGGACCGTTCTCGCCTCGGCCAGCGGCAACGGCGTCGTGTGCCTGTGGGACCTCGTCGGCGGCAACCCGGCGAACGGCCCGGTCAAGCCGCGGGCGGTGCTGCGCCACCCCAAGGAAGTGTCCACGATCGCCTTCAGTCCCGACGGGCGCCTGCTGGCCGCGGGCAGCCACGACGTCCCCGTTAAACTCTGGGACGTGGCCGCCGGTGCGGCGCACGCGACCTTCGAGCAAGCGGAGTACCGCCCCAAGTCGGTCGTCTTCAGCCCGGACGGCCAGACGCTGGCCACCGGCGACGAGGCCACCCGGGTCCGCCTGTGGAACGTGCCGACGCGGCAACTGCGCCTGACCCTGCCGAATTACGCCGACGACGTCAACAGCGTCGCCTTCCACCCCGACGGCCGGCGCCTCATCTCGGGCGGCAAGAACGGAGACATCGAGTTGTGGGACGTCAGTGGCGACGCCTCTCTGCTGACCTTCGAGGGACGGGGCCGGGGGGACCGCGACAGCTTCCACTTCAGCCCGGACGGCAAGACCCTGGCCTGGGCTCAGAACGACCAATCCGTCCTGCTGTTGGACGTGGAGTCCGAACTGAGCCGCCGCCCCTCTCCCCGCCCCGTGGGAGCCGAGGGCGCGGGCGGGAAGGGACGCCGCGTCCTGCCGGGACCCGGAGGACTCCCTGCTCCGGGCGGGTCGGTGGACGAGATGGGAATCGCCGGCTTCCTTCCGGACGGCCAGTCCCTCGTGACCTACGACCGGACCGGCGTCTCGCTCCGGGACTTGAAAACCGGCCTGTCGCGCGGCCTCTTGCCGGAACTGTCCGAACCCACCACCCAGGCCGCGCTGAGCGCGGATGGCAAGTACCTGGCGACGAGTTCCGTCGGCCGACCCGGCGACGAACGGGTCGTGCGGTTATGGGAGGCGACGACCGGTCGTCTTTGCGAAACGTTCCCTTGTCTGAACTCCTTTCTTTACTTCCTCTTCAGCCCCGACGGCGCCGCGCTGGCCCTCGTCGGGAGGGACGGGGTGACCCTGTGGGACCTGGACGGCAAGTCGTCCCACCGGCTGGAGGCGGTGCTGGGGAAAACCAGGGCCGCCTGGAGCCCCGACGGTCAGACGCTCGCGCTGCGATGCCATAGGCAGTTGGTTCTCCTTGACCTCGCCTCGGGACGATTGCGAACCATGCGCGACGACGCGGAGCGCGAGCCGCTCGCGTTCTGCCGGGACGGGACGCTGGCGATGAGCCGGCACCGGGACATTCAGCTGTGGCACGTCCCGCGTATGCAACTCCGTGCCACGATCCGCGGCCATGCCGCGTTGATGTCGGGCCTCACCTTCGACCCCGCCGGCGAGCGCCTGGCCTCGGTCTCGCAGGACGGCGTTCTCAAGGTCTGGGACATTTTGACTCCCACTCAACCCATCTCGATCCAACCCATCACCCCCGGCGAATCGGCGCCGTGAGAGGACGACGCCCGCGCGACGAGCTTCGGCAGGGGGACGCCCTCCAGGGCCGCGAGCGCGGCTTCCTCGCAGAAGACGAAGCCGATGCCGGAGGGCGGCGGCCCCGCCGGCGGCTCGTCGAGTTCCACTCCTAGGAGCGGCACGCCGGGGCCGCGCGGCGCGCCCGCGGCGGCGTCCCGACGGTCGGGAGACAGGACCCAACCGAGGAACGACGGCCGTTCCAGCAAGGGGTCGCCGAGGAAATCGGCCTTCCCGCCCACGGCCCGAACGAGCAAAAAAAATCCGAAGCGATCCGCGACGTCCGCCAGGGCGCCCGCCGCCTCGGCCGGGGCGAGGAGGACGTTGTACCCCGCCGCGCGCAGGCGTGTCGCCTCCGCGCGGTCGCACCGGTCGCGCGCGACGCCCCGGAGCGCCGTCTGACGGCCGTTCCAGCGTAGCCCGCGCGGGCCGAGGTGGAACGAGCGCAGTCCGTGGCGCAAGGCCGCCTGTGCGCACAAGACGCCGTCCTGCCACAGTTCCAGCGGCCCCTCGTAGAGGAACGGCGCTTCGGCGTCCCACAAGGACGGCTCGGGGATGACCGCGCGCAGGACGAGGCGCGGCCCGTCCTCCGGGTCGTCCCCGCGCGCCTGCTCGCGGAGCGGGTACGCCACCTCCACGGTCGTCGCGTAGGGGCAGCGCGGCCCCACCAGCCGGCCGCGCAGCTCCGTCGCCGGCGTCAACCTCTCCGGAAAGACGGAGACGACGACTTCGGCCCGCGCCGGGTCGAGCCGCGCGGCGCGGACGGTTATCCGATGAATGCGGTTGCTCATGTCGGTCACACGATCAGCATCGCGTCCCCGTAGCTGTAGAAGCGGTAGCCCTCGTCCACGGCCGTCCGGTACGCCCGCCGCGTCAGCTCGACGCCGGCGAAGGCGCTCACCAGGCACAACAGGCTCGTCCGCGGCAGGTGGAAGTTCGTCACCAGGGCGTCGACCGCGCGGAAGTGGTACGGCGGGCGGATGAACAGGTCCGTCTCGCCGGACCACGGGCGGACCGGCCCCGTCGCCGCCGCCGTCTCCAGCACGCGCACCGACGTCGTCCCCACCGCCACGACGCGGCCACCGCCGGCGCGGCACGCGGCGGCCGCCGCCGCCGTCTCTTCCGGCAGTTCGCCCCATTCGCGGTGCATTTGGTGTTTCGTGACGTCGTCCGCCTTGATGGGGGCGAACGTCCCCGCGCCGACGTGCAGCGTCACGAAGCTCCGCCCGACGCCGGCCTCGTCGAGGCGCCCGAAGACGCGCGGCGTGAAGTGCAGCCCGGCGGTCGGCGCCGCCACCGCGCCGGCGCGGCGCGCGTAGACGGTCTGATACCTCTCCTGATCGGCCTCCGCCGCCCGCCCCTTGCGGACGTAGGGCGGCAGAGGAATATGGCCGTGGCGCCGCAACAGCTCGAACGCGGAGCCGGTCTCGTTCGGCCGGGCCAGCCAGCGCCGCTCCGGCGTCCGGCTCACAAGCGTCAGTTCCAACCCCCCCGGAGCGACGACGACCGTTTCGCCTTCGGTCAGCCGGCCGCGTGTCTGTGACATCAACTCCCAAAGGCCGTCGGGCGTCGCGCGCAGGAAGAGCCCTTCCCACTTGCCGCCGGTGCGGGCGCGGCGGCCGAGGAGGCGGGCGGGGACGACGCGCGTGTCGTTGAGGACGAGGAGGTCGCCGCGCGCCAGCAGGTCGGGCAGTTCGTGGAACAGGCGGTGTTCGAGGGTGCCGGCGGCGCGGCGGACGACCAGGAGGCGCGAGCCGTCGCGCTCGGGAGCCGGCTCCTGCGCGATGAGATGGGGCGGCAGGTCGTAGTCGAGGAAGTCGGTGCGCATGAGGGGGCAACGGGGCTTGCCGTTTCGCGCCCGCCTGACGTTGGGGGGGCGCGAAACGGCAAGCCGGCGAGCCGGGCGCGCTCACTTAAAGTTCTTCAGCCACTCGTCGAAGCCCTTCTTGTTCTCGCCGACGGTCTTCGCCGGCCCGACGAGGCGCATGAAGTACGGCCCCTTCTCCGACTCGAAGACGACGCCAAGCAGGCGGTAGTCGGCCTTCTTCTCCGTCTTCGCGTTCGGGTCGAACGGGGCGGCCTTGAACAGGTACGTCCCCTTCACGTCGAGGTAGGTCACGTCGACGTTGCCGACCTTCATTTTCTCCGTCTTAGCGACGTCGTCGATCGTCTTCCCGTCGGGCGGGACGAACATGCCCTTCCAGCGCTTGACGTTGTCCGCGACGCCGCCGCCGCCGCCGGGGCCGAAGTAGAAGACGACCAGTTCGGCGTCGTCCTTGTCGTCCTTGGCCTTGGGGATGCGGATCTGGTGCGAGCGCATCCGGTTGGTCGGCTCCTCGACCTTCCAGCCGGCCGGGGCGCGCGACTTGAGGCCGTCGATCTCGAGGACGCTCCCCTTGCCGTCCTTGTCCTCGGCTCGGGCCGCGCCGCCGGCCGCGAGGCTCAGCGCCGCCGCCGCCAGCAGCGACCACCCAGTTCGTCTCATCGCTGACTCCTCCCACCCGAAGGTTCGTCGGGCCGGCGCCGCACGCGCCGCCCTTCGCTAGTCAGTTAACGCCTTCGGGTCAGGGAAGACAAGAGGCCGTCGGCGGGCACACCTCGTCCAGCGCCCGTGCCAGTGCGCTCAGCGTCACCGGCTTGCCGAGCACGCGCGCGACGCCTTCCGGGGACTCCGCCAGCAGGTCGGCCCACCCCGTGAGCATCACCACCGGCGTCCCCGCCGCGGCGCGGGCCATGTCCGCGCCGCTGCCGTCCGGCAAGCCCAGGTCGGTCAGCACGACGTCGAACGCCTCCTCCGCCAGTGCCGCCAGTCCCTCGCTCACGTCCACCGCCAACCGCGCTCGGTGCCCCAGGCGCCTCAGCCCCAGGTCGAGGAAGCGCCGCACCGTCTCCTCGTCCTCGACGACGAGGACGTGCAACCCCCTCGGCTCGGGCATCAGCACCGGGGCGGAAGCGAGGTCGGCTCGCGGCGGCGCCGCGCCGTCGCGCCGGGGCGCGTTCAAGTCCCTGACGCGGCGCACCGCGTCGGCCGCCTTGAAGGCGCAGTCGCGCGCCGACTCCAGCAGCCCTCGGGGCCGGGCGCCGAGGTCGTCGTCCCCCAGCGCCAGCTCCACGAAGCCGAGGACGCCGCACAGCGCGTTGTTGAACTCGTGGGCGACGCTGCACGTCAGCTCGCCGATCACCCGCATCTTCTCGGCGTGAACGAGCTGGGCCTGGGTGCGGCGCAGCTCCTCGTAAGCGCCGTGCAGCCGGCCGAAGAGCTGGCAGTTCGACACCGCCGAGCCGAGCAGGTCGGCGACGAGGTAAAGGATCTGCACCTGTTCGTTGGTGAACCCGCCCCGCCGCGCCGAGACGCACTGCAGTACGCCGAGGATTCGGTCCGCCGCGCGCAGCGGCACGGCGAAGCACGCCGTCGCGCCGGCCGCGACGAGGCGCTCCGCCAACGGGCCGTCGCGCTCCTCCGGGCGTGTCCAGTCGGCGTAGACGGCCTGCCCTTCGGTCACGCAGGCGCGGAACGGCGTCTCCGCGAGCGGGACGCGCCGGCCGGCGGACAGTTCGCGGACGATCGGGTCGTCGCGCCCCGGCGCGCTCGTCTGAGCCAGGAGGAGATCGGTCGACGCCGGCGCCTCGTCGGGCGAGGTCGTTAGCCAGACGGCGCAGGCGTGCAGCGGCAGGTGGCGGTCCAGCTCGCGGAGGGCGGCTTGGAGGAGCGACGTCAGTTCGAGGTTGCCGGCGGCCGCCTGCACCACGCGGTTGAGCAGGCCGAGCTGCGCCACCAGCCGCGCCTCTTCGCCCAGGTTGCCCTGTTCCAAACCGGAGGCGAAAAGCGCTAGAATCTCCTCGTCGTTCTCGGTGAACGCCGGCTTTCCCGGCCGCCGCGCCAGGTAGAAGACCGCGCGCGACGGTCCGGGGATGGCCAGGGAGGCCGCCAGGAACGGCCCCGGCGCCTCGGCCTCGGTCAGGGCGCCCAGTTCCGCGACGTCCCCCGCGGCCGCGAGGCGCACCGCGCCCCGGCGGCGGAGGACGAGGTCGAGGACGCGCCCCGTCCAGGCGGAGCGCAGGAACGACGGCAGCCGCTCGCCCGGCACGCCGAAGGTGAGGTGTTCCTTCGGCGCGCCGTCGAGGGTCGTGAAGACAAGCCCTCCCAGGTACGCCTCGAACACCTTCGCGGCGAGGTCGAGGACGTGCTGGGGTCGGTTCATCGTTTGAAACACGTCGATGCTCGTTGCCCTCGCCCCCGGCGGCGCGGCTCCGCCCGCGCCGGAGAAGGGGTGATGTCTTGCTGCGTTGTTCTGTCATTATTCGACACAAACGCGGCCCGCGCCGCCGTCAGCGACTCATCTTTCCGAACGTCAGAGCGGGGGCACGGCGGGGAGAGGCGTCGGCGCCGCGCAGCACGCCGTCGATGGCGGCTTGCAGCGACTCGCCGACGCCGCGCTGCCGGATCGCGTGGACCTTCTGGCGGCAGCGCTGGAAGGCGTCGATGACGCGGGCGTCCCACTGGCTGCCGGCGCCTTGCGTCAGAATCTCCTCGACGCGGCGGAACGGCAGCGCCTCGCGGTACGGCCGCGCCGTACTCATGGCGTCGTAGGAGTCGGCCACGGCGATGATCCGCGCCAACAGCGGGATGCTCTCGCCCACCAGGCCGTCGGGGTAGCCCTTGCCGTCCCAGCGCTCGTGGTGCCACAGCACCCCCGGCAGCAGGTTGCGGATCGGGGGCAGGTCGGCGAGGATCGTGTAGCCGACTGTCACGTGCTGCTTGATGTGCTCGAATTCCTCCGGCGTGAGCGGCCCCGGCTTGAGGAGGATGGCGTCGCGGACGCCCATCTTGCCGACGTCGTGCAGCAGGCCGGCGAGGTAGATGTCGCTCAGGTCGTCGGCGCCGAGGCCCAGCTCGCGGCCGAGTTCGACGGCGATGCGGGCCACGCGCTCGCTGTGGCCGTAGGTGTACGAGTCCTTGGCGTCGAGCGCCGCCGTCAGCGAGCGCGTCAGCCCGACAAGGAGGTCTTTCAGGTCCTGGTAACGCTGTGACGCGCGGCCGTGCAGGTCGAGCAGGGCGACGAACGGCGTCAGCAAGGCGGCGTCGCTGCGGCGGAAGGCGGGCGCGGCGCCGTCGCCCGGCGCGGCGGCACTTTTCTTGTTCAGGGCGAGCACCCAGCCGAGGTCGCCCTGGTCGGCGACGGGAAAGGCCAGCAGCGTCGTCACGCCGGGGAAGCGCGTGCCCCACGCGACGGCGACGACGTCGGCGTGGAAGACCGGCTCGGCGGAGCGGCCCTCGCCGTCCTTGGTGAGGCACGCGGCCAGGTGGCGCGCGTCGACGGCGGCGAGGCACGGCTCGCCGAGCAGCAGGACCGGCGCGTCGGGCCGCGCGGGCACCCAGATCAAGGACCGCGCCGCCACCAGACCGAAGGCGCCTTCGAGGATGCGGCGGCGGTTTCGCTCGGCGTCCTTGTGGATGCGGACGCGCCGCGTCAGGTGATCGACCGTCAGCAGCGCCTCCCAGGCGACGGCCGCCGGAGCGCTGCTCGCGAGGGCCGCCCCGCTGTCGTCGCGCGGCGATCGGTCGAAGAGTTGGTCCGTCAGGCGCAGCCGGTCGGCGACCGCTTGCGCCCAGCGGCGCAGGCGGTCCGCCTCTCGTTCTCGGTCGTCGGCGGCGAGGCCGTCCAGCACGCCGACCGCGAGCAGCGCGGGCCGGCCCGCGTGATACAGCAGCAGGGACAGGCGGTAGCGCCCGCCGTCGAGGGCGGCGGCCGACGCGCGGCCGGCGGCGGCCTGGTCCAGCGCGGCCTCGGGCGCGAGGTCGAGGGGCGCCCCGCCTTCCGGCCCGAAGAGCTGTTCGCCGCTGACGGCGTGGTAGAACGCGAAGGGGCTGCCGAACTCGTCGGCCAGGACGACGGCGAACGCCCTGGCCTGCTCGGAGAGCGTGGAGTGACGGCCTTCGCGAGCCTGCTGATCCATGAGCAATCTGCCTTGTATTCACTGCCGATTGCGGCTTGGCGCGCAGCCGCTTGCGGCTTGGCGCCAAGCCGCAAGCGGCTTGATGCCAAGCCGCAAGCGGCTCCCTCACGTTCGCGGCTCGACCAGCCGGCGAAACTCGGGCAACTGCTTGAC
>JBBROG010000093.1:0-28269 GCA_038229635.1 Gemmatales bacterium
CTGGGTGCCCCCGCCGCGCGCGCGGCGCGGCGGGCCGGCCCCCCCCGCCCCCCCCCCCCACGACTGCGGCGGGGATCAGTCGAGTTCGCGCTCCATATGCCCCACGACGACTTCGAGGAGGCGTCCTGCTTCGTCCGGTTTCAGATTTTCGTTGAAGCGGACGCGGAAGACCTTCTCCCCCGGCCAGCGCTTCGCCCGGCAGTCGTCTTCGGCGTGGACGACCACACCGAGAAACGTGTTCCTGCGCACCAATTCGTCAATGAGTTCGCTCGTCGTACAGAGTTCCAGTTCTGACGGGGCCACGTCTTTCCCCTCCCGAGGATACGAATCTCAGGCCCGCGGCCGGCGACATCGAACGGCCGGGGCTCCTCCCCGCAATCATAACTTGTTGTCGCGCGGCTGGGTATGCCGAGTGGGCAGCGCGACGTCTGCGCCGGCGCCTCGTCCCGAGCGACCTCATCCCGCCCTGAGAGCCGCCTTCCTTCCCGCGGTTCCGCTCCTCCTCTTGGTTGCCGTTCTGCGTGCGGAGGAGAAAGCGCCTTCCCTCCCCACGCCCCGCTACGCGGCTAAAACGGCCCGGACGACGTCGGCCGGAGAGCGTATCAGATGATCCCGTGCAACGGCCCGCCTCGCGCCCCGAGGGCGTCGACGCGCCGCTCGACCGCCGAATCCTCCTCCAGCGGTGGCGCATGGTGCGGCTTGATGCGCGCGTCGATCACGACCGGACCCGTGCAGCCCCAGTGTTTTTGCCGCGTCGACTCCCCGACGCCGTAAACGTCCGCCGCCGGATTCGAGCGCGTGAACGTCACCCACAGCCAGTTGTTGAGCGACCGCGCCGCGAAGTCACTGTCGTCCACGACGAGGATCAACGGCAGGCCGGCGAGGTCGACGGCCTGGTCCGCGAGCGCCTCCGTCAGCTTCGCGACCGCCGCACCGCGTTCCGAGTACGGAGTCCCGCGTACCGCCATGATCCCCGGCAGGCACACGCGCGGCTCGCCGAACCCGTCCGGCAAACGCAGCCCGTCCGGCACCCGCGACGCTAACTCGCGTCGCTTCGGCCCGGCGGCGGCGGCCACCAGCTTCGACCCCTCGTTCAACCCCGTGCCGCTGTAGTCGAGCGTGTCGATCGTCGTACACGTCTGGAAGTGCAGGTCCGTGCGCGGGTCGAAGCGCTCCAGCAGGTGGCGGAAGAACGCGGGGACGTCGTGGACGTCGAGGCTCGGGTCGTCCTCTTGAGCGACAATGAAGAGGTACTTCGCGAGGGAAAGTTGTCCCTGGCCGAGGAGGGCGTTGGCGCACGTCAGCAGCTCGCGCGGCTTGCGCGTCTCGGCGTAGGGGACGTAGCGCTCGCTGCCGATCGCCAGGAGCAGCGGGTGGACGCCGGCGGCGTCGACGGCGTGGACGCCCTTCACGCCCGCGAGGACGGTCGGGATGAGCGGCCCGGTGATCTCGTGGATGAGCGCGCCGAAGCTCGTGTCCTCCTGCGGCGGGCGGCCGACGACGGTGAACGGCCAGATCGCGTCCGCGCGGTGATAAACGCGGTCGACGTTCAGCACGGGGAACGGGTGCGCCAGGCTGTAGTAGCCGAGGTGGTCGCCGAACGGGCCTTCGGGGAGCTGTTTTGTCGGATCGACGGTGCCGCTGACGCAGAAGTCGGCGTCGGCGAAGAGCGGGAGGCCCCTCACCCCCAACCCCTCTCCCCGAAGGGGAGAGGGGGAATCGACGAGGCGGACCCTGTGACCGCCGAGGGCGCCGGCGAAGGTCAGTTCGGGCATCCCCTCCGGCAGCGGCATGACCGCCGCCAGCGCCAGCGCCGGCGGTCCGCCGACGACGACGTTGACGCGGAACGGCACGCCCCGGCGCATCGCCGCCGCGTGGTGGACGCCGATGCCGCGGTGGATCTGGTAGTGCAAGCCGACTTGCCGGTCGCGCTCGTAGTCGTTGCCGGAAAGCTGCACGCGATACATGCCGAGGTTCGAGTGGCGCCAGCCGGGGCGGTCGGCGTCCTCGGTGTAGACCTGCGGCAGCGTGACGAACGCCCCGCCGTCGCGCGGCCAGCAGACGAGCTGCGGCAGGTCGCTCACGCGCGCCTGATGAGCCAGGATGGGACCGCCCCGCACGCGCTTCGGGCGCAGGTGCCACAGCGTTCGCGGTACGTCGCGGTAGCGCCACGGGCGGCGAAAGAACGTCGACGGATCGACCTTCAGCTCGACGAGATGGCGGACCGCGTCGAGCGTGTCGCGGAACAGGAAGCGCGTCCGCTCCAGGGTTCCGAACAGGTTGCTGACCATCGGGAAGCGGCAGCCTTTAACGCGCGCGTAGAAGACCGCCGGGCCGCGCGCCTGGTAGACGCGGCGATGAAGGGCCGCGGCCTCCAGGTACGGGTCGATCTCCTGTTCGATACGGACGAGCTGGCCCGTCCGCTCCAGGTCGGTGACGCACTCACGCAGGCTGCGATAGCCCATTGGCAACGTCCTCAGTCGAGCTTGCCCCGTTTCGCCCGGTCGCGTTATACTCCCGCCTCTTGCGGAAGGAACCGCGTCGGCGGGCGACGCGCAACGGACCGGGGAGAAGGGCGTGCCCACACGGTACATCATCGGGCTGGCGTCGGGGTCGAGCGCGGACGGCGTCGACGCCGCGCTTGTGGAGGTCGAGGGCGTCGGGCTGGACCTGTGTGCCCGGTTGGAGCACTGCGTTCATCAGCCCTACGGCAAAGAGTTGCGCGACCTGATCTTGCGCGTCAGTGGTCCGGGGCCGAGCGAGGTCCGGCAAGCGGCATTGCTCCACCGGCTGCTCGGCGAGACGTTCGCCGCCGCGGCACGGCAGGCCGCCGACCGCGCCAGCTTCACTCTGGCGCGGGTGCAGTGCATCGGCTGTCCGGGGCACACCGTCTGGCACGACCCCGAGGGGCGCTTCCCGGCGACGCTCGGCCTCGGCATGGCCGCCGTCGTCGCCGAGCGCACCGGCGTGACCACGCTGAGCGACTTCCGGGCTCGCGACGTCGCCGCCGGCGGGCAGGGCGTGCCGCTGGCGGCGCTGGCCGACTCGCTCCTCTTCCGCCACCCGCGCGAGAATCGCGTCCTGCTGCATCTGGGCGGCCTGGCGCGCGTCGTCTTCTTGCCGGCGGGCGGTCGCGTCCACGACGTCGTCGGCTTCGAGGCCGGGCCGTGCAACGTCCTGCTCGACGCGCTGATGCGCCAGCTGACCGGGGGGCGCGAAGCCTACGATAGGGGCGGCAAGCACGCCGTGCAGGGGCGCTGTATCGACGCCCTGTTGCAACGCTGGCTGGGTCATCCGTATCTGCAGAAGCGGCCGCCCAAAAGCTTGCCGCGGCACAACTTCGGCGACGAGTTCGCCTACCAGGCCGTCCACCAGGCGCGGCAGCTTCATTGGGGTTTGCACGACCTGCTCTGCACCGCCACGCACTTCGTCGCCCACGGTATCACCGGGGCGTTAGGCCGTTTCTTGCCGCCGGGTCAGTCCCTCGACCGCGTCTTGCTCAGTGGCGGCGGCACGCGCAACGGCTTGCTGCTGCACCTCCTGGAGCAGCAATTGCGCGGCGTGCCGCTCGACCGGACCGACCACGCCGGCGTTCCCGCCGAGGCGCGCAAGCCGCTGACGTTCGGCGTCCTGGCGGCGCTGACCGTGGACGGCGTGCCGGCCAACGTGCCGGCCGCGACGGGCGCCGCCGGCTCGCGCCTGCTCGGCAGTCTGACGCCGGGGTCGCCGGGGAACTGGGCGCGCTGTCTGGCGTGGATGGCCTCCCAGACGGCGCCGGTGACCCCCGAGGAATGAGCCGCGAGCGGCTTACTTACTCTTCCACTGAAACACTTTGAGCAAATTGCTGAAGTCATCGCTCCAGACGCCGACGCTGTCGTCCGGCTCGAGGAATTCCCAGCGCTTGTTCTCGTCCTTCGGGTCCGCCTTGACGTCTTCCAACAGCTTGCCGAAGTGCTTCTTCTCGCGGGCCACCAACGCCCAACTGGAGCTGCTCTTGCCGGGAGGACCGTCGTTGTAGTCGTGCTGCGCGATCACGGCGCACCTGAGAGCGTCGCCGATGTTGCCGACCACCGGCTCCAGGCGCAGGTAGCGGTTCGACGTGTGGAAGGCGACGATGCCGTCCGGCTTCAGCTTGTCGAGGTAGATCGCCAGCGCCTGCTTGGTGATGAGATGCACCGGGATGGCGTCGGAGCTGAAGGCGTCGACGACGATGACGTCGTACAGCTGGTCCGGCTTCGACGCCCGCTCGCGGTCGAGCGACAGCCGCGCGTCGCCGAGAACGACGTCGATCTCGGCGCCGCGCTTTTTGGCGTCCTGGACGTAGCTGAAATAGGTGTCCTGGTCGAAGCTGACCCACTTGACCTTGCGGTCGATCTCGTAGAAGGTCAGCCGCTGCCCCTTCTCCGGGTAGGCCGCCATCGTGCCGGTGCCGAGGCCGATGACGGCGAGGTCGTTCTTGGCGTCCGCCCCCTCGAAGGCCGCGAGGAGTTGGCCGATCGGGCCGGTGCGGTGGTAGTAGGTCAGCGGCTCGCGGCGGTACTTCTCGTCGCCGTCGTCGTCGGAGCGGAACTGCGTCCCGTGCAGGATGTTGCCGTGCAACAGGCGGTGCTCGGTCAGCTTGACCTCGTGCGACTCGCCCTCGGCGTCCTTGAAGGTCTGCGCGTCCTGGACACTCCTGACGTTGAGGACGCCGAAGAAGCCGCGGTCGCGGTAGACCACCTGCTTGTCGAACACGTTCGGCAGGGCGCTGGCGAACAGCAGGACGGCCAGCCCCAGGCCAAAGCGCAGCGGCCGCTCGACGAAGACGTAGCAGAGCACCACCGGCGGGGCGTAGGTGAGGATGTGGCGCAGGCGCGGCCCCTCGACGCTGATCGTCTCCGCGACGGAGTCGATCCAGCCGACGACGGTGCCGGCGGAACTCCCCAGGATGCTGTTGCTGACGCGGAAGCCGTTGAACGCTTCCACCGCCAGGATCGCCAGGCCGACCGGCAGGGCGGCGTCGTAGAGGAGGGAGCGCGTCGACCCCCGGCGCTCGTCGTCGAGGCGCGGCAGCAACAGGCCGGCGACGACCATCGCGATGGGGTACTCGGCGAGCGAGTTGAACACGACGGGGGCGAGCATGGCGTTGAACATGCCGCCGACGACGCCGCCGACCGACATCCACAGGAAGAACCGCGTCAGGTGCTTCGCCGCCGGCCGCGTCCGCGCCAGCTCGCCGTGACAGACCATCGCCACCGCGAAGAGGACGACGAGGTGCAGCAAGACCGTCATCCACATCGGCATCGGCAGCTTCGACTTGGAGATCATCACGAAGATGAGCAGCAAAAGCAGCACCGGCAGGGCGAGGACCATCGTCTTGTGGACCCACGCCGGCACGCGCGAGAAGACGATGATAAAGCTCAGCAAGTAGAGCATCAGGGGCAGGACCCAGAGCAGCGGAATCGCCGCGATGTCGGTCGTGACGTAGGTCGTGGCGCCGAGCATGAGGCTCGACGGCACGGCCGCGAGCGCCACCCAGCGCAGCACCTGGCCCCCGCTGATGGCGTCGTCGGGACGCGTCAGCGCGCGGGCCTCCAGGCTCGTCCCGACGAAATCGCGGGCGATGACGCGGAAGCGGTCGCCGGCGGTGATCGCCTCGGGGGCGGCGGCCAAAGTCTTCTTCGGCGAAGGACGCTTCGCGGCCGCCGGCGCGGCCGGCGCGGAGCGCCACAGCATCAAGGCGCAGAAGGCGATCAGGCCGACGAGGAGCGCGTAGCACACGGTCCACGCCCAGCGCTGCTCGCGCAGCAGCAAGTTCGGCTCGACCAGCGCCAGGTAGCCGCTCAGCGCGATCATGCTGCCGGCGTTGCTGGCGGCGTAAAGGAAGTACGGGTCCTGGGCGGCGGGGTGGTCGGTGCTGGCGAACCAGCGCTGGAGCAGCGGCGCCGTCGTCGAGATGGCGAAGAACGGCAGGCCGACCGACGCCAGCAGCAGCAGCAGCAGGCCGGGGATGGGGTTGTCCTCGCCGGCCGGGACCAGCCCCGTGAAGATGCCGAGCGGCAGCACGACGAAGGGGACAAGCAGCACGGCGAGGTGGAGCCAGGCTTGCTTCCGTTCCCCGAGGGCGGCGGTGCTGAAATGAGCGTAGGCGTAGCCGGCGAGCAGCGTCGCCTGGAAGAAGAACATGCAGGTGTTCCACACGGCGGGGAAGCCGCCGAGGAGGGGCACGATCAGCTTGCCGATGAGCGGCTGGACGAGGAAGAGCAACAGCGCGCTGACGAAGATCGTCAGCGTGTAGACGAGCAGGAGCGGTCCCGTGCGCGACAAGGCAGCACCTCAGCAAGCAGGCAGGTCATCGGGGAAAGAGCGCCGGCCGGGCGCCTCACAGGCTGTTTTGTAGTGACGCAGTCCGAGAAAAGCGAGTCGGGCGGCGTCAGCGCGGCCCGCGCGCCGCGGCCAGGACGTCGCGCGCCGACGGGTCGTCGCCGTACAGCTTCTCCAGGGCGTCGAGGACCGCGTCGGCCTCCCGTCCCTTGCCCTCGTCGCGGAGCTTGCGGGCGCGCTCGACCGCCTTCTGGACCGTGTCCCAGCGACCTTTGTACGGCACGACGCCGGCTTGCAGTTCCTCCTCCGCCCACGTCACCCAGGTATGTTGCTGCGGGTCATCGCGGAAGGCGTCGATCAGGTTCCGCCACGTCTCGGCCGCCTTCGCCTCGTCCCCTTGCTGCCGATAGCGCACCCCCTGTTGGTAGAACCACTGCGCCTCGGAAGGCCAGCCCTTGTTGCGGCGCACGCGCGCCTGGCGCCGCCGCTCCACCTCCCGGCCGAACGCCGCCACCTCGTCCCGGTGCGGATTGTCGGGGAAGTTGTCGTGGAGCTTCTTCAAGTAGTTGTCCCAGCCCTGCTCACGCACGGCCTCGTCCGCGGACGTCAGGTAGGGCGTCCCTTCGCGATAGAGCTTCTCCGGGTCGTCGGGCCAGAACGCCTTGGCGAGGCCGGCGACACAGAGGACGAACAGCGCGACCAGCACGAGGGGGCGGTTCAAGAACCGGCGCACCGGCCCGCCGCGGTTCTGCCGCTCCAGCTCGCGGCGGACGATGCGGCTGACCATCGTCGCCTCGCCCTCGCCTCTCGGCGGCGCCTCGTCCTCCTCGGACGGGAGGGCGGTTTTCTGGCCGGGCAGGGTCGGCGACGTGCTGACGCCGGCGAAGGTCTGGCCGCCGCGATACGCCAGCTTCGCGCGGATCCCTTCGAGGCGGCGCTGCAGAACGCCGGCGTCCGGCGGGCGCTTGTCGGGCTCCTTCTCCATGAGGTGGCGGACGACTTCGTCGAGGTCGGGCGGCAGGTCGGGGACGATCTTCGCGGGGGCGTCGAACTGGGCGTAGCGGTGCTTGTGGAGGACGTCGACGATACTCGGGCCGACGAACGGGTTGCGGCCGGTGAGCAGCGTGTAGAGGACGACGCCGAGGGAGTAGAGGTCGCTGCGCCTGGTCGCGGGCTTGCCGGCGGCCTGCTCGGGCGACAGGTACTCGGCGGTGCCGACGACGGAGCCGGGGCGCGTCAGGTGTTCGCCCTGGAAGACGTGGGCGACGCCGAAATCGGCCAGCTTGACGCGGCCGTCGGCGCCGCGGATCAGGTTGGACGGCTTGATGTCGCGGTGGATGACGCCGTGGACGTGGGCGTGCTTGAGGGCGGCGCTGACGTCGACGGCCATGTCGAGCACGACGTTCCAGGGGAGGCGGCCTTGCGCGCGCACCAGGTCGGCGAAGTCGCGGCCTTCGATGTACTCCATGACGTAGTACAGCAGGCCCTCGTGCTCGCCCGACTCAAGGAGGCGGACGATGTTCGGGTGGTCGAGCTGGCTCAGGACGTCGATCTCGCGGCGGAAGCGGCTGACGGCGCCGGTGTGCGTGGTCAACTCCTGGGCGAGTACCTTGACGGCGGCGCGCTCGCCGTTCTCGGCGCGCGCGAGGTAGACGACGCCCATGCCGCCGCGGCCCAGCTCGCTTTCGAGGACCCACCGGCCGAGACGCGCGCCTATCATGGGGAGGATGCTCGCGAGGACGGGACGGATCGGAAACCCGCCCCCAGCATAGCCGGGAGGGGGACTCATGCCAACCGCCTTGCTGCTGATCGCCCACGGCAGCCGTCACGCCGAGGCGAACGCCGACCTGTGCCACGTCGCCGAGGCGCTGCGGCGGCGCGGCGCGTACCGCGCCGTCGAGGCGTCGTTCCTGGAGTTGGCGGAGCCGTCGATCGACGCCGGCGGCGCCCTGTGCGTGAGCCAGGGGGCGAAGCGGGTCGTGCTGATGCCGTACTTCCTCTCGGCGGGCGTTCATGTGCGCCGCGACCTGTCGGCGGCGCGCGCCCGCCTGGCGGAGCGATTCCCCGACGTCGAATTCCGGCTCGCGGAGCCGCTGGGGCGCCATCCGCTGCTGCTGGACGTCGTCGTCGAACGGGCGCGCGCGGCCGAGGAGCGGCGCCCCGAGGGTGACGCCGACGGCCCGCCTTCGGTCCTCCCCTCGCAAGATCTTCACGCCGGGGCCGAATAACGATGGGGCCGCGCTCGCGCCGCGCGCGGGTAGAATAGCAAGGGTGTCGCCCCGTTCCGCCTCTCATCCGCCGAGGGTTGTAGCCCGATGCGCCGCACCGTTTCTCTCACGCTGGGCTTCCTGGAACTGGCCGTCGCCGTCGTCCTCGGCGTCTTCGCCTGCCAGTTGCCGCCGTCGTCCGAAATCGACCAGAGCTTCGGCCGCGCCGGCCGCGTGACCGAGCACGCCGCCGACCACGTCCGCCTGCTGCGCCGCCAGGTCCACGACCTGCGCCGCCCCGAGCTGCGCGAACTCGCCTGTCAACTCCAGGCGCAGTCGGAGATCGTGACGTCCTCGCTGAAGTCGCAGCGCCTCGACGCGGAGCAGATGAAGACCGTCAGCGGCGCTCTCGGCGACGTGGCCCGCGGCCTGGACGGCTTCGCCGAGACGCTCGACGCCGGCTCGCTCGGCAAGATCGGCGACGGCCTCGGCGCGACAGCCGGCTACCTCGACGAACAGGTGGCGCCGGCGGCGGCGCGGGCGGCGGAGCACCTCGACCAGTCAACCGAGGGGCTGCGCGAGGACGCCAAGCGCCTCGGCGAGTTGCTGCGCCAGGCGCCGCCCGACTTGAAGGCGGCGCGCGAGATCCACGACGGCCTGCACCGCTTCGCCGAGGGGCTCGACCGCGTCGACGCCCTGCTCGACGTCAAGCGGGCCGAGACGATGCGCGAGGGCTTCAAGGGACTGGAGACGTCGCTGTCCACGGGGGCTCAGCAGGTGGAACGGCTGTCGGGCTACCACTACCCGGTGGTGACGTTCCGCGGCGTCAAGCCGCAGGTGGAGGACCGCAAGTTCTGGCCGCAGGGCGACGAGATCGCCGAGGGGATGCGTAAGGCGGCGGCCGGGGCGGCGGCGGCCGACGAGCAGATGACGGCGCTGGCGACCGACCTGCCGAAGCTGCGCGCCTCGCTCGACGAGAGCCGCAAGGTGGCGCGGCGCACGCGCGAGGCGCTCGGCCTGGCGCTGGGACAGCAGGACAAGCTCGAAGCGCTGCTGAAGAACGTGCCGGAACACACGGCCCGCCTGGCGGAGGAGCTGCCCAAGTTGAGCGCCGACCTCGGCCGCGTGCTGCGCGACACGGCGAAGCTCAAGGAGGTCGCGACGGCGCTGCGGCAGGCTCAGAAGGGCGTCGAGGCGGCGGTGGCGCGCTGGCCGGAGCTGCGGACGGCGCTGGGGCGCTCGGCGACGCTGCTGCGGACGATGCGCGAGCAGCTCGACGGGGCGCTGGAACACCGCGACGAGTACGAGGCGGCGCTGCGGCAGACAGTCGTCCTCGCCGAGACGTTCGCCCGCGTGCTGCCGCTCTTCGTGGACAATCTCGACCGGCAGTTGCGCGAGCAGGAGCAAGGGCTCGACGACCTCGGGAAGGGCATCGACGAGGTCGGCGAGGCGCTGCCGGCTTACGAGCGGGCGGCGAACGGGCTGGTGCGGACGGCGCGGCTGCTGGCGTGGCTGGTGGCGGCCATCGTCGCGCTGCACGGGGCGTCCTTGCTGCTGAGCGCGCGGGCCGCGCCTCCGCCGATTCGTCCTTTTTGACAAATCCGGATTCTTTGACGGCTTTCTTGTTGACACGGCGCCTCTCCATCCGTTACTACCTCTCTTATCAGGATTAACACCGAGCCGCCCTACGCCCGGACGTCCTCCGTGCGCGCCCCGTGCGCGCCGGAAACGGGCGCGAAAAAAAATCGGTCCGCGATCGCGTACTGATAATTGTGAGTGAGTTCCGTCCCCTCAGTCCCGCGCGGAGGCTCTCCCATGAAGTCTCGTCGTCCCCTGCGTCGCACCCCCCGCCTTCCCCGGCGCCCCCGCCCCCTGACGCTGGAGCTCCGGGAAGATCGCATGGCCCCCGCCGCGACGCCGCTCAACGTCTTCGCCCAGTTCGCGGGCGACGTCCCCGCCGGCGGCACCCGCTCGATCATTGTGACGCTGCGCAGCCCCGCGGACTTCACCCTCGCCGGCGGCACGACGCTCCTCGGCGTCGTCGCTCGCGCCGCCGGCAGCGGCCTCGACCCCGCCGTGGTCCAGGTCACGCAGAACGGCACGCCCGTCGTCCCGCTCACCAGCAGCGCCAACCTGCCCGGCCGCACCGACAGCGTCACGCTCGTCGAGCTGTCCGCGGCCTCGTACACGCTGACCGTTTCCGGCGAGAACGGCACGGGCGGCGCCTACGCGATCGACGTTTACCTCGTCGGCGACGCCGACGGCAGCCACACGGTCGACAACGCCGACGGCCTCGCCCTGCGCGCCCTGTACGGCAAGACCGCCGGCGACCCCGCCTTCAAGGTCGAGGCCGACGCCAACCGCGACGACCGCATCGACTCCTCAGACGTCGCACTATGGCGCAAGAACCTCAACGACGCCACGCGCATCCACGTTCTCCAAGCGACGGTCGGCCTGGCGCCCGACCCGGTTCGCCTCGGCGACGGCCGGCTGCTGACGAACGTGGCGGCCAGCGCCGTGACCGGGACCGTCAACGCGCCCGGCGCGACGGTCGCCCTGGAAACCGGCGTCGATGACAACTTCGACGAGGGCACCGTCACGGCGGACGGCGCGGGCAACTTCCGCATTCCGACCACGCTGGCCGAGGGCGCCGCCACGCTGCGGTTGCGGCTGGGCGACGGCTTCGGCCAGCAGACGGTCGTGTCGCAGGCGGCGACGCTCGACACGATGCCCCCGACGCTCGGCGGCGCCGGCCTGGGCACTCTCGGCGCCCCGTCCGCGCCCGTCACCACGGTCGACGTGCCGTACAGCGAGGTGATGGCCGACGGCGCTTTCGTCGTCGCGGGCTACTCGGTCACGGTCAGCGCCGGGCCGCACGCGGGCGACGCGGTCGCCGTTGCCTCCGTCGAGCGCGTCGGCGACAGCCTGGCTCGCCTTCACTTCGCCTCCGCCCTCGACGAGGGGCAGAGCTACCGCGTCGACGTCTCGTCCGCCGTTACCGATCTGGCGCGCAATCCGCTCGGCGGCTCGCGGACGCTGGCCTTCACCGTCGCCGAGTCGTTCCAGGTCGCCGAGGTGGCGCCGGCGAACGGCGAGGAGATGGTGTCGCTGACGCGCGCCGCCGTCGTCCGCTTCACGAAGGCCGTCGACCCGACGACGATCACCGCCGCCGCCATCCAGGTGATCGCGTTGGGCCAGACGGTCCCCGGCCGCCTCGTCGTCAGCTCGACGAACCAGTTCGTGACGTTCTTCCCGGACAACCCGTGGCCGTCGAGCACGGAGGTGCGCGTCCGGGTCGACGGCAGCAAGATCAAGGCGGCGAACGGGCACGCGCTGGACGCGGACGGCGACGGCTTCGGCGGCGGCCTGGCGACGGCCGACTTCCGCACGCTGCCGCTGACGCGCATCGCGGGGACGAACCTCTTCGGCTACGTCTACGACGCCTACAACAAGAACCCCGACGGCAGCAACATCCCCGTCGTCGGCGCGACGATCCGCGTGGACGCCCTCCCCGCCGCCAACGCGGTCACGGACGCGAACGGCTACTTCCTTCTGCGCGACATGCCGTCGCCGGGCTTCTCCGTCCACATCGACGGCACGACGGCGGTCAACGCCCCGGCGGGCACGACGTACCCCTCGGTGGGCAAGGAGTTCCACGACGTGCCCGGCCAGACGGTGCAGCTGACGACCCCGGACGGCCGGCTGTTCAACGTCTACCTGCCGCCGATGGCGACGGGTGACATCAAGCCGCTGTCCTCGACGCAGCCGACCGACGTCGGCTTCGGCGCCGGCGGCATGAGCGAGTTGCACGCGATGTTCCCGGACGTCGCCGCGTCGGTGTGGCAGAAGTTGAAGGTGACGTTCTCGCCGAACTCGGCGCAGGACAACCAGGGAACGCCGTCGACGGAGGCGGCGATCATCCCGGTGCCGCCGGACCGCCTGCCGGCGCCGCTGCCGCCGGGGCAGAACCCGAAGCTGGTGATCTCGATCCAGGCGATCGGGGCGACGCGCTTCGACGTGCCGGCGCCGCTGACGTACCCGAACATCGACAACCTGGCTCCGGGGACGCAGGCGCTGATCTGGTCGTTCAACCACGACGCCGGGCGCTGGGACGTCGTCGGCACGGGGACGGTGAGCGCCGACGGCAGTGTCATCACGTCCGACCCGGGCGTCGGCATCCGCGCGCCGGGGTGGCACTTCGTCATCCAAGGCAGTCCGGCCCGATTCCAGGTCGGATCAAGCATGCGTGGCGAACTCGGGGCAGGCGATGACTTCGTCATGAGCGATGGCCTCTTCAAACAGGTCGACGATGGCATCAATCAGATGCTGAACCAAACGCTGCGCGACCTCATCCAGCGTATCCCCGGCGTCGGAGACGTCGACCTGAACATCAACTTCTCGTTCCTGGAGAGATCCCTGGAAGCCTGCGGAGTGACCTTCAGCACGATCGGCGCAGTCCGCTACTTGGCGGATCCCTTCACCGTCGAGCCGTACTTTCTTCGATTCTTGAGGGGTGAAGGTGGTCGCATCACTGGCACGGATCTGCTCGATCGGGTCCGGAACGATGTGGATGTGAAGCGAATCACCGCCGATCTGAAAAAGATCGTGCAAGATCGCATTACCGAGGAGATCAACACACAGGCTACCACCGGCGTGGTGGATCTCGACGTTGTCATGCAGAAGGTGTTAAACAGCATCCCGCCGGAGCAGTTACCCATGGTCACGTTCCACAGCGATGGGACGCTGTTCCTGGTCATCGATCGGACACAAGAAGCCACCGCGGAGCTGGACGCCCTGCGGGCTACGGGCAAGATCATCAATCCCTCGGTCGGGGGAACTGGAACGTGGAGCGGCCGGTTCATCTACACCCTGTCGGACGATTTCGGCTTCGACGCCCACGACGTCACGGGACAGTTCGACCAAGGGGAGGCTGATGAGGCTAATGCAAGGGCGGCGCTGGCTCGTGCGGGGGTTGCCGCCGCCCAAGCATCTGCAAGCGTAGGATCAAAGGACTACGCATCGGCGGCTGCACACTTCCGTGACGCCGCAGCGGCGACCTTCGAGGCCGCCGCTGACGTGGGAAAAGCATTTCTGCATTACGCAGCGGGGACCGGCATCGGTTGCCTCCGTGCATTGCAGCTGCACGGCGCGGCCAAGCCGTACATCATCGACTTGCCGATCGATGATTCGGTGTCCGGTTCCTTCGTAATCCCGCCAGGGTTCAAGGACATCCTCATCCGCGGCTCGGGAGGTCGGGGACCGTTGGGAAGATCGTCTTACGGACGTGCCCCGTCTGAGAACAATCATGTGTCCCAAGTCTCAGGGTTCGGGACCAGCGGAGACGTCTACTTCCGTTACGTCCTCGGGAACGGTCTACAGCTTTCTGGCATCGCAAAGAACGGCGAACTGGTGAACAATGTCGTCCTTCCTCCGGGCGAATCTTTCACGGCCACCTTCTACGCACCCCGGATCAACTCCAGCCTGGTGATCAGCGGGCATGCTTCGCCGAGTGGTGCGCCAACGTTCCTGCAGCAGAAGCTCTCGGGGATACCCGGCGAGGTCGGAACCCTGGAGATGAATTCATTCGGCGGCATCGACAGCGACGGCGACGGCATTCCCGACGTCGGTGAGTTCGCCATTGGCACCGACCCGCACAAGGTCTCCACCGCTGGCGACGGCGTCAGCGACGGCGCCAAACTCGCGGCCGGGCTCAACCCCCTCGAAGGCCGCGCCTTCCCCACCGGCGTCATCGCCACCCTGCCGCTGCCCGGCCCCGCCGAGAAGGTGACGGTCGAGGGGAGCCGGGTCTACGCGGCGATGGGCGGCGCCGGCCTCGCCGTCGTGGACGGCACCCAGTTCAACAACCCCATCCTCCTCGGGCAACTCGCCCTGCCCGGCACCGCCACCAGCGTCGGCGTGGACGGCAACCTCAACCTCGCCGCCGTCGCCACCGGCTCGGCGCTGCAAATCGTGGACGTTGCCGACGGCATGGCGCCGAAACTCCTCAGGAGCGTCGCGGTGCCGGCCGCCCAGGTCGTCGTCGCCAACGGCCTCGCCTACGCCGCCTCGGGCAACGGCCTCAAGGTCGTCGACCTCGTCACCGGGGTCGTGATCCAGAGCGTCACGCTGCCGACGTCCACCGTGACCGGGCTGGCGCGCGACGGCAAGTTCCTGTACGCCTACGGCGGCGGCACGTTCGTCGTCGTCGACATCAGCACCGAAGGCGCGGCGGTCGTGCGCGGCCAGCTCGGCGTCTCCATCGCGTCCTCCGACGTCGGCGTGTTCGCCGCCAACGGCGTCGCCTGGCTGTCGGGCAGCGGCTTGCGCACCATCGACGTCAGCAACCCCGCGTCGCCCACCCTGATGCACGCGCCGGGCGGCAACGACTTCGTCAACGCCCGCCGTTTCGCCCTCAACGGCTCCGGCCTGGGCGCCCTCGTCCCGGACGGGAACACCTACTTCGAGCTGTACGACACGAGCAACCCGCGCGTGACGCCGCCGCGCCTCCTCCAGATCCCCCTCTCCGCCGGCACCCGCGACGTCGCCCTCAGCCGCGGCATAGCCTATATCGGCGAGCGCAATCGTCTCGAAGTCGTCAACTACCTGCCGTTCGACAACAAGGGCATTCCGCCTACGGTGAGCGTCAGCACCTCGGCGGCCGACGTCGACCTCGTCAAGCCCGGCCTTCAGGTGTTCGAGGGGAGCACCCTCCCCATCCAGGTCAACGTCGGCGACGACGTGCAGGTGCGCGACGTGCAGCTGCTCGTCAACGGCCAGCCGCTGCGCGACGCCGTCTCGTTCCCGTTCGACTTCTTCGCCGTGGCTCCGAGCATCGCCAATTCGGGAAGCTCCTTCACGATCCAGGTGCGCGCCACCGACACCGGCGGCAACACGTCGCTGTCCAACGTCCTCACCGTCGGCCTGGTCAACGACACGTCGCCGCCGACAGTCACCAGCTTCGACCCGGCCAACGGCTCCTCGCTGACCGAGCAGCCGCTGACGGTGCGCGTGCGCTTCAACAAGTCACTCGACACCACGACGGTCACGACCGCCAACTTCCAACTCCGCGACGGCAACGGCAACGCCGTCACGCCGACCAACCTGCAAGTCCGCGACGACGACCGCCAGGTGCAGATTACCTACCCCTTCCTGCCGGCGGGCGGCTATCAACTCGTCATCAACGGCCCGGCCGTGACCGACCGCGTCGGCCACGCCCTCAGCATCGGCAACGTGACCGACTCGTTCACCCTGACGCCGCGCGCCGCCCTCACGACCACCGCCGTCGACGCCGACCCCAACGCGCCCGGCTTGCAGGTCTTCGAGAACACGACCATTCACGGCACGGTCAGCGTCGTCGCCGGTGTGGCGGTGCGGAGCGTGGACTTGCTGTTCAACGGCCAGGTGGTGAGCAACGGCACCGCGGCGCCGTTCAACTTCTCGGTCATCGCGCCGAGCGTTTCGGCGACTGTTTCGTCCTTCACGTTGCAGGCGCGACTCACGGATACGGACGGCTTCAGCACCGTGTCGAACCTCCTCCCCATCGGGTTGCTGAAAGACGTCGCGCCGCCGACCGTGGCAAGCGTCACACCGCCCAACGGCGCCGTTCCGTCTCAGGGACCGGAGGACGTCGACGTGGCGTTCTCGGAGTCGATCGCGCCGGCTTCGGCGGCCGCCGGCAATTTCCAGATCCTTGACGCCGGCCCCGGCGGCGTGTTCGGGGACGGCAATGACAGCCCCGTGGCGCTCACCCGCGTGGCACTCCTCAGCGACGACACCGTCGTTCGTCTCACGGCCCCGTTGCCTGCCGGCGTTTACCAGCTGCGAATCAACCAGGCGGGCGTTACGGACCGCGCGGGCAACGCGATGGGGACCGGTACGTTCCAGCGCACCTTCCGGGTCGTGATTCAGAGTTTCTTCGACCTCTCCGCCTTTACGCGCAACGGGGCGGCGGGTCCGATCAACGCCACGCCCGTGGTGTTCAACGGCCAGAGGGTCCTCCGCCTGACGAATGACTTCCAGCAGGCCGGAAGTGCGTTCCTCACCGCCCCGACCCCGCTTACGGTCGGGGGCGCCGAGGCGTCCTTCGGCACGGCGTTCCAGTTCCAGATCAGCAACTCGCGCGGCATCGGCGACAGCGACGGGCAGGGGGGCGACGGCATGGCCTTCGTCATCGCCCGGAGTTCGACGGCACTCGGGGGCGCGGGCGGCGGGATCGGCTACCTCGGCATCGGCCCGAGTCTGGCCGTCGAGTTCGACACCTACAACAACGGCGCCGTCGACCGCAACAGCGGAAACCACGTCGCCGTTCATCTCAACGGCAGCGACCAACCCTCGGCCCTCGTCCCCGTCTCGCCTCGCTTGAACAACGGCGCCGTCTGGTACGCCTGGGTCGACTACGACGGCCAAGCTCACCGGCTCGAGGTTCGCCTGGCACAGACCGCGACTCGCCCGGCGTCGCCCACGATCAGTTTGCCCGTCGCCCTCCGGTCCGTGCTGGGTCAAGACAACGCCTTCTTCGGGTTTACCTCGGGTACCTTCTCCGCCGTCAACGATCACGACGTCCGCTTCTGGCGCCTCACGACGACGCCGGCGGTCGCCAACGGCCCCGCCCTCCGCAACCTGGCCGGGCCGGCGCCCGTCGGGCAGGACGTCGGCGCCGCGCTGACGAACACCACCCTGCGCGGTTTCGCGGCCTACGCCGTCGCCCGATGGGAAGACGTTCTCGGACGTTCTGCCTTCCCGACCTTTACGGTCCAGGTGGAGGATTTGCCGCCGGGCCAACTTGGCGAGGCGCGGCGGGTTCTCTCGACGGGATCGTCCCCCGAGGAGCGTTGGGTGATCGCGGTGGACGAGGACGCCGACAGGTTCGGCTGGTTCGTCGACCCGACCCCCCTGCGGGACGAGGAGTTCGCGAAGGAGTTGACCTCGACCGCGCGGGTGGCCGGCGAAGGAACGGCAGCGTCCGGCCGTTACGACCTTATGACGGTTTTGCTCCATGAAATGGGGCATATACTCGGCTTCACCACGTCCGCGCCGGGCTTCGCCGGCCACGTGACGACGACGGGGGGCGTGACTCGCTTCGTCGGCGCCGACTTCACGGCGGCGCTGACCCCCGACGGCGACCACCTCGACGCGACCGCCCAGCCGTGGGACCTGATGAACGACGCCCTCCTGCCCGGCGTCCGCGAGCGGCCGTCGGCGCTCGACCTCGCCATCCTGCGCGCCTCGGGCGTCGGTTCGCCGGTCCTCACGGACGTCTCGGCCCGCGCGACGGAGCGGTCCAGGGGCATCGGCGAGGCGCTAGCTCGGCTGACGCTCCCCGGCCTGTCGCTGCTGCTGGCGCCGGCCGCCGGGGCGGCGCCCGTCTCGGCCGCGAAGATGCCGTCCGCGCTGCCGGCCGCCGCGCTGCGGCCGCGCGACGACACGGCCGTCGCCGACACGCGCCGGGGCGGCACGAGTGCGGCGGCCCTCCTCGGGGCGGCCAAGCGCCCGGAGGACGCCGCGTCGCGCGACGCCCTCTTCGGCCTGCCCGACTGGCGCGGCGGAGAGAATTGATCTCTCGCGCCTTTGACGGCGAAGGCGGAGGCGGATAGGATGTCGCGAGCCTGGGGGGTGTCCCTCCCCCGGACTCGCCCTGGACGGCGACTCCCAAGTGACCGCTCCCCTGGAGCCTTCCCGGCTCACGCGGGTCGCTTGTCTCCCTACGACCCAGGTGCCCGGCGAAGTGCCGCCCCGCGGCCCCGGCCACCGCGACGTGCAGGAAGGCAGATTGATGAGAATGCTCCGTTGGGTCCCGTTGGCGGCGGCGCTCCTGCTGGCCGCGCCCGCCGGCGCGCCCGCCGGCGTGATCCTGTCGCTGACGACCGACCGGCCCCTCGGCTCCCTCGCCGTGGGCAACTCCGTGAACTTCACCGTCCAGGTGCGCCGCACCGCCGGCGAACAGCTCGACACCTTGACCACCAAGGTGCTGTTCACCGACGGCGTCTTCACCCTCACGCCGGGGACGGCCCTGCCGCTCGCCTCCGGCGGCGTGGTGCCCGACCCGCCGAATGACTTCGTCTCCACCACCGCGAACAACGCGCCCCCCGGCAAGGACTTCACCGACGGCGCCTTCCTCGGCCTCCTCACCGGCGACGTCATCGACCACGACGGGCCGTTCTTCTCGTTCCGCGCCACCCTGAAGAAGGCGGGCCTCGTGACGATCAACTTCGACCCGGCGGCGACGACGGCCGGCCTGGCGAACGGCGGCACCGTCGTCCCGACCGTCCCCCCGAGCCAAACGCTGGCCGTCGGCGCCCAGGCCGTTGGCGTCCCCGAGCCGGTGTCGCTCCTCCTCTGGTGTGGCTTCGGGGTCGTCGGCGCGGCCGGCTTCCGGAAGCGCGCGCGTCGGCCCTGACGCCGTCCGTCGGCGCGGGCGCGGGAAATGTCGCGCCCGCGCCTTGGCCTTGACCCGCCGCCGGGCATTTCTTAAGAGGCTCCCTTCTCCGGGAGATTCTTGGCCCCGACGGACAGGGCGAGACCATGAGGCGACTTTCTTGCCTGACGGGCGTTCTGCTGGCCGCCGCACTCGCCGGCGGCTGCGTCGAGCGCTCGTTCGTCGTCGAGACCAACCCGCCGAGCGCCCTCGTCCTGGTCAACAACAAGCCGATCGGCGGCTCCCCGGCGGACGGCACCTGGGAGTACTACGGCCGGTATCACATCACCCTCATGAAGGAGGGGTACGAAACGCTGCACGTCGACCAGGACATTCCGGCGCCCTGGTACGAGTACGTCCCGCTCGACTTCTTCTTCGAGAACGTCTGGCCGTTCAAGCTCCGCGACCACCGCCGCTTCGCCTACGAGATGCAGCCGGCGCGCGTGCCGGACGTGAGCGAGGTGCGCGAGCGCTCCGAAAACCTGCGCAACCACGGCCGCGCCCTGCGCTCGGAAGCGCCGGCGCCCGTGGCTCCCGCTCCGCCGCCGACGGCCGAGTTGGGGGCGCCCGTGATGCCGCGCGAGCCGTAGCGAGTGCGAAGCCGCAAGCGGCGGAAGAGGGTTCTACCGTTTCTCGAACGTCAGGCTGTGTAGCAGCGGCCCGAAGCGCTCCTCCCAGGCCGCGCGGTGCGCCCAGGCACTCTCGCAGAGGAAGAAGAGCGTCTTTCCCGGCCGCGGCACCACGGCGATCGCGAGAAAGCGTTCGCGCTCCTCGCCGTTCGCGACGCGGAGCCGGGTGACGCGCGCCCGCGCCTTGCCCAGGTCGACGTCGCCTTCCGGCAGGCCGCCGCGGCTCGTCGCCGGCACGACCTCCGTCTTCGTCTCCCGGAAGCCCTCCTCCTGCTGGCGCTTCTCGGCCAACGCCCGCGCCTCCTTCAGGGCCTCGTCGAGGTCGGCCGCCGCCGGCCGCACCAGGACCGTCACCGTCGCCGTCTTCAGCGCCGTCTTCGGGTCGTCGGGGTCGCGCCCCAGCAGCACCACGTCGGCCTTGTCGGTCGGGTCGAGCGGGCTCCAGATGTCCTTGGGACAGTGCAGGGCGTAGTTGTCCTTCGTGCCGCGGACTTCCACCAACTCCGGGACCTTGCCGCTCCAGCCGTCGCGCTCCTTGAGCAGCGCGAACCCCTGGCGCAGCGCCGCCCACTCTTCCTGCGCCGCCGCCAAGTCGCCGCCCGACGGCGTCCAGGTGAAGAACCAGTAGGCGATCCCGCCGTGCGCCGTCATGACGCACTCGCCGCTCACCGGCACGCTCTTCGACTCGCCCTGGAAGATGATGCGCTGAGCCGGCCGGCCGCCCAGGACGTCCTCGTCGCGCTGCTCCCACTCCAGGACGGGGAAGTAGGCGCGCAGCCGCGCGGTCGCGGCGCCCAGCACCTCGTCGTCGCGCGGCATGCGATCCTTGTAGTCCCTGTAGAGGAGAGCGAGCCAGGCGTTGGGCTCGGTGCGGCGCAGGGCCAGGTTGACGCCGAACTGATGCTCGACGTCGCGCACCTGCTCCCAGGAGCCGCCGGGCAGGCGGAAGCGGAAGTTGGCCGTCGGCGACTTGACGGCGGGGGAGGAATCGACGAGCGACGGGTCGTCGAGGACCGCCCGCACCTGCTCGCGCAGCAAGAAGTAAGTCGCGGCGGCGCCGCCGAGCAGCACGGCGAAGACGACGCCGAGGACGAGGAGACGGCCGGAGGAGCGCGACCGCGCCGGCCGGCGGCGCGCGGGGCGCTTGACGATGGGGGCGTCGTCAGGGGGTTCGACGATGGGCCGCTCGTCACGCACCGGCGTCGCCAACGGGACGGCGGGGCGCGGCTTCGTCAGCGGACTCGGGGCGGCGGCCTTGGGCTTCGCGGCGCCGGCGCGGAACTGAAAGACCGTGCCGCAGCGCGGGCAGGTCAGCGACGTGGCGCCGCGGACGTCGGCCGGCGCGAAGACCTGCGTGCAGGCCGGATTCGGGCAGGGGAAGTGAGGCGGCATGGCTCCGGGTCGTCCCGTGGGTTGGTCGGCGCCGGCCCCGCTCCAGTCGCAAGGCCGGCGCCGCCCCGTATTATACCCGAAAACGGGGGGAGAGGACAATCCGCCCGCGGCCTCACTTCCTCCTCTTCCCCTCCACCTCGGGGTTGACCCACCCCGGCAGCTTGTCGCCGCGCAGGCCGGCGAGGAGGTTGTCGGCGCAGATCGTCGCCATCGCGTCGCGCGTGCCGACGGTGGCGCTGGCGATGTGCGGCGCCACCACCACGTTGGGCAGCTTCAGCAGCGGGTCGTCGTCGGCCGGTGGCTCGGGGTCGGTCACGTCGAGCCCGGCGGCGAAGATCGTCCCGGCCCGCAGCGCCTCGGCGAGCGCCTTCTGGTCGACGATCGGGCCACGCGCCGTGTTGACCAGCACCGCTGTCGGCTTCATCTTCGCGAACGCCGCCGCCCCGAACAGGCCGCGCGTCTGCTCGTTCAGGTCGGTGTGGACCGACACGAAGTCCGACTCCCTCAGCAGCGTGTCGAAATCGACCTGGCGGGCGCCGAGGTCGCGCTCGGCCGCCTCGTTGCGGTGGACGTCGTGGTACAGCACGTTCATGTCCCAGCCGAAGCGGCAGCGCCGGGCGAGGGCGACGCCGATCCGCCCCAGGCCGACGACGCCGAGCGTCCGCCCCGCGAGGTCCTGGCCGAGGTGGCCGAGCGGCTCCCACGTTTTCCACTTGCCCGAGAGCGTGTAGGCGTGTCCCTCGACGACGCGGCGGGCGGCGGCGATGAGGAGGCAGAAGGCCATGTCGGCGGTCGCGTCGGTCAGCACGCCCGGCGTGTTGCCGACGGCGACGCCGCGCGCGGTCGCCGCCGGGACGTCGACGTTGTTGAAGCCGACCGCGAAATTGCTGACGACCTTCAGCCGCGGCGCCGCGTCGAGCAGGGCGGCGTCGACCTTGTCGGTGAGGAGCGACACCAGGCCGTCGCAGGCGGCGACTTTCTCGAGCAGGACGGCGTGGGGCGGCGGCAGCGGGTCGGCCCAGACCTCGGCGTCGCAGTGCTGCCGGACGCGCGCCAAACCGGCCTCGGGGAGGACGCGCGTGACGAAGACCTTCGGCTTGACCGCCATGACGGAGACCCTCGGGGGGAAACTTGCGAAGCCGCGAGCGGCGGGCGATTTGCGGTACTCGATCGCGCGCGGCGGCTTTATGATAGCGAAGGCGTCGCGTTCTCGCACCCAGGCCGTCGGCACCCCCATGACGAAAGCGAACAACGACTCGCCGAGCCAGGCGGTCCAGGACTACCTGAAGGCGATCCACAGCCTCGGCGGGGCGGAGGCCGTGGTCACGCCGGTGGCGATCGCGGCGCGGCTGCGGGTGCGGGCGCCGTCGGTGACCGGTATGCTCAAGCGCCTCGCCGAGGGCGGCTGGATCACCTACGCCTCCGGCCGCGGCGCCCGGCTGACGGAGCGGGGCACCGCCGAGGCGCGGCGCGTCATCCGCCGCCACCGACTCGTCGAGCTGTTCCTGACGCGCGTGCTGGGCCTGGACTGGAGCGAGGTGGACGCCGAGGCCGAGGCGCTGGAACACGCCATCTCGCCGCGCCTGGAACGGGCGCTCGCCGCCTACCTCGGCGAGCCGGGCGAGGACCCGCACGGCCACCCGATCCCGACGCCCGAAGGCGCCCTGGCGCAGCGCGAACTTCAGCCGCTGTCGAGCTTCCGCGCGGGGGATCGCGTCGTCATCCGCGAGGCCCAGGACGACGACCCGGAGCGGCTGCGGCGCTGGCGGGCGCGCGGCCTGACGCCCGGCGCGGTCGTCACGATCGTCACCTTCAACGCGCTGGACGACCTGTTCGAGGTCGAGGTCGGCGGGCGGGGCTTCGCGGTGGGCAGCGAAGGGCTCGCGGGGCTTCGCGGGGAAGAGGAGGAGAAAAGTAAAGAAGAGAGGAAAAGAGGAAAAGAGGAAGAAAAGGAGGGCGACTGATTGCCCGCGCGTCCTCACCCGAGCAGCGCCTTCGCCAGCAGCAGCATCTTCAGGAACGGGTTCCCGTCCGCCGCCTCCCCGAACGCCACGCGCGTCCCCTCGAGCGTCCCCATCAGCGTCATCAGCTCGCGCCCTTCGAGGTCGCGCACGCGGCGGACGACGCCGGGCGGGCGCTCCTCCGCGGCGAGGTTGCGGCCGAAGCGGTCCTTGAGGAGCGGCCCGTACAGCAGGCCGACGGTGCCGCCGTCGGCGTCGCGCACCTCCCAGTGCGGCGCCAGCCCCCAGCGGCGGTGCGCGGTGAACAGCAGCGGGGCGTCGTCGGCCTCGTGGACGGCCAGGACGGGGCGGCGCAGCCAGCGCGGCCAGCGCCGCCCGCGCCAGCCCGCCACGCCCAGCGCCGCGCCGGACAGGGCGTCGTGGACCGTCAGGCCGGGGGTCAGCGCCAGGGCGTCGCCGCCGGCCGCCCCCGCCGGGAAGGCGGCGCAGGGCCTCACCAGCAAGGCGCCTTGCTCTAACATGCGATCTCTTTCATCCGCGTACTCCCCGCCGCCGCGGCCGCGCCGCCGGGCGTATTATAGCCGAGCCGCCGGGGGGCGCCGGAGCCCTTTGCCACGCCGGAGCCCGTGAGCTACAGTTGCACAACGGAACAGAACAGAGGCAGCCCGTCCACGGACTCATCCACCCATGCCGATCCTGACGAGTACCGTCGCCGCCTTCGCGGTGGCCGCGGTCTACTGCGCCTGGTGCGTCGCCCTGCGGGCACGCCAAGTCCACCTGCGCCGGCGCGTCGCCTACATGCTCTGGGTCATGGCCCGCGAGGACGAGGGGGCGGACCTCCCCGCCGAGGCGCGGCCGGGGGGGACGAGCCTTACCAAAGATATGATCGCTCTGGATACGGTCGAAGTGATGCTGGCCCTGTCGGAAAACGGCCCGCGGCGTTGACCGGCGCCAAGACAGAGGCTCCCGCCGCGGCGGGAGCCTCTGTTTTTTCGCGCGCCGCTCACGACGCCTTCGGCGCCAGCTTCGCCGCCGCCTCGGCCGAGGTGGCCAGGCCGGCGATGAGGTTGTCTTCCGACAGGCCGGCGCCGAGCGCCGCCGCCGCCGCCGCCAGTCCGGCGGCGTCGCCCGCCCGCCCGAGGTAGGCCTGGTAGTCGACGTCCGCCCGGTGCCGCCGCGCCTCTTCGGACGACAGCAGCGCCCGCACGACTTCCTCGCGCGTGAAGCCCAGGCCGAGCAAGCGCGTGTACGTGTCCGTGCCGGACGTGTCTATGGGGCGCCCGAAGATGTTCTGGAACGCGGCGCCCAGGAACCCGGCCGACGTGCTGTTGTTCCTCTGGAAGTACTCCGCCGAACTCATCAGGTTCGTCCGCAGCCCGTTCAACGTCCCGCCTTGCGCCAGGTACGTCAGCGCCGACTGCAAGCCGCCCCTGTCCGCCGGGCGGTTCATCAGATCCTGGTAGATGGCGTTGACCTGCGCCGTGCGGAACTCCGTACTCGCCTGCACGATTCGGGCGACATCGGCCGCCGACCTGCCCTGCTGAAGCAACCGCGAGAACGTCGCCAGGCCCGACGGGTCGACGGTCCGGCCGAACAGCGTGATGTAAATCTGCGCGACGATCTGCTGCTCCCTCGGTAGCGTCGGGTCGACACTGAACGGCACGACCGTCAGCGTGATCTTCTCGCTGTCGACGCGCGTGTCGCCGGTCGCCTGACGCACGCCGACGGTCAAGCTGATCGGCCCGCTGAAGCGCGCGGCGGGCACGATCGTCACCTGACTGCCGTTGACCGTGACGGTCGCGCGGCTCGGGTCGCTCGGACCCGCCGTGTAGATGACCGGGCTCCCCTCCAGGTCCGTCGAGGTCAGATTCAGGACGATCGGCGTGTTCACGTTCGTCGACTGGTTGCCGATCGGGCCGAGGAACGGCGGGTCGTCGGTCGTGTCGGCGGACGCGGTGACGTTGAACACCTTCGTCGATGAGCCGCCCTTGCCGTCGTCGACCGTGACCGTGATGTGCCCGCTCGCCGCGCCGGACGCCTTGACGGTCAGAACCCTGTCGGTCGTGTCCTGAACCACGGTGGCGCTGGTGATCGTGACCGGGAATCGCGGCTTGCTGCTATCGCCGGTACTCTTGTCGACGTTGATGATCTCGTCGCGGACGTCGAAGCCGCGGACGAGTTGGCCGAAGATCGTGTGGTGGAAGTCGAGGTGCCGCTGCGCCCCGAAGGTGACGAAGAACTGCGAGCTGTTCGTGTCGCTGCCGGAGTTGGCCATCGCCAGCTGGCCGTCGCCGGTGAAGATCTCCTCGGGGTTGAACTCGTCGTCGAACGGGAAGCCCGGCCCAGTCTTGCCGCCGCTGCCGTCGCCGTTCGGGTCGCCGCCCTGGATGACGAACGGCGACGTGCCGTTGAACGCCAGCCGGTGGAACGTCAGGTTGTTGTAGAACCCCGCCGTGACGAGGTTCTCGATCGTGCCGGCCGTCCGCGGCGTCAAATCGTTAAACAACTCGAAAATCATCGTGCCCGTCTTGGTCGTCGACGCGCCCCTCGGCGTGTACGAGACGACGAGCTGGATGAAATGGTTGCCGGTGTGCGTCTGGGTCGTGATGAGCGGGTTGTCGCTCGTGATCGTGTAGGTGAGCGGGTTATTGTCCGCGTCCGAGGCGGTCACTTGCAGGATGCGCGTCTTGCCGGCCGGCAGCGTGATGTCGCCGATGGGGTCGAGCGACGGCGGCCCGGCCGGGACGACGCGGTCTTCGAGCCCCTCGACGGCGGGGCGGCGAGACGTCGGTGGATTGTGCGGGCGTTGGCTGGCGCGCAGGCGGCGGATCCAGCGGAGCATGGCACCTCCCTGGTTGAGAATAAGTGGAGCGGGGCGAGGCCGACGGATCGGCGCCCCGCCAGGGTGTCAAAGTTATCCACTCGTTCGCCGCCCGGCCGATGCGGGGCGGACGGCGCGGCCTGTCACCCGGCCACGGAATGTCATCGGCGAACGAGTGTACCTTACTTGAGACGAGTAACGACCGTAGGGGGATGGGGCAGCGCGCCCGTTGACCGCGCCGCGCCGAAGAGGTAAAGTGAACTCTCGCGCCCGGCTTGCCGCTTCGCGCCCGGGCGGAACGGGCGCGAAGCGGCAAGCCGCGGGGGCGGGCGAACGCATGTTGACCAAACGAATCATCCCCTGCCTGGATGTCGACCGCGGCCGCGTCGTCAAGGGCGTCAACTTCCTGAACCTGCGCGACGCCGGCGACCCGGTCGAGGTCGCGCGCCGCTACGAGGCCGACGGCGCCGACGAGTTGGTCTTCCTCGACATTTCGGCCAGCCACGAGGGCCGGGCGATCATGCTCGACGTGGTCCGCCGCGTCTCCGAAGAGATCTTCATGCCCTTCACCGTCGGCGGCGGCATTCGCACCCTCGACGACGCGACGTGTCTCATTCAGGCCGGCGCCGAGAAGGTCAGCATCAACTCCGCCGCCGTGAAGACGCCCGAGCTGATCCGTGAAGTCTCCGGCAAGTTCGGCCGCTGCGCCACCGTCGTCAACATCGACCCGCGCCGCGTCGTCCGCGACGGCCGCGAGGTCTGGGAAGTCCACGTCAACGGCGGCCGCGTGCCGACGGGACGGGAGGCGGTCGCCTGGGCCCTTCAGGTCGAGGCGTTGGGCGCCGGCGAGATCGTGCTGACGTCGATGGACGCCGACGGCACCAAGGCCGGCTACGATTTGCCGATGACGCGCGCCGTCGCCGACGCTGTGCGCGTCCCCGTCGTCGCCAGCGGCGGCGCCGGCTCGCCGGAACACCTGTTCCGCGTCCTGACCGACGGCCGCGCCGACGCCGCCCTCGCGGCGAGCATCTTCCATTACAACGAGTACGGCATCCCCGCGACGAAACGCTACCTGGCGGAGCGGGGAGTGCCTGTAAGAGTACTGAGTACGGAGTATTGAGCACTCCGTACTCAGTACGGTTTGGAGGTTTCATGGCCACCGCCGACATTGTCGAAGCCGTCGATATTCCCGAGGGGAAACGGCGCGAGCCGGAAGTCAACAAGCTCTTCCGCATGGTGATGAAGCACGAGGCGTCCGACCTGCACCTGAAGGTCGGTCAGCCGCCGATGATGCGCATCCGCGGCGACATCCGCCGCGTCGACATGCGGCCGCTGACCCAGGAGGACATGGAGCGCCTGCTCCTGCCCACCCTCAAGGAGCGGCACCGCAAGATTCTCGAGGAGGAGGGCGGCGTCGACTTCTCTTACGTCGTCGGCGACGACGAGTGTCGCTTCCGCGTCAGCCTCTTCAAGCAGCGCGGCTGCCTGTCGCTCGTGTCGCGCCGCGTCAACACCACCATCCCCAGCTTCGCCCAGCTCGGCCTGCCCGAGAGCATCGAAAGCCTCTGCCACTTCAACGAGGGGATGATTATCTTCGCCGGCGTCACCGGCTCGGGCAAGACGACCAGCATCGCCTCGATGCTCGACTACATTTCCGAGCGCGAGCCGCTGCACATCCTCACGCTGGAAGACCCGATCGAGTTCACCTACACCGACAAGAAGTCGTACATCAACCAGCGCGAGATCGGCCTCGACGTGAAGGACTGGGAAAAGGCCCTGAAGGACGCGGTGCGCCAGGACCCCGACGTCATCCTCGTCGGCGAGTTGCGCGACATCCACACGTTCGAGGCCGCCGTCCACGCCGCCGAGACCGGCCACCTCGTGTTCGGCACCATCCACGCCTCGACGGCGGCGACGACGATCAACCGCATTCTCGACCTGTTTCCGCCGGAGAAGCACACCGCCATCCGCCAGGCGCTGGCGAACAACCTCAAGGCGATCGTCGCCCAGAAGCTGATGAAGGGCCTCAAGAAGCCGCGCGTGCCGACCAACGAGATCATGATCGTCAACCCGATCGTCAAGAAGCTGATTATCGAGAGCCGCGACCACCAGATTCTCGACGCCATCAAGATGTGCTACAACGAAGGGATGATCGACTTCACCGAGAACCTGCGCCTGCTCGTCGACCGTGGCGACTGCGACAAGGAGACGGCCCTGGAGTTCGCGCCCGACCCCGAGAAGCTCAAGATGGCCTTCAAGGGCATCAAGGTCCAGGCGCCGGGTATTCTGTAGGCGCCTGGGGGGAGCGCGGGTGCGCGACCCCCGGCGTTGTGATCCGGGGGTGCGCGAGTACGCGACCCCCGCGCGTCGTTCCGGGGGTGCGCGAGTACGCGACCCCCGCGCGTCGTTCCGGGGGTGCGCGAGTACGCGACTCCCGCGCGTCGTTCCGGGGGTGCGCGAGTACGCGACCCCCGCGCGTCGTTCCGGGGGTGCGCGAGTACGCGACCCCCGGCTGTGATATGTAACCCCTTCGGGGTAGGGC
>JBBROG010000094.1:0-28086 GCA_038229635.1 Gemmatales bacterium
AAGGAGGGTTACCAGGCCGGCCCCCCCCCCGGGGGGGCATTACTAATACCCCTTAAATATTATGAGGACCCTAACCCCCCTCCCCCTGCTTCCCGGGGGTGGGGGGTGGGGGGTGTGGGGGGCCTTTTCGAGCTGGAAGAACCCCTCACCCCCGTCCCCTCTCCCCTGAGTACAGGGGAGAGGGGGGCTTACGGAACTGACTCTCAGTCCTTTGATCGCGAGGAGGCATTCGTGGCGCAGGACGTCTATCAGCACACGTTCCCCAACGGCCTGACGCTGCTCGCCGAGCGCATGGAACATGTGCGCTCGGCGGCGCTCAACTTCCTCGTCCCGGCGGGCTGCGCCTACGACCCGCCGGAACATCGCGGCATCGCCTCGGCGCTGTCCGATCTGATTACGCGCGGCGCCGGCGAACGCGACAGCCGCGCGTTGACGCTGGCCCTCGACAACCTCGGCGTCGACCGCGACGAGAGCGTCGGCGTCCTGCACATGCGCTTCTGGGGCGCCACCCTCGCGCGCAACCTGCCCGCCGCGCTCGAACTCTACGCCGACGTCCTGCTGCGGCCGCACTTGCCCGAAGACGAGATCGAGGCCATCCAGGCTCTCGCCTTGCAGGATCTTCAAAGTCTTGAGGACGAGCCGCGCCACAAAGTCATGATCGAGCTGCGGCGGCTCCACTACCCGGCGCCACTCGGCCAGGACCGCCGCGGCACGGCGGAGGGGATCGAGTCGCTGAGCGCCGACGTGCTGCGCCGCCATTATCAAAAGATGTTCACGCCGAAGGGAACCATCGTCTCCGTCGCCGGCAACGTCGAGTGGGAGCCGCTGCGCGACCAGATCGGCCGGCTGTTCGGCGACTGGGAGGGGGCGGAGCCGCGGGCCCTGAGCCTCGGCACGACGGCGGAGAGCCGCGCCCACCTGGAGAAGGAGACGACGCAGACGCAGATCGGCATCGCCTACCCGAGCGTGCCGATCACCGACCCCGAGTACTACGCCGCCGTCGGCGCCGTCAACGTCCTGTCCGGCGGCATGAGCGCCCGGCTGTTCACGGAGGTGCGCGAGAAGCGCGGCCTCTGCTACGCCGTGTCGGCGAGCTATTCCGGTTTCAAGGACCGGGCGAGTATCATTTGTTACGCCGGCACGACCAACGAGCGCGCTCAGGAGACGCTCGACGTGACGCTCGGCGAGTTGCGCCGCCTGGCGGACGGCATCGAACCGGAGGAAGTCGAGCGCGTCCAGGCGGGGGTGAAGTCGTCGCTCATCATGCAGGAGGAGTCGACGTCGTCGCGGGCCGGGACGCTGGCGTCGGACTGGTACCACTTCGGCCGCGTGCGCACCTCCGAGGAGATCAAGACGGCGGTCGAGGGGCTGACGGCCGAGGGCATTGTCGCCCACGTCCGCCGCCACCCGCCGCGCGACCTCACTATCGTCACGCTCGGACCCAAGGCGCTCCAGGTCAACGAGTAACGGAACCGGCCGCTCGCGGCTTCGCAATTGCCAAGCCGCGAGCGGCGGCGCAAGGAGATTCCCCGTGCCCTTTCACAGTCACAAACTGCCGAACGGCCTGCAAATCATCGCCGAGACGAGCCCGTCGGCGCGGTCGATGGCCCTCGGCTTCTTCGTCCGCACCGGCGCGCGCGACGAGACGCCCGAGGTGTCCGGCGTCAGCCACTTCCTCGAGCACATGGTCTTCAAGGGAACGCCCAACCGCAGCGCCCTCGACGTCAACCGCGACTTCGACCGCATCGGCGCCCACTACAACGCCTTTACCAGCGAAGAAAACACCGTCTTCTACGCCGCCATCCTGCCCGAGTACCTGCCGCAGGCCGTCGACGTCCTCGCCGACATCCTGCGGCCGTCGCTGCGCGGCGACGACTTCGACATGGAGAAGAAGGTCATCATCGAAGAGATCGGCATGTACGAGGACCAGCCGATGTGGTCGGCCTACGACCACGCCAAGCGCGTCTACTTCGCCGACCACCCGCTCGGCAACAGCATCCTCGGCTCGGTGCAGAGCATCACCGACCTGACGTCGGAGCAGATGCGGGCCTACTTCCACCGCCGCTACGTCGCGCCGAACGTCAGCGTCGTCGCCGCCGGCACCTTCGACTGGGACGCCCTGGTGGCGCTGGTCGAGAAGCACTGCGGCGCCTGGGAGTCGGGGGCCGCCGGCCGGCAGAACGTGCGGCCGGCGCCGGGGTCGGGCGCCTTCGAGGTGATGAGCAAGCCGAAGGTGGCGCAGGAGCACGTCATGGTGATCTCCCCCGGCCCGGGAGCGGACGACCCGATGCGCCACGCCGCCGACACGCTCGCCCTGGCCGTCGGCGACGACTCCGGCAGCCGCCTCTATTGGGCGCTTGTCGACCCGGGATTGGCGGAATCGGCCGACTGCGGCTTCCACGACTACGAGGGGACCGGCTCGTTCTACACCTCGTTCAGCTGCGACCCGGAGCAGACCGACGAGGACCTGGCCGTCGCCCTCGGCGTGCTGCGCGACGTGCAGAAGGACGGCATCACGCCGGAGGAGCTGAACCAGGCGAAGAGCAAGATCCTGTCGCGCATCGTGCGCGGCAGCGAGCGGCCGATGGGGCGTATGCAGGCCATCGGCATGAGTTGGAGCCAACTGGGGCAGTACCGCAGCGTTGACGACGAGTTGAAGGCGTTCGACGCCGTGACGCTCCCCGCGATCCGCGAGCTGCTCGACCGCTACCCGCTCGACCGCGTGACGACGTTCGCGCTGGGGCCGCTCGAAAACGTGAAGCGGGCGTGACGGCGCCCGTCCGCTTGCGGAGCCACAAGCGGACAGCCCGACGCGCGACGGCAGGAAACGAGGCATCGTGGAGGTCCGGCCGTGATCGCGAACGACAACGAATTGGCCGTGACGCAGAACCGCATCGCGTACTTCCTTCGCCTCCTCACCCAGGTGCGCGTGACCAGCCGGCCCGACGAGTTTCCGCTCGTCGCGGGCGGCTAGCGGGCGGAAGTCGAGAAGATGCGACGACGGCCAAGACGGGCTGATCTTGATCTCTCACGCGGCGATTCAGTCGGTTACGGGAACTGTAATTTGGGTAGTCCGTTCTCCCCGGCGCACCTCGAAGACGGCCTCCCCGCCCTCCGCGACTCGAGCGCGGAGAGCGCGACGGAAGCTGTTGGGCGAGTCGACCCGCTGGCCGTCGAGTTCCGTCACGACGTCCCCGACGCACAGCCCGGCGCGGCCGAACGCCTTGCCCGCCGCGACTTCGCAGACGCGGACGCCGGACACCTCGGGCTCGACCGAGATGCCGACCCGGCTCGGCTCGAAAAAGTGGACGAAGCCGAGCGGCATGGCCTCTTTCTCCTGGGCGACCGAGTTGATGAGGTTATCGGGCTTCATGTAGACACGTCCGACGGAGATCAGCCGACTCTGCCAGGTACGGGAGTTGACTTTCACGTCTCCTCCCGCCACGATCAGGCAGTTTAAGATGCTCTCCGTCGAGACGAAGTTTCCGCCGCAGACGACCACGGAATTGCTGAGGTTCCTCACCATGACGGACCCGGTCGCGAAGATGACGCTATCGTCGAAGTCTCGGTCTAACTGAACGCGGCCGGAAGAGACGAACAGACACCTAAAGGCGGCCAGCCGTCCCGCAAGCCGAAGGTCTCCCCCGCGGACGAGGAAGCGGCCACCGTGCTTTACCGGGAGGAGCGTGCTGTCGCGGGTGAGTAAGGGCTGTTCGTCTCGGACGAAGCGGCGGAAGTCACGGATGAAGAGCAGGTCGCTGACGCCCTCCAGAGTGCTGAAAGTCCCTGGGTTGAGCTTGCGGAACTCCTTGTGTTCTCGGGCGAGGAGCGCGCCGGCCATTTCGGCCATCACTTGCCAGCCCTCGACCTCATCCTCCCAATTCGGCCGCCGCGCGAAGCGCTCGAAGGCGAGGTCGAGGTCGCCGTTCTTCACCCATTCCCTGACTTTCTCGAACGCCCTTTTGGTTTCTCGGTGCGCCAGGACTTCCAGGATCGCGGAAGCTCGGCGGACGACTTCGGCGTCGCGCGATTTGAGGAGCCGGCGCAGGGCCGGGCCGGCCTCGTCCTTGCCCGACAGCAACCGCGTCGCCTCTTCACGCTCTTGGAAGTCGTCACTGCCGAGTCGACGAATCAGCGCGTCGACGTCCGCCGCGGCCGGGCGGGGTTCCTGAGCCGTGCCGGGTGATAGGAGAGCCGGAATGCATGGGGTCAGGCCGAGGGCGAACGACAGAACGAGAGAGAGGCGACGGGGACGACTGATCGGCAACATTTCAGCGACCTCGGAAGGGAGAAGTGTTAAATAAGAAGGGATCTGTTGTTGGTGTCGTCGGAGCCGCGCACGGGGCGTACTCGCGGAGTAAGCGGTCATCCCAGCGGGTAGGGCCGCTTACTCCGCGAGTACGCTCCGTGCGCGGCTCGGACGGACCATTCCTCGCGCGATGTCAGGTCGTCGCGGGGGGAATTGACCGCACCCGTTGCTCCGCCGAACAGACGAGTCAGTCCTTCTTGACGTCCTGTTTCGTCAGGTCGATGGAGCAGGTGGAGTAGTCGAGCGTGCTGCCCGTCACCCACCACCCGCCTTTGCCGACCGGCGCCTTGTTATCGGCGATCGTGCAGGAACTCATCGTGAGCGAGCCGCCGACGGCGACGACAAATCCGCCGCCCTGGGTAGCAGCCGAGTTACCTCGGATGTCGACCGAGGTCAGCGTGACCACGGCGGAGCCGGTGACATAGATGCCGCCCCCGAAGCCGCTCCCGAAATCGCTGCACTCGTTATAGCTCAGAGATCCTCCGATCATCGTCAGCCGCGCGTCCCTGTCGAAGATCCCCGCGCCCTGTTTCCAGGCCCTGTTTTGTTCGATCACGGTCGCCTCGTCGATGTACGCCGCCGTCGAAGCGCCGAGGTTGGCGATGCCGCCGCCGTAGTCTGCGTAGCAGTAGTTGATGTCCGTGTGATTCAACACGTCCATCGACCCGTAGTTGTCGATTCCCCCGCCGTATTTTTCCGCGATGCAGTTGGTGAGTTCGCAGCCGAGCACGTACAGCGTCCCGTTGTTGTAGACCCCGCCTCCCGAGTCGAGAGCCGTATTCCCGGACAGTATGCAGTTGGAGAGGGTGAGGGTTCCCTGGTTGTTGACGCCGGCCCCGAAATCGGCTTTGCCGCCCTGGATGCCCAGGTTTTCGATCACGCAGCTGACGCCCGCGTTGACGGAGAAGACCGAGAAATTGGGCGTGCCGCCCATCATGTCGACGCGAGCGACGGCGAGCGAGGGCCGACCACTTTCCATGGTGGGACCCGTGATGGTGATGTTCTTGTTTAAGGCGGGGAGGGCGGCGTTGAGCATGATGGTGGCAGCCGTGTTGTCGCCCCTCGCGAGGCCGCCCGCGAAATTGATTGTCGAGGAGCCGGCGGCTTGGTTCGCCTGGCCGATTGCCCAACTGAGCGAGCCTACCCCGGCCTGCGTCAGGAGGGTTACAGTGAAGGTGGCGGGGACGAGACGCGTCTCCAGTCCCTCTAGCTGCGGCCTGAACGGAGGTTTACCCCCCCCCCCGCACTGATCTTTCGTACAGTTGCGGCCCGTCGGGCCAGCCAAACACCGATCATGTTCGTTTCCCTCCGCGAGAAGGACGAGGAGATCCCATCAGAAACCGATAATGCCGGTCTTAAAGGGACTCCCGGACTCGACATGACACGAACACTACTGTGATCGTCGCGGCGGAAGAAATCAAGAGAATAATCCGTGAAATCCGAAATCGCGCCACGCGCGACCGACCCAGGAACACGAGGGCGGGCGGCCTCGCGAGCGGTTACGGTCCCGGAATGACCGCCACGTTCGACCGATCACGCCTTGCTCGCGGTTCTCCCCACGGGTAAGTTGTAGAAGGAAAAATAGCCTTATTGCCGTGACATCGTTGACGTTCCCACCCGCGGAGGCTCCTTCATGCCCCGTCCGTCCTTCCCCACACGCCGGCGCCGTCTCGTCGTGCACGCCGCCTTCCTCCTCGCCGGCGCTCTCCTGCTCACCGGCCTCTCCCCGGCGCAGCAACCGGCCGGCAAACGGCCGCTGAAGCATACCGACTACGATTCGTGGCGGGCGATCCAGGCGCCGACGCTGTCGCGCGACGGCAAGTACCTCGCCTACAACCTCATGCCGGGCGACGGCGACGGCGAGTTCGTCGTCCGCAACGTCGCCACCGGCGCCGAGCATCGTCTGCCGCGCGGCCGTGCCGTCGCGGCGGCGCCGACGGAAGGCGAGCCGGGCGGCGCCCCTACGCCGACGCCTTCCGCCGGCCCGGCGGCGGGTCGCGGCGGTCGTCCCGGCGCCGGGGGCGCAGGGGCCGGCGCCGCCCTCGCCGGCATCCACCAGTTCACGCCGGACGTCAAGGCGATCGTCTTCCCGCTGCTGCCGACGAAGGCCGAAGTCGATAAGGCGAAGGCGGAGAAGAAGAAGCCCGAGGAGATGCCGCACACGGTCCTTGCCATCATGGATCTGGGAACGGGCAAGATCACGGCGCGGATCGAGGGAGCGACGAGCTTCAGCGTCGGCGGCACCGGCGCCGGCCTGCTGGTCTATCGGCGTCAGGCCAAGCCCGAGGAGAAGGCCGCGAAGCCCGAAGAGAAGCCGGCCAAGCCGGAGGAGAAGCCGACGAAGCCGGCGGCGCCCGCCGGTTCGCCCACGCCGCCGAAGACCTACGGCACGCCGCTCGTCCTCCGCAACCTCGCCGACGCGAGCGAGCGCGTCCTCGACGATGTCCTCGACTTCTCGCTCACGAAGGACGGCAAGACGCTCGTCTTCACGGTCGCCTCGCGCAAGGAGGAGGCCAACGGCGTTTACGTCCTGGCACTGCCCTCCGGGTCGCCGGCGCCGGTCCTCGCCGGCAAGGGGCGTTACACGCGGCTGACGTGGGACGAGAAGCAGACGCAGTTCGTCTTCAGCAGCGACAAGGAGGACGTCGCGTCGGCCGCGCCGAAGTTCAAGGTGTATCACTGGAGCCGCGCCGAGGCCGCGCGGCCCATCGCCGAGAAGACGCCGCAGTTGCCGCCGATGGGCGGGACGGTGCTGACGACCGCCGCCACCCTGGCCGTCCAGTCCGCGCCGGCGACCGCGACCGCGTCCGCGACGGACCTCCTCGGGCCGACGCCGCCGGGCCTGCGCTCCGGCTGGGTAATCCGCGACAGCGGCGGCTTCAGCTTCTCGCCCGACGGCACGAGGCTTTACCTCAGCACCGGCCCGGCGCCCGCGCCGGAGAAGCCGGCCGTGGCGGCGAAACCCGCCGCCGCGCCGACCGGCTTCCCCCGTCGTGGCGGTGGCGGCGCGAACGCCGCACCCCCGGCCGACGACAACAAGGTGGCGCTCGACCTGTGGCACTGGAAGGACGACTTCATCCAGCCGATGCAGAAAGTGCGTTCCGCCGGCGAACAGAATCGGACGTACCGGGCCGTCTATTTCCTGAAGGACAAGCTGTTCCGCCAACTCTCCGACGAGACGCTGGACGTCAACCCGGCCCTGGAGAGCGACTGGGCGACCGGCGTCGACGACCGCAAATATCGGCACATGACCGACTACCTCGGCGGCGAAATCCCCCGCGATTACGCCCTCGTCAACACGCGCACCGGCGAGCGGCGGCCGCTCATGAACGCCTCCCACTGGGGCGTCAGCTTCTCCCCGCGCGGCCGTTACCTGCTCTCGTTCGACGGCAAGGACTGGCAGGCGATCTCCGTCCCCGACGGCAAGAAGACGAACCTGACCGGCACGCTCGCGGTCAAGTTCGCCAACGAGGAGTGGGACACGCCCAGCGACGCGCCGCCCTACGGCGTCGCCGGCTGGACCGCCGACGAGAAGCACGTCCTGCTGAACGACCATTACGACGTCTGGAAAGTCGCTCTTGACGGCTCGGGGGCGAAAGCCCTGACGGCCGGGCGCGCGGCGCGGACGGTGTTCCGCCTGGTGCCGCTGCCGCAGGGCGACGGCGAGGAGCGCGAGCGCGGCCTCGACCTGGTGAAGCCGCTGCTGTTCAAGGCCGACAACGAGCGGACGCGCGACGACGGCTTCTTCCGCCTCGACCCCGGCGCCGCCGAGCCGCGGATGCTCGTCATGGGCGCCCGCCGCTACGGCCTGCCGGTCAAGGCGAAGGACGCCGACACGCTGCTCTTGACCGCCTCGACCTTCTCCGAGGCGCCGGACTACTACGTCACCGGCCCGGACTTCCACGAGCTGCGCCGCGTGACCGACGCCAACCCGCAAAAGAAGGACTTCGTCTGGGGCAAATCGGAACTGGTCCGCTACAAGAACCTCGACGGCGTCGAGTTGTCGGGCGTGCTGATCAAGCCGGAGAATTTCGACCCGGCGAAGAAGTACCCGCTGATCGTCTACATCTACGAGCGGTTGTCGCAGAGCCTGCACAACTTCACGCCGCCGACGGCCGGGACGTCGATCAACCCGACGTTCTACGCGAGCAACGGCTACCTGGTGCTGATGCCGGACATCGTCTACACGGTCGGCTCGCCGGGGCAGAGTGCGCTGAAGTGCGTGCTGCCGGCGATCCAGGCGGTCGTCGACAAGGGCTGCGTCGACGAGAAGGCGATCGGCATCCAGGGGCATTCGTGGGGCGGCTACCAGATCGCGTACCTGGTGACGCAGACGACGCGCTTCAAGGCGGCGGTCGCCGGCGCCCCGGTGTCGAACATGGTGAGCGCCTACGACGGCATCCGCTGGGGCACCGGCATGCCGCGTCAGTTCCAGTACGAGCGGACGCAGAGCCGCATCGGCGGGACGCTGTGGCAGTACCCGTCGCGGTTCGTCGAGAACTCGCCGATCTTCATGGCCGACCGGGTGCGGACGCCGCTGATGATGCTGCACAACGACCAGGACGACGCGGTGCCGTGGTATCAGGGTGTCGAGTACTTCCTGGCGCTGCGCCGCCTCGGCAAGGAGTGCTACCTGTTCAACTACAACGGCGAGTTCCACGGGCTGCGCAGGAAGGCGAACCAGCGCGACTGGACGATGCGGATGCAGCAGTTCTTCGACCACCACCTCAAGGGAGCGGCGAAGCCCGAATGGATGGACAAGGGCGTGCCGTACCTGGAGCGCGACAAGGAGAAGGAGCGGTGGAAGGAAGTCCTCGGGGCGGCGAAGGGCTGACCCCGCGGAGAAAAAACGTGCCGGGGCCGCCGGGTCAGAATGTCCCAGCGTTCCCTTTTTCAAGTGTTGGAATGTCGTATGAGGAGGAAATCAGTCGTGAAAAGTCGAAGCATCTCCGTGGGAATCCCGCTGCTGGTACTGTTCCTTATCGGCCCGCGCGTTTGGGCCGAGGAGCCCGTTACCTCGGCCCAGGCGCTCGAGCGCCTCAAGGCCGGCAACGAGCGCTTCACCGCCGATAAGGCCGACCGGAAGAACGTCGGCAAGGACCGGCGCCAGGAGCTGGCCAAGGGGCAGCACCCGTTCGCCGTCGTCCTCACCTGCGCCGACTCGCGCGTGGCCCCGGAACTGGTTTTCGACCAGGGGCTCGGCGACCTGTTCGTGCTGCGCGTGGCGGGCAACGTGGCCGACCCCGCCGTGCTCGGCTCGATCGAGTACGCCGTCGAGCACCTGCACACGCCGCTGATCGTCGTCATGGGCCACGAGAGTTGCGGGGCCGTCAAGGCCGCTCTCGACGGCGGGCGCCTCGAAGGGAACCTCGCCACGCTGATCCGGATGATCGACGTCGGCACGGGCCTGCCCAAGGAGCCCAAGGCCGCCTTCGACGGCGGGGTCAAGAACAACGCCACACGCCAGGCCCGTCTGCTGACGACGCGGAGCGACGTCATCAAGGAGATGGCCCACTCCCGAAGGGTCGAGATCGTGCCGGCAGTCTACTCGCTCTCCACCGGCAAGGTCGAGTGGCTCGACGCCAAGGCCGACGAAGGAGGGCCTGCCGGCGAGGGCAAGAAAGTCACGACGATCACGGTCCGCGTCCCCTCCGCCGACGCCCGCGTCTGGATCGACGGCCGCGAAACCACGTCGCGGGGACTCACCCGGACTTACGAGGTGCCCGCGCTGGCCGCCGGCAAGGCGTTCGAGTACCGCGTCAAGGCCGCCTGGGTCGAGAACGGGCGCGAGATCAGCCGCGAAAAAACCGTCTCCTTCAAGGCGGGTGAGCCGGCCGCGGCGGACTTCAAGGAATAAGGCCGCACCGACTCGCCCGCCTTCCGCGGGGTCAAAAGTCGTGGATCACGGCCAGCAAGACGCGCTCGTTGAACGGGCGCGGCCCGGTGACCGGGAACTCGACGGCCGCTTGCACCCACCACGCCTTTTCCTCGCGGCCGGTGGGGTTGAAGCGGACGCCCGGCGTGAACGTCACCTGCGTGCGGCCGGAGTGCGCGCCGTCCAGGTCCGTCTGCCCGAACACCTCGACGAAGACCGTGAAATCGCCGACCAGCGGCACGGTCGGGTCGACGAGCGTCTTCGCGACGCTGACGTCGTAGCGCAACAGGTTGGCCGGCTTGCGCCCCTCGCCCTCGCCGCGCGGCCCGAGGAGCGTGGCGTACTCGACGTGGTGGTACAGGCCCACGCGGTGCAGGCCCAGCGTCTCGGTCAGGTCCTCGAACCCGGCCAGCGTGAAGGCCAGTTCGGTCTGGCTGGCGTCGAGGTGGCGGTTGGGCGTCAGCGCGTGGATCTGGAAGTTATAAGCCCGGTCGGCCGTGTCGAGGAGCTGGAAGCGCGTCGAGAAGTCCCAGCGGAGGCCGTCCGCGTGGCGCCCTTCGTCGCCGACGGGCCGCTGCCAGGTGTACAGCGACTCGGCGCCGAGCTGGAAGCGGCGGTTGAAGGCCCACTCGAGGCCCGCCGACACCTCGTGCTCGTTGAACGTGCCGTCCTCCAGGCCGTTGGTGTAGGCGTAGTTGACGAACGCGATGCGCTCGAGGAACCCCTGCCGCGACTTGAACAGGTTGAACCGGGGCGCGCGTCCCTCGCGGTGCCGCTCCTCGAACTTCTCGTCCCAGCCGCTGCTCAAAAAGTCGCGCGGGAACAGGTCGCCCGGCTCCTCGTGATGATCTCCCTCCTCGTGGTGCCCTTCGCCGTGCCCTTCGCCATGTTTTGCCTCTTCAGGATGCCCTTTGTCCTCGTGGGCGCCGGCGCCCGCTGGGTGAGCCGGCTCGGAGGCCGGCGCCGCACCGACCCCGGCCCACAGCAGGCTGGCCGCGAGAAGAGATGCCCGAGCGACCATAGTCTCCTCCTTGTCGCCGAGTACGCCGAGCGTCTGTCCTTTCGCTCCCGTTCCCTCATCGGCCGGCGCGGGTGAAGTCCTCGTTTCCGATTGTTCCACTGGCCCGCGCCGCTTCCCCCGCCTTTGTTACATTCGGCACAACCCGCCGGCTTGTCCGGCCGTCGCACGCCAAAAAAGCGGCGTCGGGCCGCCCCACTCCCGGGTTCGGCCAATTCAGACATTTTGGTTGAAATTCCGAAATTCGCCGTTGCAATTGGGTTGGGGCGGCTGATAATAGGTTGGGAAGACGTCGCGGGCGCCGGCAATCGCAGACCCGGAGGCGCGGCGGCTTCATCCTGTTAGCCTGTCCATCGGAGACGCCGTCATGGCCAGTGCGACCGTTACTCCTCTTCACCGGCAGATCGCCCGCGTCAGTCGACGCCTGTTCCTTCAAACCCTCCTCGACTCCCTGGCCTGGTGCTGGGCGGGCGCGTTCCTGCTCGCCGCCGCCTGGTTCCTCGCCGACCCGCTGCTGCCCGGCGAGCCGCGCGCCGACGGGGTACGCTGGGCCGTCGCCGGCGGGCTGTTCGGCGCTGCTTCGGTGCTGGGCGTGCTGCTCGCGGTGCTGCGGGCGCCGACCAAGCTGGCCGCCGCCCTGTCGCTCGACGAGCGCTTCGGCCTCAAGGAGCGCGTGACGACCTCGCTCACGCTCGCCCCGGAGATGCACGGGCTGCCGGCGGCGCAGGCGCTGTTCGCGGACGTCAACGAGCGCGTCGGCCGGCTCGACGTCGGCGAACGCTTCCCGGTCCGGATGCGCTGGAACGTCGCGCTGGTGCCGGCCGGCGGGCTGCTGCTCGCCGCCGTCGCCGTCTTCTACGACCCGACGCCTCTCCGGGCGACGCCGCCGAAGGAGGAAGAAGTCGCCAAGGCGCCGGTCAACAAGGAAGAGATCGAAAAGAAGATGCAGGAGCTGGCCAAGAAGGCCCGCGAGAAGCGCGACACGGAAAAGCTCAAGGGCGACAAGGCCGACCCGCTCGACGACGAACTGAAGAACATCCTCAACCGGCCGCGCGACACCAAGGAAGAGGTCAAGGACCGCATCAAGGATCTGACGTCCCTCGAAGAGAAGATGAAGGCCAAGCAGGACGCCCTCACCGAGAAGGCGCAAGCGGTCAAGGACCAGCTCAAGCAGATGAACAAGATGGCCAGCACCGACCCGAAGAACGGGCCGGCCAAGGACCTGCAAAAGGCGATCGACAAGGGCGACTTCAAAAAGGCGCAGGAGGAGATCGAGCGCCTCGCCAAGAAGGTGCAGGACGGCAAGATGACCGAGGAGGAGAAGCAGCAACTCCGCGAGCAGGTCAAGCAGATGAAGGAGAAGATGCAGGCCGCCGCCGACCCGAAGATGGCGGAGGAGAAGCTGCAAGAGTTGAAGCGCCAGGGCAAGATCGACCAGCAGCAGTTCGACAAGGCGATGGAGCAGGTCAAGAAGAACGCCCAGAAGATGAGCGGGGAAGACCGCCAGAAGCTGGAAGAGTTGGCCGACGCGCTCAAGGAGTGCGAGAAGTGCATGAAGGACGGCAACGGCGACAAGGCGTCCGACGCCCTCAAGAAGGCCGGCCAGGCGCTGAGGAAGATGGACGACCTCGACTCCGACGCGGCGGACGAGCAACTCGAGCAACTCAAGGACGCCAAGCGCTGCCTGTGCAAGGGGATGAACAGCCTGGGCATCGGCGAGGGGCGCCGGCCCGAGAGCGACCCGCACGAGACGCGGTCGTTCACGACGCGCATCAAGGGCGACTTCGACCCGAAGGGGCAGAAGGAACTCACCGGCTTCGCCCCCGGCACGGCGTTCAAGAAGAAGAGTTCGTCGGAGATCGCCGGCGAGATCAAGCAGGCGAGTCAGGAGGCCCCGGAGGCCATCGAGCGGCAGCGCATCCCCCGCGCCGCCAGTGACATGGCCAAGGGCTACTTCGAGAACTTCCGCAAGCTCAGCGGCGACGACGAGAAGAAGTAACGCGGGGACGGATCGGCCGCTCGCGGCTTCGCAACGGAAAGTGCGAAGCCGCGAGCGGCGCAAGCGGTCTTGCCCCGTGCGCGGGATGCTGCTAATCTCTCGCGTCACGGCCGGCGCGCCGCCGGGGCCGGGGACCGGCTCCGCCCGCCCTCCCGCAAGGAAGCGCTTCGCATGGACTCCACACCCCCTCTCCCGGCCAACCCCTCAGCGTCCCGGCAGCGCTGGTTCCTGGTGGGCCTGTTAGTCCTCTTCGTCGGCCTCAGCGTCCAGTACACCTTCAAAGTCCTCGACCACCGCGGCACGCGCTCCGCCATCGTCCGCTGGCGCGAGCAGCTACAAGCCCTGGACCGCGACGACAATATCTACGAACACTACGTCTACCCCAACCCGCCCATCATGGCGCTGCTGCTCAAGCCGCTCGCCGACCTGCCGCCGCTCGCGGGAGCGCTGACGTGGTACTACCTCAAGGTGGGCATGGCGCTGGCGGCGTTCTACTGGCTGTTCCGCCTGATACAGGGGTGGGACGTGCCATTCCCGCCGCTCGGCAAGGCGCTGGTCGTCGTGCTGAGCCTGCGGCCGGTCATGGGCGACCTCGTCCACGGAAACGTGAATCTGTTCATCCTCTTCGTGATCCTGGCCGCCCTTTACGCGATCCACAAGGGGCGCGATTTCTCAGGCGGCGTGCTGCTGGCCCTCGCCGTCGCCTGCAAGGTCACGCCGGCGCTGTTCCTCCCCTACCTGGCGTGGAAGCGGGCCTGGCGCAGCCTGGCGGGCTGCGCCGTCGGGTTGGTCCTCTTCTTCGCCGCGGTGCCGTCGCTGTTCCTCGGCTGGGAGCAGAACGCCCAGCTGCTGTCGAGCTGGGCGGACCAGATGGTGAAGCCGATCCTCTTCGGCGAGGCGTCCGCCGCCCCGGACGGCGCGGCGGCGCCCGGCCCGGTCTTCAAGGACGGCGTCTTCACCAGCACGCACAACAACCAGTCGCTGCCCGGCCTGGTGTCGCGCCTGCTGACGCACAGCCCCTCGTTCATCGACTACGACGCCGGCCGCGCCCGCGAGCCGGCGCTGCGCTACCATAACCTCGCCGACCTGAGCCCGACGGCGGCGCGGCGGCTGGTGAAGGGATTGCTGCTGCTGTTCGTCGGCCTGGTCGTGTGGTCGTGCCGCACGCCGTGGGCGGCGCGCGGCGGCTGGCGCCTCAGCGCCGAGTTCGCGCTTGTGGTGCTGGGGATGCTGCTGTTCAGCGAGCGCACCTGGAAGCACCATTGCGTGACGCTGATGCTCCCCTTCGGCGTCCTGTGCTACTACCTGACGGCCCGCCGGCCCGGCCCGCGGCTCCGCGCCTACCTGATCGGCACCCTCGCCGTCGTGGTACTCCTCATGGCGACGACGAGCACGAGCCTGTTCGATGTCCTCGGTGACGAGGCGGCCAAGACGGCGCAGGTTTACGGCGCCTACGTCTGGGCCTACCTGATCCTTCTCACGGCGTTGGGGGTGCTGCTGCGCCGGCCGGACGGCGTCGCCGACGAGGCGGAAGTCTCGGCCGAGTCGACGCGCGCGCCGCTGGCTCGGGCGGGGCGGGCCGTGGTGCATGAGCGCGTCAGCTATAGCAGCGACCCGCTCGCCGACCGCTTCAACCCGCCGACGCTGCCGCGGCGGTCGCGCTAGACGACTCTTTGGAGTGCGGCGGCCTGACGCCGCACTCCCAAGAACCACGCGCCTACGGGCCTTTGTCGGCGGCGCGGTCGATCTTCTCCAGCCAACTCTCGAATTCACTCCGCGTCTTGGGGTCGAGATCCTTCATCCCCGCGCGAATCTCTTGCAATGCCTTCCGCGCCTTCCGCTCCCGCTGCTCGGCGTCCGCGCCCGCGCCCGAGCGGGACAGGGCGTCGGAGGCACGCACGATCCCGACGAGCCCGTGGTAGTGCTCGACCCGGCCGCGGTAGCGCTCCGCCAGCGCCTCGTACTCGCGGAAGGCGGCGTCGTAGTCGCCCAGGAGGAAGCGACTGTCCGCCGCTTTGAACTGGGCGTAGGAAAGGAGTATCTCCTCCGTCGCGTCGCGCGTCGCCTTCGCCTGCAAGACGCGCGTCAACTCCTGGTAGTGGGCCATCGCCTTGTCGCGGTGGCGGCCGACCTCCTGCTCGATGCGCAGGCGCGACTCGACCGTGAGGCGCTCCAGCGGCCCGAGGTTGCCGCTGAGGTCGTCAGCCAAAAGGCGGTAGCTCTCCGCTAACTCGTAGCGCGCCACGAGCGCCTCGGGGCTGGCGGGGAACTGCTCCAGCGCCCCTTCGAGGCAGTGGATCGCCTTGGCCAGCTCGCCCTTGAGGGCGCGGCGCTCGAAATAGAGGTCGCCGAGCGCGAATAGCGTCTTTTCCTTCGCCTCCGGCTCGCGCGGGTCGCGGGCGTCGCGGAGCAGTTGAAGGTTCTGCTCGAGAATGTCCTGGGCGTCGTCCAGGCGGCCGCGCGCCTTCCAGGCCAGGGCGAGGTCGTTGCGGGCGCGGAAGGCGAAGCGGCCGCCGCCGCCCTTGCGCGGGTCGTCCCAGGCGAGGCACTCCTCGAACGCCTTCAGCGCCTCGTCCTCGCGGCGCAGCGCGCGCCGCGCCTCGGCGAGGCGATACCAGCCCTCGCCGAGGCGCGGGCCGAAGCGGTCGGGGCGGCGCAGGTCCGGCTCCTGGGCGATCGTCAGGAAGCGCTCCAGCGCCTCCGCCGCCTGCCGGGCGTCGTGCCCGTCGCCGTACAGGAGCGCGGCGCGCCAGAGCCGCTCGGCCTGGTCCGCCGTCGGCGCCGCCACCGCCGCGGCCCGCTCGGAGGCGCGCGCCGCCTGGACGAGAAGGGCGTCGGCCTCGCGTTCCGCCGCCGCGGCCTCCTCCGGCTTCGCGCCGCGGGCCTGCTCGCGGCGGGCGCGCCCCCACGCTTCCGACGCCAGCGCCTGCAATTCCGCCGCGCGGGCCGGCGGCGCCAGGCGCTCGTAGAGCGTCGCCAGCTGCAGGGCCACGTCGAAGGCAGCGCGCTCCCGCGCCAGCCGGCAACCCGCCTCGAACGCCTCGCGCGCTCGCGCCAGTCCGACGAGCGGGTTGCGCCACTCGTCGGCCGTCGCGACGTCGCGCACAGCCCGCTCGAAAGCGGCCAGCGCCTCGGCCGGCGTTCCCTCTCGGAGGGAGAGTTCCCCCAGCGCCAGGGCGGCGGCGGTCGTCTCGTCGGCGGGGGCGCCGAGGCGGACGCACTCGTCCCAGGCGCGGACGGCTTGCCCCTTTTGGCCGGCGTTCCGGTGACACAGGCCGAGGTGATAGAGAATGGCGTGGCGGTCGCGGCGCCCGGCCGCGGCGTCGTCGCAGGTCTCGCGCCAGGCGACGGCCGCTTCCGCCCACTGCTCCTCGGTTTCGAGGCTGCGCGCCACCAGGAGGCGCGCCTGCGCGGTCACCGCCGGCGGCGCCTGAGGGCCGACGTTGCGCAACACCTGCCGCGCCTCGTCGCCCCGGCGCAACCGCAGCAGCAGTTCGCCGCGCGCCAGCCGGGCCGGCGCGAGGAGGGCGTCGTTGGCGATGGGCTGCCGGAGCTGTTTTTCCGTGGCGGCGAGGGCGGCCTCGACGTCGGGTTGCGGCAGACGCAAGTAACTTTGCGCGAGCAGGGCGTAGCCGCGGACGGCGTCTTCCGGGCCGTCCGCCCCCTCCTCGATCGCTTCCGCCAGGGCGTCGAGGACGGGCTTGGCCCCTTGCGGCTCGGTGGAAACCCGAGCCTTCGCCAGGCGGAAGCGAAGTCGGGCGACGTCCTCCACGGCAACGCCCCCGGCGTCCGCGCGCTCCAGGAAGGCGCGCGCCTTGCCCCAGGCGTCGAGGTCGGGATTCGGTCCGGCCTTCTCGGCGAGGGCGACGTAGGCGCTGCCGGCGAGGAAGTGGGCCTCGGCGGCCAGGTCGGGCGCCGCGTCCGCCTCGCGCAGCGCCCGTTCGAGAAGGGAGAGGACTTTGTCCTGGTCGTAGTCGTGCCGGGCGAGGACGCCGCGCAACTCGCGGACGGCCTGGCCGGGCGGCGCGACGCGCGGCGTCCGCCACAGCGAGCCGGTCGACAAGGTCCCGACCAGGGCGAGCAGCCCCAGGAAGAAGGCCGGCACCTGCCAGAGGCGGCGAAGGGGCGGGGTCGGCGCGGCCGCGACCCTCGTCGGAGACGTCGTGCTGGTCATGGTCCTGCCCCCCCCAACGCGCCGGGCCGGCGCGGACGCCCTCAATCCTTAGGGTGTCTAAAAGAACTCACCACAGAGGGCACAGAGAACACAGAGAAAAGGCAAAAGAAAAACACCCGATCTCGCGTGGGGGCTGCGACGGTGCTTCTTCTTCCCTTTCTGTCTTTTCTCTGTGTTCTCTGTGCCCTCTGTGGTGAGTTCTTTTAGCCATTCTTACAAGCGGCGGGCTTGTGCCAGATTCCCCCCGCGCTGTCAAGGCCGCCTCGTCCTTGCGCGGCGCCGGCGCCGGCGCTTCCCCGGCCGGTGCCACGGCGGTAGACTTAATCCGGAGGACGTTAGACGCGGACGCCTCGCTCGTCTCCCTCTTAGGCCGACGCCGGCGGAGGAAAGAACAGAGAATTATGAAGCCAAGCCCGCGACCGGCCGACCCCCAGCACGCGGACTTCGAGGATCTGTACCGGCGGTACAGCCGCGAAGTCTGGGCGCTCGCCTACGCCCGCTGGATGAACGCCGATACCGCGATGGACATCGCCCAGGAGACGTTCCTGCGCCTCTGGAAGCAGTGGGAGACGGGCGAGGCGATCGTCAACCCCCGGGCCTGGCTCCTCCGCGTCGCACGCAACCTGGCGGAGGACCACGCCAAGAGCGCCTTCCGGCGCAACGGCACGCACCCGCCGCAGACCATGAACGACGTCCGCGGCCACGACCCGGCGCCGCACGAGGCGCTGGAGCGGGCCGAGACGTTCGCCCAGCTGCGCGAAGTGCTCGAGGAATTGCCCCGCGCGGACCGTGAAATCCTCACCCTGCGGTACGCGCTGGATTACGAGACGAACCAGATTGCCGAGGCGCTGGCGATCAACCCGACCGCGGTGCATATGCGCCTCAGTCGCGCCCGCCAGCGTTTGGCGGAGCGCCTGAAAGCTCAAGGGGTGGGGCAGATCCCGTGAGGCCCCGGCAAGGGGATTCGTCGCACATGAGTTCCGTCGTTCGACCCCCTGTTGACCCGGCCCGAGTCGGCCGCGGCGGCGACTGGCTGGACGAAGTCCTCCGCGACTTCTTCCGCTCGGAGATGCCCGCCCCGTGGCCGGCGCCGGCCCGCGCGACACCGCTTCCCCGGCGCACGCGCGTCTCGCACGGCCGTTTCGCCCTGGCCGCCTCGGTCGGGCTGCTGCTGATCGGCTCGCTGACGATGGCCGGCGCCCTCCGGCCCGGCGTGCCCGACGCGCCCGTTCGGCCCCTCGGCGCCGAGGCGAAGAAGAAAGACCTCCGACTCCCGGAGAAACTGGTCCCGAAAGGAAATGCGCCGGCCGTCCGGCCGTGAGGAGCGGCCTCGTCACGTGCGGTTTCGCGCCCGCCTGACGTCGCGCGGGCGCGAAACCGCACGCGGTCAGGACGTTTCCGCCTTGCGGAAGTCGGCCGCGAAGCGCAGCAGGCGATAGCCGCACCGCTGCAAGCGGACGACCTCGTCGCACGTCGCCGACACCAATTCGTAGAAGACCGCCTCCAGCGCCTCCATGCGGAACGACTCGTCGCCGTCCTGAGCGACGAGCGAAGCCGCCTGCGACGAAACCTCGGCGGGCAACAACAGACCGTCCAGCACGCAGCGAAGAATCACGCCTTTCCCTCTCTCTCACGGGCGCGGCCGTGGCAAGCGACCTCCCCACCCTACTCCGACCCGCCTCGCATTGCCAGCCCGGCAGACGCGGGCGCGACATTGCCGGCCGCCTCGCGTTCGGGGACAATGACTCGACCCCGTCGAGGAGTGAAGCATGGCGACCTGGACGATAGCGGGCGTGCAAACGGACTGCCGCCTCGGCGACCCGGCGACGAACCTGGCGCGGATGCGCGCGCGCCTGCGCGAGGCGGCGGGGCGCGGAGCGCGCCTCATCGTCTTCCCGGAATGCGCCCTCACCGGCTACGGCTACGACAGTCTCGACGAGGCTCTTCCTTACGCCGAGCCGTTGCCCGGCCCCGCGTCCGACGCCTTCGCGACCGACTGTCGCGCCCTTGGCGTCTGGGCCGTTTTCGGCCTCCTCGAGCGCGACGAGCGGGGGCGCCTGTTCAACGCCTGCGCCCTCGTCGGGCCGACCGGCTTCCTCGCCGGCTACCGCAAGATTCACCTGCCCGTCCTCGGCATCGACCGCTTCGCCACGCCGGGAGATCGGCCGTTCGCGGTCCACGACCTGGGCGGCTTGCGCGTCGGCATGAACATCTGTTACGACGGCAGTTTCCCCGAGGCGGCGCGGGTGCTGACCCTCCTCGGGGCCGACCTGATCGTCCTGGCGACGAACTGGCCGACGGGGGCGCGCGCCGCCGCCTGTTACCTGACGCAGGCGCGGGCGCTGGAGAATCACGTCTACTACCTGGCCGTCAACCGCGTCGGCGAGGAGCGCGGCTTTCGCTTTCTCGGGCAGAGCCGCGCCGTCGACTTCAACGGCGACATCCTCGCCGGCGCCGGGGACGCGGAGGAGATCATTCGGGCCGAGATCGACCCGGAGGCGGCGCGGCGCAAGCACGTCGTCATCGTGCCCGGCAAGCACGAGGTGAATCGCGTCGGCCATCGGCGTCCGGAGATGTACGGGCCGCTGGTGTGACGACGCCTCGTCACCGCGGCGACGCCGATTTCTCGCGCGAGCTGACCTGCAACAGGCCGCGATCCCGTGTGGGCACGCTCGACCAGGTCTTGTCGTTCAGCGCGGGGCAGGTCGTACACTTGGGCAGCAGTTTCTTCTCCCGGATGGTCCGGCGGAACTTCCGGTACAGTTGGCTATTCCACAACTCCCGAAAGCCGTGTTCGCGCACGTCCCCCAGGCGGATGTCGATCCAGCAGGGATACATCTGCCCCCACGGGTCGATCCGCGTCGCCAGCCAGGGGTGGAAGCACTTGTTGGCGTAGACGAACGACGGGTCGGTGTACTGCTTGTGGATCTGTTCGGCGTCCAGGTCCGGCGTGAACCGGACCGGCACCGCCCGCCCGGCCCGCTCCGCCTTGATGTGGGCCACGCGCGCCGCCAGGTCGGCCGTGTCCACGTCGGTCACGCGCCAAGGCAACTCCGGATTCTTCAAGTGCATGACCGGGCCGTCGACCGCTCGTTCGGTCGCCCGCCGCTTTTCGCCGGTGCTGAAATGCAGGAAGCCGAGGTCCAGCATGTCCACGTCGTAGGCCTGAAACCAATCGACCAGGTTCTCGAGGTCGTGCTGATTCAGCGCCGAGATGGCGCACGAGACCGTCAGCCAGGGCCGGCGCGACGGCCGGGCCTTCTTCGCGGCGATGACCGCCTGGATCGCCTGCACGGCCCGGTCGAAACTGCCCTCCCGGCCGCGGACATGGTCGTGTACCTCGCGGGTGCCGTCCACCGAGATCGCGAGCGCGTCCAGCCCGAGGTCGATCAGCTCGCGGTAGACCTCCGGCTGGCCCGAGCCGTTGCTGACCATGCTCAGGTGGATGGGGTACTTCTTGAGGGCCGCGACCAGCGTGGTGATGTCCCGGCGCAACGTCGGCTCGCCGCCGGTGAGGGTGACCGCCTGGACGCCGGCCCGGCCGATCTGGCGGATGAGGTCGAGGTACTCGGCGGTCGAGACCTCGCGCCGCAGTGATCCGTCCGGCTCGCGCAGCCCCGGGTTCTGCCGCTGCCCCTGCTTGGTGACCATGCCGCCCTCGACCAGCGAACACATCTGGCAGCGCAGGTTGCAGAGGTAGGTCAACTCCAGGGTGACGCTGAGCGGCGCCCAGGCGGTGCCGTCGTCGTAAAGGTGGTAAGGGATCCAGGCGTAGGGGATTTTGAGATGGTGAGGCTTCAGCCCGGTCAAGCGGCGTATGAGTCGGGCCAGCGGTCGAAGCAGCGCGTTCACGGCTCGTCCTCCCTGACGAGTTGGGGTGGCCGATCCGGGGAACGTGCATAAGCTACGGGCGATCGGAAACATTTGCAAGGCCGATGCCCAGGCTCTCCATACCCCGCGTCCGTCCGAGCCGCGCACGCAGCGTACTCGCGGAGTAAGCGGCCGAAGCCGTCGAAAGGCCGCTTACTCCGGCTTGGGCGCTGGCGGCGTGGGAGGAGGAGCCGGTCGTGCCGCCGGTCGAGGCGACGTGAGAAGCAACACCGCATCCGGCTTGAGGAGCTTGAACCACTTCGGATCCGCGGCCTCGCCAGTACCCGTGAGGACGACCGCGCCCTGTTTCAACGCGTCCCGGCGTGCGTCCCCCGAGAGTTCCTTGCCGTCGCCCGTGAATACGCGCGCGTCCTCGATCGAAAGCACGACCTGCTTGACAACGGTTGTGTATTCCGTCACCGTCCGCGGTTCGTAAACGGTTTTCTTCATCCCGTCCACCGTCACGATAACCGGCACGTTGACACTCTTGGTTATAGGGACTGTCTCAAAAATCTCGACGGCGGCCGTCCCCGCGTTTCGGTCCACCTTGCCGAGCGTCATCGCGCTCAGATGAGGTGTGGACATCTTCGGCGGTTCCTGGGCGTCGGCCGGACGCGCGACGAGCGCGAGGACCCACACGCCGATGAGGAAACGGAGTGCGTGTTTCACAATTGTCATCCTTTCCGTTTGAGTCCGAGTAGACCAGTCGGCCGGGGGCGTTGCGCGCGTCGGGACATGCGACGAGGTTAACCGCGCCTCACCGGCCGCGTCAACAGAATACTCTTGAAAGAGCTACGCGGTTTCGCCTCTTTTTACATCTTCAGAGAGCCTTTCACGCCCGGGGCGGATCGGGCTGGTTTCGCCCGCGCGACGGCGTTACGCTGGGGAGATGGAGAACGTCTTATCCCGAGCCATCGCCCTGCTGACCTGCTTCCTGCTCACCACGGTGACGCTACGCGCGGACGAGGTCCGCCGCGACTTCTTCGGCGACCCGCTGCCCGAGCGCGCCATCGCCCGCCTCGGCACGACGCGCCTGCGGCACGGGCACAGCGTCTTCTGCCTCGCCTTCTCGCCGGATGGCAAGCGGCTGGCGAGCGGCGGCAACGACTTCGCGGCGACGGTGTGGGACGTCGCCACCGGCAAGGAGCTGCTGTCGATCATCCCGCCGACAGGCCGCGACGCGCTGGACCGTCCGGGGCGCACCGTCAACGCGGTCGCCTTCTCGCTGGACGGGAAAATCCTCGCGGTCGCCCGCGCTTCCGAGGCCATCCGGCTGCACGATTCCACGACGGGGAAGGAGTTGGGGAAGCTGCCGGCGCAATCGATGGTCCAGGCCCTCGCCTTCTCGCCCGACGGGAAGCTGCTCGCGTCGCGCGAGGCCACGCTCATCCTCCTCTGGGACGCCGCCACGGGGAAGATCGTCCGCGACCTCAGCGCCGGCGGTCGCGCCGCCGCGCACCCGGCGGTCGCCTTCTCGCCGGACGGCAAGACGCTGGCGGCGGCGATCGTCAACGGGGTGCAGTTGTGGGACGTCGCCACCGGCGAGGCGAAGGCGACGCTGCACGCGCCGCGGAACGCCATCTGTCACGGCCTCGCCTTCTCGCCCGACGGGAAGCAGGTCTGGGGGAGCGGATTCCGGACGCTCTACGCCTGGGACGCCAACACCGGCGTTTCCGTGCGGGCAACCCTGGTGACGGACCCCGTCTTCCCCAAAACCCTGCTGTCGCCGGACGGGAAGCGTGCGGCCGGCGTCCTGCACGACGGGACAATCCGCCTCTTCGACGTCGCGACCGGCAAGCCCTCGGCCGAGTGGGACGGGCCGGCGGAGGCGCCGACGGCGCTCGCCTTCTCGCCCGACGGCAAACGCCTCGCGCTCGGCGGGGAAAAAGGGTTTATCGGCCTCTGGGATACGGAAAATAAGCGGGAGGCCGTCGCCCTCGCCGGCCACCGGGGCGGCGCCTGGGCCGTCACGTTCGCGCCCGACGGCCGTTCCGTCCTCTCCGCCGGCGACGACGAGACGGTCCGCGTTTGGGACGCCGTCAGCGGCAAGGCGCTGCGGCAGTTCCGCGCCCACCAGGGGGCGCGGAACGGCCTCGCCTTCTCCGAGGACGGCAAGGCGGCGGCGACGGTCGCCACCGACGTGCGCCTGCGCGTGTGGGACACGAGCCGCGAAAAAGTCCTTCGGCGACCCGACTACGACCCGACCGCGTCTTCCGCCTCCGTCGCCCTGTCGCCGGACGGCAAGCGCCTGGCCGTTTCGACGACCCGCGGCGAGATCCGCCTGCTCGGCGCCGACGGCGCGGAGCAAGGCCGGCTGAAGGGGGCCGCGACGCCCGCCCGGTTCCTGGCCTTCTCGCCGGACGGCACGCGCCTCGCCTCGGCGCACGACGACGGCCGGCTGCGCCTCTGGGACGTGGCCGCCGCGAAGGAGGCGCGGACGCTCGACACGGACGGAGCCAGCGTCCTCACGTTCGCCTTCGCGCCCGACGGCAAGACGCTGGCGGCGGGCGACACGGAGGGCGCGGCGCATGTCTGGGACCTCGACACCGGCGAGCCCGTCGCCCGCGTCGCCCGCGTCGCCGGCAATGCCTCCGGCTACGTCATGGCCGTCGCCTTCTCGCCGGACGGCCGCGCGCTGGCGACGGGGAGTTGGACGGCCGTCTCGGTCTGGGAGGTCGCCACGGGCAAGGAGCGGCTGCGGCTGCACGGACATCGCGGCGATGTCGGCGCCCTCGCCTTCAGCCGCGACGGCCGGCGCCTCGTCACCGGCAGTTCGGACAACACGCTCCTCATCTGGGATCTGACCGGCCGCGCCCCCGACGGCACGCTGAGGGCGTCGGAATTGGCGGAAAAAGACGTCGAGACGGCGTGGGCCGACCTGCTCGACGAGGACGCGGCGAAGGCGCACCGCGCCGTCTGGACCCTGGCCGCTTCGCCGAGTCGCGCCGTGCCGTTCCTGGCGGGGCACGTCAAGCCGGACACGCCGCCCGACGCGCGGAAGGTCGCCCGCCTCGTCGCCCAGCTCGACGACGACGAGCTGGAGGCGCGCGACCGGGCAACGACGGCGTTGCAGGAGATCGGCGGCGGGGCCGAGGCGGCTCTGAGGAAGGTCCTGCAAGCGCCGCCGTCGCTGGAGGCGGACATGCGCGCCCGCGAGCTGCTGAAACGGTCGAAGAGCGGCTGGGCGGCGCCGCCGGACGTGCGGCGCGGGCTGAGGGCGTTGGAAGTGCTGGAGCAGGCGGCTTCGCCGGAGGCGCGGCGGGCGCTGGAGGCGCTGGCCGGAGGTCCGGAAGGGTCGCGGCTGGCGGGCGCGGCGCGGGCGGCGCTGGGGCGCGCGCTCGCGGCACGCCGTGAAGGTGATTTCCCGAGGAGTCCATGAGCGTATCGACACTCTGTCCGGGCTGCGGCGGCCGCGTCGAGGTCGCCGACGACTTCGCCCGCGCCCGCGCCCGCTGTCCGCAGTGCGGCGTCATGTGCGACCTGCCGTCGCGCCCGGCGAAGAAGCCAGGCCCGGCGAAGGCGTCCGCCCCCGCCGCGCCGCCGACCGTCGCCCTCGACGCGATGGCCGAGGACGTCTTGCTCAAGGACGACGCGCCGGCGGAGGCGCCGCCGCGCCGCCCGGCGAAAGCGAAAGCCGAGCCGAGGGAGCGCCGCCCCGCCAAAGGCTCGGTCGCGCCGAAGCTGGCCCTGCCGCCGCCCGCCCCCTACGCCTACGACCATTCCGAAGACGAGGACGACAGCAAACCCTACTTCGTCCCCGGCCTCGACGAGCAGCGGAAGTGCCCCGGCTGCTCCAAAATGATCCCGCGCGACGCCGTCCTCTGCACCGGCTGCGGCCTCGACCTGCGCGTCGGCAAGAAGGTCGTGCAGGAGTTCGAGCCGGTCGAGCGCGTGTGGCGGCCGGGGCTGCCGGCCGGGGCGCGGGTCGGCCTGTTCGTCGGCGTCGAGTGCGTCGCGCTGCCGCTGATGATCTGGCAGGCGCAGGTCAACGAGATCGGCCTGTTCGGCTGGTTCTTCCCGTGGTTCGTCCTCACGGTCATGCTCGCCTTCATGCTCGGCACTTACGACCGCATTAGTCTCAAGCGGAACAAGAAGGGGCGGGTGCGCCTCACCAAGACGTGGAGCGTCTGCTTCCTGCCGCGGCCGCCGCTGGAGATCGACGTCCACGCCTACGCCGGCCTCGTCTACGGGCAGGCGGACGAGACGACGGCGATGGAGTGGATCACGATGTTCCTGCTGTTCGGCGCCTGCGTCCTTCCGGGGCTGCTCTTCTGGTACTTCGCGATCTTCCGGGCGACGTCGCAGGTGGCGCTGACGAAGGACCACGGCAACGCCGCCTTCATCCTCTACCGCGGCGGCAACCAGGACATGATGCTCGACATCGCCCGCACGGTCCGCGACGTGGCCCGCCTGCCCGCGGAAGGGTGACGCAAAAAGTCCGCGGTCGTCAGGGCCGGCGGTAGGACTCGCCCGCCGCCACGCCCGCCCGCGGCAACTCGGTCATCGTGCCGACAAGGGGGAGAATTCGCCGCGCCTCATGTGTGATCCGGCAATACCTCCTGCAAAAGGTCGAATTTCACGAGTTGGTATCGCGCACCTCGAATGATGGCCACGTTCGACCGAACGGTTCTAAAGATCGAGCAGAACAGACTGCCGTAATGAAACTCCCGGAGGCGCTTCCTCTTCGGCGAGAAAGCGCCACATACACGGCTAATGCGGGGTCAGGGCCGACCAGCCACGTTCGCAAATCGCTCGCGAAGTCATCGTCTTTATCTATCTGGCCTTTCGCAGATTTCGGGCGAGGTCAGGCCGCGAGGTCGGCCCAGTTTTCCAGCGTTTTTGCTATCGCCCGCAGTTCGGCCAGATCTGCGGAGTCGGTGTTAATTGATGCGCCGAGAATGGCACGGCGCGGCACATGAACCCTATGGCGCAGCGACCACTCACTGTCCCACGCCCCCATCCGGGCGCGCAATTCCTCCGCCTCCGGCAGGGCGTGGCCTGCCGTCACATACCACACCCTTACCACGCTCTGCATCGACCACACCCACGGCGCCACCTTCTCCACCGCCTCGCGCGACCAATGCTGCGGCGCCTCGATGTGCAGGACTTGTTTGCTGGCGCGGAACAGCCCAGTTATGACCGCTAGCCGTGGCGACGCGCTTCTGGGTCGAGGCCACGGCGTCGCGGAACCAACCGAGGCCCCCTACCGACTTGCCGCGCTTGTGGGCCAGGGTGTCATCGACCAGGAGCGTGACGGCGCCCCCGAACTTGAGGCGGGTGAGGATAAGGACGCCGAGGCGCCGCGCCAGGCCGTCCGGGGTCCAGGCGGAGCGCTCGAAGAAGTTGTAACAGGTGTCGAGGCCGTGGCGGCGGGTGTGGTCGGGGACGGTGTCGGGGTGGGCATTCTCGGCGACGCGGCCGAGGGTATGTTTGCCGAGGCACATGACCCAGGCAAGCAGGAGTTGGGCGGCGGTGGCGGCCGAGGGGGCGGTGAAGGCGGGGGCGAGGGCTTCGACGATGGGGGCGAGGGAGTGTATCATGGCCCACATGGGGGAACCTCTCATTCCATGAGGACGGTACTCACCCTCAAGTTTAGGAGGAACCCCCTCTCCTTTCATCCCTCAACCACTGGCCGGCCGTTCAGGAGAATCCGCGAAAGTCCATGTAACTGAAGCCCCTGATTCCATTCCTGCACCCAAGCTGAACCTCAAACAAAAAAGCCGCAGGGCCTTGTGCGATCAGGACTTCCTGCTCAAAGTGCTATCGCCCGTTATCGGATCGCGGGCAGATGCGCAAGCCCTGGCCGAATGGTCTCGCCGGTCTGGAATCCCGGCCGCCAGGCTTCAATGGGGCCACGGCTCGATAGCCGTGGATGACACGTCGCCCCGACTGACTGCCGACAGAAGGTATCGGCGCTTCAATGGGGCCACGGCTCGATAGCCGTGGATGACACCGTGCCACGTCAAGATCCCTACCGAGATTATTCACGCTTCCATGGGGCCACGGCTCGATAGCCGTGGATCACGCCGTGAGCAAGGGCCTCGCCACGGCCGACGACTTGCTTCAATGGGGCCACGGCTCGATAGCCGTGGATCACCACCGGCACGCACACCTGGGACAATCTCGCGGCCTCGCTTCAATGGGGCCACGGCTCGATAGCCGTGGATCACGATGCGCAAGAAGCATACTTGCCCGCGCTGCGGGGGGCTTCAATGGGGCCACGGCTCGATAGCCGTGGATCACGTCAGCTCCACCTCCAGCGGCTGGCCCTGCGAGCTGCGGGCTTCAATGGGGCCACGGCTCGATAGCCGTGGATCACCCCAGCAGCAGGGCGGCGACCTGTTTCGCCCCGTGGTGGAGCTTCAATGGGGCCACGGCTCGATAGCCGTGGATCACGGCCGGATACCTATTTTTAGGGAGTTTGATGTTAGACGCTTCAATGGGGCCACGGCTCGATAGCCGTGGATCACAAATATTCAATATCATTGACTACTGGAGAGAGAGGAATGCTTCAATGGGGCCACGGCTCGATAGCCGTGGATCACCTGTACGTCAGTGGCCTGTACAACAGCCTGTCCGTCGCTTCAATGGGGCCACGGCTCGATAGCCGTGGATCACCCGAAGACGTAGCCGAGCTTCACCCAGGCGCGGAACGCTTCAATGGGGCCACGGCTCGATAGCCGTGGATCACCCCTACTAGCCAGGGCTTACGCACCACAATGGGCAATCAGGGCGATCTGGGCTATGCCTCTTTCGTCCCCTAGCGAGCTTGTCCCTCAGCCAATCGAGCCTCGTTTCCTACCCTATTCCCTGCCCAGTGTTCTCCTGGAGACTTGGGATG
>JBBROG010000095.1:0-27913 GCA_038229635.1 Gemmatales bacterium
TCGTTGCCCCGGGCGAGCGCATCCTGCTCGGCCTGGACGACACCCCCACCAAGCGCTACGGCCCGCACGTCGAGGGCGCCGGCATTCACCACAACCCGACGCCTGGCCCGGCCGGGCAGAAGTTCCTCTACGGGCACATCTGGGTGACCATCGCCTGGCTGGCCTGCCACCCGCGCTGGGGTGTCATCGGTCTGCCCTTGCGCGCCCTGCTCTACGTCCGCGCCAAGGACGTCAGCCGGCGGACGACGCTCTAAGGAGTCGGCTTCCGCACCAAGCTCGTGAGGGCCGCCGAGTTGGTCGCCTGGGCGGCCGACTGGCTGGGCTACCTGGGAAAAGTCCTGTGGGTGGTGACCGACGGGGCCTACGCCAAGCGGCCGTTCCTCAAGGCGGCGCGGGCCGCGGGTGGCGCTGGGGGCGTGGCATCGACCGGCCGGCCGGCTCCGCGACCGGCGGGACAGCCCGTGGGACGACTCGGAGCGTCGTCCGTCGCACGCCGATCGTTGCAACGCCCTGAAACGGGAGGGGCTGCGGCAGGAATATTGGCGCGTGGGCCGTCGTCGGCCGCTGACGCGGAAAATCCGAGCCCTCTTCGGGGGCCTGCTCAAACTGATTGCTTGAACATGGATTCATGAGGATAGTGCAGTAACGGCCTGGGCCGGCGAAAAGGTCGATGTAGGCGATGCGCTGGTCTCGACCTCCCCTTTGCTGGACGGCGATGATGATCTTCGCCCACGCCCAGAAGTACTTCGAGACGATGGCCGCCTTGACTTGGGATTGCTCGGACTGCTCTTCAAAGAAGTCTTCGGCCACGGGAATGCTCCCACGGTAGACCGCAGCCCCGCTTTGCCAGGCCCGTCCTCACGCGAGGTCGAATTCCAGGTGCCCTGGCGACAGATCGGGTCGAGAGGTCATGCTCCTCATTGTACCGGGCGCCTGTTCCGAGCGTGCCCCACTCTGCACTATACGCATGAATACCAGGCGACTCCATAGCAAGTTATTGAAAAATCAGAAAAGTTTTCACCGCGCGTCAGCCTGTAGCGACCGAAGCTGGCTGACAGAGTTGGAAGCGAGCCCGTTCATGTCGCTGCCGATTCTTCCGGCGGATTTAGGACGCCTCCCGCCCGCCGATCCAGTGCGGCCAGGGCCACGTGGGCTCCGGCTGCCCCCGTCTCACCACTCGCCCGACCCCAAAATCAAGCGGGCGGCTAAAGGAAACGCCGCCGCGAGCGAACAACCCTGTAGCGCCGGGGCGGGCGGGCCCTTCCCCCGCGCCCGCCGGCGGGGTATCCTGTCAGGACGCGGGGCGGGCCGGAAGTAGGCCCAGGCCCGAGGCGGCAATGCCGCCTTCACGGAGGGGCGTTGGGGCAAAGCGGTACGGAATGGGTACGGAATTGGCGAGAAACGGGGGGCCTGGGCGGAAAAAACAGGCCCTGAACGAAAAGACAGAAATCCATAACCCCTTACGTCCCAAGAAATTCGGGCCGGCGTAAGGGTCAACGAAGGGTGGTTTCTCTCATGCCCTACATCGGTATCGACTTCGGCACCAGCAACTCGGTCGTGGCGAATTTCCAGTACGGGAAGGCGGAGGTGGTGCCGAACCACGAGGGGCAGAAGTGGACCCCGTCCGTCGTCACCATGCGCCGCGACGGCACCCTCGCCCTCGGCCAGGAGGCCCGCGAGAACTACGACGAGCAGCGCTCCCTCCGCAGCATCAAGCGCATCCTCGGCACGCCCGAGCGCGTCCCCTTCGTCGGCCAAAACCTGCGCACCGAGCAAATCGCCGTCATGCTCTTCAGCCTGCTCAAGAGAGACGCCGAGCAGGCCCTGGGCGAGGCGTTCACCAGCGCCGTCGTCACCATTCCGGCCAACTCCAAGGGGTTGGCCCGCCACGCCACCAAGGTCTGCGCCGGCGCCGCCGGGCTGAAGGTGCTGACCCTCATCAACGAGCCGACCGCCGCCGCCATCTGCTACGGCCTCAACGCCCGCGACGACCAGACCATCCTCGTCTACGACTTCGGCGGCGGCACCCTCGACGTCACCGTGCTGCGCGTCCACCACGGCATCTTCGAGGAGATCTCCAGCAAGGGCATCGGCAAGCTCGGCGGCGACGATCTCGACCTCGCCCTCGCCAAGGTCGTCGCCGAGCGCTTCGAGAAGCGGACCGGCTTCGACATCCTCCACTCGCCCTACAAGCAGCAATTCCTGCTCGCCGTCGAGAAGGCCAAGATCGACCTGTCGACCGAACACGTCGCCGTCGCCCGCAAGGCCCAACTCGTCCCGGAGCGGCACCTGTCGCTGGAGGAGGAGATCGAGCGCGGCCAGTTCGAGAAGGTCATCATGCCGTTCGTCGTCAAGTCGGGCGAGGCGATCGACGAGGCACTGAAGCTGCGCGGGTTGCGCCCGAAAGACATCGACAAAGTGCTGCTCGTCGGCGGCACCAGCAAGATCCCGATGGTGCGCCGCTACGTCACGGAGAAGCTCGCCGGCCGCGAGCCGGAGCCGTTCGACCGCGTCGACCCGATGACCTGCGTCGCCCAAGGCGCGGCCATCGTCTCGGCCATCCTCCAAGGGGCGCCGGGCCTCGACAACTACGCCTACAGCGTCAAGCTCGAACACTCGCTCTGCGCCAACCCGGTGAACGAGCGGCGGCAAGTCTACCTCGACCCGATCATCAAGCGCGGCAGCGACATTCCCTGTTCGTTCACGAAGACGTACTTCCCCGTGGCGGACCCGGCGGAGCGCGTCCTCATCAGCGTCTTCGAGGGCGACGTCTACGACGACCCGGACGGCACGGAGAACGTCAAGTTGGCGGAGATTCCGTGGGAGTTCAAGCCCTCGCGGTCCCAGCGCGACGGCTCCCTCGACGTCACGTTCGAGTACGGCGACGACGGCATTCTGACGGTGCAAATCCACGACACGCACGGCGGCGTCAAGAAGCGTTTCGCCATCCAGCAGGCGGGCGAAGACCAGCTCGCCACGGCGCAACTGGTCAAGCTGAAGCGGATCAACGAGGACCTGGTCAGCCGCACGGCCGACCTGGAATCGACGGCGGAATTCCGCGACGCGCTGGAGGTGCTGAAGAAGACCGAGCAAGACGTGCTTCCGAAGGTGGAGGACGTCAACGACCGCCGCGAGTTGGAGGACCTGTGTCGTCAGGTGCGCCTGGCGATGGGCTCAGGCGACCGCCGCCTGATGGAGGACGCCGCCGCGACGCTCAACGACCGGCTGTTGAACTACGCCTATTTGCTCTAGCACCCGACGCGCTGTCGGGCGGGCGACTCACCGGCAGCCGTGGAGGAGTTCGACCAGGCGGTCCGGGTCCAGGGGCTTGGACTCGACCGCCACCACGTCCTTGAACTCCCCCTCACGCCGGACGTCCGCCTCCCCCGAGCAGATGACCACGGGGATGGGCGCCAGGCGGGGGTCCTTGCACTGAGCGGCCCGGAACTGCCAGCCGTTCATCACCGGCATCCGGAGATCGAGGAGGATGAGGCAGGGCGCCGGGTGGGAGTGCAGGTAGCCGAGAGCCAGCCGGCCGTCCCCCGCCGTTGCTACCCGGAAGCCCAGGAGGCGGAGGAGCAGGGCGGCCGACTCCCGCACGTCGGCGTTGTCATCGACGATGAGCACGACCTTTTGGCCCGCGCGTTCGGCGTCCATCACGCGTCCCCCCGGAAAATAGTTACCGACCCTCGGGACGATGGCTTCGTCCTTAAAGAGGATAAGACAAATCCCCTTCCGCCTTCCCCGGCGTGTCCGCGACGATAACAAACATGTGCAACTAGCGTACCGGGCCTCCGAGGCGATGCAGCCAGAGGGAGGAGACGCGGGAACTCTCTCTTCCGACGGGGTGTGACATGCTCTTTCTTCTCAAGCGGACCTGGGCCGGCGCCCTCGCCGGGCTCGTCATCCTGGCGCTCTTGGGATTCGGCGCGCGCATCGCGTTCGACCTCGGCCCGCCGCTGCTCTTCACCTGGCACAACGCCTTCCTCGGCGTCCTCGCCGTCGGCGTCGTGCTGGGCAGCGACGGCCTCATTCACGGCCTGGGGTTGCTCGTCGTCGGAGAGCCGTACCGGCGGCGCCATCGCGCCTTGGCGGAGGTGTTTCGGGGACAAAGTGCGGCGGCCATTCTCGCCGGGGCGACGATGGCGGGCGTCGGCGAGGAGGCGGTCTTTCGCGGACTCGGCGCGGACCTGCGTTATCTGATTCCGTCCGCCGTCGTGTTCGGACTGCTCCACCACATTCGCCGCGACCTGTGGCCGTTCACCGTCTGGGCGATGTGGGAGGGGTTGCTGTTCGTCGCGGCTCTGCGGCTGTGCGCGGACCAACTCGCCGTGACGATGACGGCGCATTTCCTGCACGACTTGATCGGTTTCCTCGTCTTTCGGTGGCTCAACGCGGGCGCCGCCGGCCGCGGGGCGGTCCCAGGATCTCCTGAAGGATGACGGCCGTGCGGATGGTCTCGCGGGAGCGCATCAGGCCGCGCAGGTTGCCGGCGACCGTCGCCGGCTGGAGACTCGGCGGCTCGGGGGCGGCGCCGATGGCGGGCACGTCCCGAACGGCGGGGGGCGAGGCGATCGATTTGTCGTCCACGACCCCCACCACCAGGACGGGCACCACCGCGGGCGGCGGAACCTCGGCCGGGCGCGGCGCCGGGCGGCCGATACTTGGCGGGGTCGGAGCCGGGCGTGGGCGCGGCACCGGCGGCGTGGGAGGCGGAGCCTCCACGGCGGGCGGCATCTCCACGGCGGGCGGCGCGCGGCGCTCGTCGGCGGCGCGGCGGCGGCGGTTCACCTCCTCCAGGAAGCGGTCGAGGTCGGTCGTCCCCTCGGGGCGCGACTTCGCCCCGAGGGCGGCCGGCTCGCGGCGGACGGGCCGCGAGCCCTCGCCGCGCAGGATCGTGGTCAGGATCCACGCCGCCACGGCGATGATGACCGGGATGACCAGGACTTCCAGGCCCATCGGAGTCTCCTGATACTGGCCCAAAGCGCGGGCGCGGCGAGTGCGAAGCCGCAAGCGGCCTTACGTCCCCATCCGTTCCGTGCGCTCGCTGTTGGCGCCGCCGACGCCGACGCCGGCGATGGAGCGACGCATGTCGGTGTCCGATTGCACGTTTTTCAGATTGTAATAGTCCATCACGCCGATGCGCCCCTCGCGGAACGCCTGCGCGATCGCCAGCGGCACCTCGGCCTCGGCGAGGACGACCTTCGCCTTGTTCTCCTCGACGAGGGCGCGCATCTCCTGCTCGCGCGCCTGGGCCGCCGCCTTGCGCGCCGCCGCCGTCGCCACGGCCACCTGCTGGTCGGCCTGGGCCTGGTTGATCTGCAGGTCGGCGCCGACGTTCTTGGCCACGTCGATCTCGGCGACGTCGATCGACACGATCTCGAACGCCGTCTGCGCGTCGAGGGAGTTGCCCAGCACGGCCCGCGAGATCATGTTCGGGTTGGCCAGGATCTCGGTGTACTTCATGGCGTTGCCGATGGCCTTGACGATGCCCTCGCCGACGCGGGCGATGATCGTCTCGCGGTCGGCGCCGCCGACGAGGCGGTCGAGCTTCGTCCGCACCGTCACCAGCGCCCGCGCCTTGAGCTGGATGCCGTCGTGGCAGACGCCCTCGAGCATGTTCTTGCCGAGGCGCGGGTCCGGGCACGGAATGACCTCCGGCTTGACGCTCATCTTGACGGCTTCGAGGACGTCGCGGCCGGCGAGGTCGATGGCGGCGGCGATGCGCCAGGAGAGGTCGAGGCCCGCTTTATGCGCGGCGATGACCGCCGCCGACACCTTCGGCACGTTGCCGCGCGATAGGACGTGCGCCTCCATCTCCTGCGTCTTGACGCCGATGCCGGCCTGCACCAGGGCGATCTTGTGGCGCACGATCATGCCGTAGTCGATGTTCAGCAGCTTCATGCGCACCATGTCGATGATGCCGACGTTCGCCCGCGCCAGGAGCGACTGGATCCACAGGCGCAGGAAGCTGAAGAAGATCAACAGCCCGATCAGGACGACGATGAGGCCGACGAGCAGGCCGATGCCGCCGATGGCGCCGCCGGGCAAGTTGTCGGGAAAGTCGGCGAGCAGAGCGTTCATGAGGGAGTCCCTTTCGGCGATGCCGCTTGCGGCCTGGCCCTTGCGAAGCCGCGAGCGGCGGGGGGCGTCAACTCAGGTCCATATTCTCGAGGTCGGTCATTTCCGGCTTCTCGGCCGGGCGCACGACCACCTTGCCGCTGCGCACGTCGACACAGCGCACCCACTGGCCGGCCTCGACCATCAGGCCCTCGGTGATCGTGTCGACGCGCCAGCCGTCGAAGTCGGTGGCACCCGACGGCCGCAAATCGCAGACGGCGCGCCCGAAGCGGCCGCGCAGGCGCTCCAACTCCAGGTTGACCGGCATGGCGGCGACGGTCGCGTCTTCGTCGGGTCCGCTGAGGAACATTTTCCGCCCCATCCGCGTCCGCGGCCAGTAGCGCAGCAGCAGCCCGCCCGCCAACGGCAGCGCGACGCCGACGCCGACCAGCGTGACGACCCCGGTCGAGGCGTCGTGGTAGAACGTCATGGCGACGCCGGCGACAATGCAGAGGAATGACAGCAGGAACAGCGTCCCGCTCGCCGGCAGGAACAGTTCGCCGGCCAGCAGCAAGAAGCCCACGGCGATCAGGGCGTAGGCCACGATCAGGTTGCTCGGGTCCATCTTCATGCGTCCCGGCGCGACCGCTCCCGCCGCTTGCGGCTTGGCAAGTGCGAAGCCGCGAGCGACGGGAGCGGTCGGCTCACAGAACCTCTTTCACCACGATCCGATTTCCCTCGATCTCCACGACCTGCACGCGCGTCCCGGCCTCGACATAGCTCCCCTCGGCGACGACGTCGACGTACTCCTCGCCGAACTTCACCTTGCCCGCCGGCCGCAGCGGCGTGGCGGCGGCGCCGATGGCCCCCAGCAGCGCCGCCAACTCGGGCCGCAGGAGCGACACGGGCGCCTCGTCGGTCAGGTCCGTCACGTCCGGGTGCGCCTTCAGGACGAGGCGGTTCAGCACGGGGATGTTCGGCAGGTACGAGGCGATCAGCACCGCCAGCACGACGGCGCCCGCCAGGCCCAGGCCGAACTGGGCCATCAGCGTCAGCAGGCCGGCCCACTCGTCACTCGTGTGCGGCCGTTTCTCCAGCGCCACCAGCGCCAGGCTGAAGACGATCAGCAGCGTCCCCGCCACGCCGGTCACGCCGAAGCCGGGGATGACGAACACCTCCAGGGCGATCAGCACCAGGCCCAACAGGAACAGCAGGACGGCCAACAGGTCGAGCCCCGCCGCCTGCGAGTGCGACCAGAAAAACAGGACAAAGCAGATCGCCGCCACCACGCCCGGTGCGGCCGTGCCCGGCAGCTTGAGCTCGAGGATCAGGCAGACGATGCCGATCATCACGACGAAGAAGCGCGTCAGCGGCCGGCGCAGGAATTCGGCCAACTCGTCGAGGAAGTCGCCGCCGGCCTCGCGCACCTCGGCGGGCTTGACGCCGTAGCGGGCGTAGACCTCGTCGAGGCTATCGGCGGGGCGGCGGGCGACGCCCCAGCGCCGCGCCTCGTCGGCGGTCAGCACCAGCGTCTTGCCGTCGTGCCCGCCCGGCTTGACGACCTGCTCCTGGCCCCACTTCGGCGCGGCGACCGCCTGGTCGGCGCGGAACTCCTCGCCGGTGACGAAGGCCATCTCGCCCGTCTTGCGGTGCCGCACCTGGTAGACCGTCAACTCGCGCTCCAGCAGCGCCCGCGCCAACAGCGGCGGATAGCCCTGCTCCCGCGCCAACCCTTCCAGGGCTTCGCGGCGGGCGCGGTTCCGCTCCGGGTCGACGTCGGCGCGGACGCCGTTACGCATCTCGGTGACGACGGCGGAGAAGTCGCCGAGGCTCGCCTTGCTGTGCATGACGACCTCGCTGCACCCGAGCGCCAGGTAGGCGGCGGTGTCCGGCGCCTGGCCTTCGGGGACGTAAGCGACCGTCATGACGGGGAATTTGCCGCGGTCGTCCTTGCGCGTGCGCAGGAACTCGGCGAGGTCGCGGGCGACGACGGTGTCGCCGCCGCCACAGGCCAACTCCAGGACGATCAGGTTCGCCCTCTCGGCGATGGCGCGCCCCACCTGACGTTTGACCGATTCGGCCAGCGCCTCGGTGACGGCGCCGCGCACGGGGATGTGCCAGGCGAGCGGCGTGCGGCCCATCAGCGGGTCCTCGCGCAGGCTCGTCGCCGGCAGGCCGTAGGCTTCGGCGACTCCCTGCCGATTCTCCTCGCGCAGGGTACACAGGCCGAGGCGGTCGGCCTGCTCCTGCGTGTAGAGGGTGCTGTGGGCGCCGGCGCCGACGACCGGCGTCGGGTCGAGGACGATCACCCCGTTCTTCGCCTCGGCGTCCTGCTGGCGCTTGTCGACGAACCAGTCGCCGCTCGCCTTGAGGCGCTTGGCGCGGACGACCTCCATGTCGCGGTCGAGCATCTTCAGGACGACGGCGGGGCAGCGGCGGTCCTTGACGACCTCGCGGTACGCTTCGAGGACGGCGCCGGCCAGCGGCCGCGCCAGGTCGTCGTCGCGGCGGACGTCGCCGAGGCGCGCGGCCGACGACATGACGACGTCCTTGCAGGCGAGGACCGGCAGGACGGTGTGGCGCGTCGTCTCGCCGTGGACGAAGGCGACGGTGTGGACGTCGTGCTGCTCCAGGAGGAAGGCGGCGAGCTGGTAGCAGGGGCCGAAGTCGCTGCCGGCGGGGCGGCCGTCGGGGTTGAAGTCGTAGACGATTTTCAAGGCGCGGCGCGGGGCGCCGGCGTCGCCGGGGCGGGAGCCGCGCACGGCGCGCTCGGTGGTTTCGCGGACGCGGTTGACGACCTCGGTGGTGATCGGGTTGGGGACGGTGACGAACAGGCCGTCGGCGGCGTCCTCGGCGCGGGCGGCGGGGGCGAGGGCGACGAAGGCGCAGGCCCACGCCGCGAGAATCCGGCCGGCGGTCCGTGCGATCCGGGGGACAGTGAGCATGGTGACCTCGCCGACTGTGGCTTCCGGGTAACGAGGAGGCTACCGTCGATTATACCGAGTTCGCGAAAACGGAGTCAAAGCTCACGTCGGGCGCGAGTCCTCCCCGAGGTTATTCGTCGTCGCGGGGGGAAGATTGGAACGGAGTACCGAGTACCGAGTACGGGTGCGCGACGGGTTTCGGGTGGTTGGTTCGAGAGCCCCGTTCAGAGATCGTCCCGCTTTGGGAGCCTTGTCTGCGAGAACACGGTCATTGCAGCGGCTTCCCCCATTTTGTCCACCCCTGACGACGTAAACCATTGACAGACAAGGCTCCCAAAGCGGGACGATCTCTGAACGGGGCTCAATACCCAACCACCGGAATCCGCGCACGCACCCGAACGTGAGACGAATCCGGAATTCCCTTGCGAACGCCCGTCCCGCGCGAGTAAGATCATTTCCACTCCCCAGCGACTGGGGGGCTCACTCCTCTTCCGCCTCGGACGTCCGCCCTGTACCAGGAGGTTCCCATGCCCATCCGCGTGACTTGCCCCGAGTGCCAGGCCGCCTACGCGGTCGGCGAGGACTTGAAGGGCAAGAAGATCCGCTGCCGTAAGTGCGAGACCCTCATCCCCGTCGTCGCCGCCAAGCCGAAGGTCGTGGAAGAGGTCGAGGTGGTCGAGGACGTCGAGGACGTCCGGCCGAAGAAGGCGCCGCCCAAGAAAGCGCCGGCCGGGGAGGTCCGGGCGACGCGCCCCGGTAAGGCGCCGCCCGCGAAGAAGGCCGTCGCCAAGCGCCGGGAGGAGGACGACGACGAGGACGACCGCGACGACGACAGGCCGCGCCCCCGCAAGAGCCTCAAAAAGAAGGGACCCTCGCCGGTCGTCTGGGCCGGCATCGGCGGCGTCACCCTGGTCGTCGCCGGCGTCGCCGTCGCGATCATCATCTTCCTCTCGCCGCCCAAGGCGAAGGAATTCAGCGCCGTCCCAGGCAACAACGGCATCCTCGCCCCGCCCGACGACGGCGGGTTCGGGGCGCCTGCGGCGCCGCCGCAGGGCGTCGACCTGGCGAAGCCCGCCGGGGGGGTGCCCGCGGTCGTAGCGCCGCCCGCCGGGGGAGCGCCCGTGGTCGTGAACCCGCCCGTCGTGGCGGCGGGAGGCGGCGCCGAGAAGCCGGTCGAGGTCGGCGGCGGCGGCGGGGGCGGCGCCAGCGGCGGACAGCGCGTCTATCCCTACTTGCTCAAGTCGGTCGCCTGGCTCGTCGTCCCGCAGCGCGACGGCAGGGGCGTCAGCGGCGGCACCGGCTCGCTCGTCGACCGCACCAACCGCCTCATCCTCACCAACCACCACGTCGTCGAGGGCGGCGCCGATTACATCGTCTTCTTCCCGCTCCAGAAGGACGGCCAGATCGTCGCCGAGCGCACTTCCTACCTGGACCACATGAAGAACAACCCCGCGACGCTCATCCACGGCCGCGTCGTCGCCCACGACCACACGCGCGACCTCGCCCTGGTCCAGATCGACCGCGTCCCTGAAGGCATCGACCCGCTCCAGGTCGCGACCCGCAGCCCGCTGCCCGGCGAGATGGTCCACTCCGTCGGCAACCCCGGCAGCAGCGACGCCCTCTGGGTCTACACGTCGGGGACGGTCCGCCAGGTGTACCGCCGGCAGTGGCAGGCGATGGGCGCGCGCGGCCCCAGCAGCCACGCCGCCCAGGTCGTCGAGACGCAGTCGCCGACCAACCCCGGCGACAGCGGCGGACCCCTCGTCAACGACCGCGGCGAACTGATCGCCGTCACCCAAAGCACCGGCGGCGGACAACTGCTCAGCACCTTCATCGACCAGAGCGAGGCGCGCGACTTCATTCAGGGCCTCTTCAAGAGCACGGCGAAGGCCCCCACCCTCGGCGCCGCCTGGGTCCGCTCGACGCGGCCGCTGCTCGGCGCGTCCGGCGGCGGCGGAGGGCCGCGGGCCTCCATCCCCGACCTCGTCGCCAAGCTGAAGAGCCCCGACGCCCGCCTGCGCGGCGAAGGCGTCCAGGGCCTCGCCGAGATCGGCCCCGCCGCCAAGGTCGCCCTGCCCAACCTCATTCGCCTCCTCAAGGACGACGACGACCTCGTGCGCCGCATGACCCAGGAGGCGCTGCGCGCGGTCGGCACGCCGTCGGCGGAAGACGTCGGGCCGCTGCTGGTTCCGGCGCTGGACGACAGCAGCGTCGAGGTGCGTCTCTACGTCCTCGACGTGCTGGCGAAGATGGGCGCCGGCGCCCGCGAAGCGCTGCCCGCCGTGCTGAAATTGCTCGACGGCCCCGACGCCAGGACGCGGGCCAAGGCGGTGCGCACCGCCGGCCGCATTGGCGCCCAGGACCGGCAGCGGCTGAGCGACGCCGTGGACAAGGCGCTGAAGGACGCGGACAAGTCGGTGCGCCTGGCCGCCGGCGAGACGCTGGCGGCGGACCTGCCGCTCGGCGGCGCTGACGTGGCCCGCTTGCAGGCGCTGCTGACTCACGCCGACCTGGAGTTACGCGGCTCGGCGGCGCGGGGACTGGCGAAGGTCGGCGCGGCCGGGAAGTCGGCGCTGCCGGCCTTGCTCAACGTCCTTAAGGACGACGCCCTGCCGCCGCCGGCGCGGCAGTCGTGCCTGGCGGCGCTCGCCGCAGTCGGCGCCGAGGCCAAGGACGTCGTGCCCGAGTTGCAACGGGCGCTGCGCGACAACGACACGGAGCTGCGCCGCGCGGCCATCGACGCCGCCGGCAAGCTCGGCCCCGCCGGGGCGCCGGCGGTCGGGGGCCTGACGCGGTCGCTGGACGAGAAGGAGTTGCGCAAGTCGATCCTGACGGCCCTGACGGCCATCGGCCCGGCGGCGGCGCGCGACGGCGCGGCGCCGCTGGCGCGCTTCCTCGACGACCCCGAGACGCGGACCGACGTGCTAGCCACGCTGACGGTCCTCAAGCCGGCCGGCGCCGACGCCGCGCCGGTCGTCGCGAAGGTGATCGACATGCTCGGCGAGGAGAAGCGCAAGGACGTGCGCGGCAAGGCGGTCGACCTGCTCGCGCTGATCGGCAAGCCGGCCGTCGTGCCCCTGACGAGGGGGCTGGCGAACGACAGTCCTTTGGCGCGCCAGGGCGTGGCCCAGGCCCTCGGCCAAATCGGCCCCGAGGCCCGCGCCGCGACGGCGTCTCTGGTGGTGTTGGCACAGACCGACCCGGCGCCGGAGGTGCGCGAGGCGGCGACAGCGGCGGTCGTCCGAATCAGAAAGTGATCGCGGGACGGCGGGCCGTGTCAGGCGCGGCCGTCGTTTCGGCACTCCCTCCGATGGGAGTCCCCGTTCGCCGCGGAGATGTCGTCGCATGTCGTCAACGAAGAAGGCCGGGCCGCATGTGTTCGTCGGCGCCTGGGCTCAACTCGAAGAGGTCATCGCCCGCTTCGAGGACGCCTGGCAGCAGGGCCGGCCTCCCAGCATTGACGAGTACCTGCGCGCCGACGGGGTGGAGCGGCCGACGCTCGTCACCGAGCTGGTCCACACCGACCTGGAGTGCCGCCTCAAGGCCGGCGAGGCAGTCCGCGTCGAGACCTACCTGCGGCGCTACCCGGAGATCGCCGCCGACCGCGAGCGGGCGCTGACCCTCATCGCCGCCGAGTACGCCCTGCGCCGCCGCCGCGAGCCGGCCCTGACGCGCGACGAGTACCTCGGCCGCTTCCCCCAGTTCCACGACGACTTGCCCTCGCGCCTGCGCGAGCCGGTCGTCGGCGCCCCGTCCGGGCCGCCGTGCCCGCGCTGCCATCACCCGCTCCCCGAAACGCTCGCCGCGGCGCGCGAGTTGACCTGCCCCTCCTGCGGCTTCAGCTTCCGCCTCGACGCCGCACACGCGGCGCCGGCCGAGGAGAAGCCGACGCGCCTCGGCAAGTTCCTCCTCGAAGGCGTCGCCGGCCGCGGCGCCTTCGGCACGGTCTACCGCGCCCGCGACACCGAACTCGACCGCCCCGTCGCCGTCAAGGTGCCGCGCGGCGACGCCTGGGGCAGCGGCGCCGACGAGGAGCGCTTCGTCCGCGAGGCGCGCCACGCCGCCCGCCTCAGCCACCCCGGCATCGTCCCCGTCTACGAGGTCGGCCGCGTCGACGGCCGCCCCTACCTCGTCAGCGCCTTCGTGGAGGGGGAAACGCTCGCCGAACTGCTGCTGCGGCGCCGCCTCGGCTTCCGCGAGGCCGCCGACGTCGTCGCCCAGGTCGCCGACGCCCTCGCCCACGCCCACGCGCACCGCATCGTCCACCGCGACCTGAAGCCGTCGAACGTCCTCCTCGGCCGCCTCGCCGGCTCGGACCCGAGCGCGTCGGCGGCCGACGACGTGAAGGCGTTCGTCACCGACTTCGGCCTGGCCCGCAACGCCGAGGCCGAAGTCGTCATCACGCTCGAAGGCCAGGTACTCGGCACGCCGGCCTACATGAGCCCGGAGCAGGCGGCGGGCCACGGCGGCAAGGTCGACGGCCGCGGCGACGTCTACAGCCTCGGCGTCATCCTCTACGAACTGCTCACCGGCGAACTCCCCTTCCGCGGCGTGACGCGGATGCTGCTGCACCAGATTCTCTACGAAGACCCGCGGCCGCCGCGCCGCCTCAACGACCGCGTGCCGCGCGACCTGGAGACGGTGACGCTGACCTGCCTCGCCAAGGAGCCGGCCCGGCGCTACGCCGGCGCCGCCCTCCTCGCCGACGACCTGCGCCACTGGCTGCGCGGCGAGCCGGTGCAGGCGCGGCCGGCGGGGCGCGGCGAGCTGGCCTGGCGCTGGGCGCGACGCAACCCGCGCGTGGCCGTGCTGAGCGCCGCCGTCGCCGGCCTGGCTGCGGCCCTCGCCGGCGGCGGCACCACGGCGGCGCTCGTCTTCGCCCAGCAGAATCGCGAACTCGCCCGTGCCGTTGCGGACGCCGTCGAGGCGACCGGCCGCGCCGAGGAGAGCGCCGACTTCGCCCGCGGCCAGCTTGACCTCAGCCTCGAAACGCTGGAAAAGCTCGTCTACGCGGTGCAAAGTCGCCTGGAGGAACGGCCGGGAATGCAGCCGCTGCGCCAGGACCTGCTCGACGTCGCCGCCGCCGGGCTCAAGCGCCTCGCCGACACGCCGCGCGGCCCGAACGCGGGGCACGACACGGCGATGGTCCACCGCCACGCCGGCGAACTCCTGCTGTCGCTGGGCAAGACGGACGAGGCGCGGGCGGAATTCGAGCGCATGAGCCGCCTCGCCGACGAGCTGGCGGAGGCTCACCCCGACAAGTCCGCGTTCCAGTACGACCGCGGCGCCGCCTACAGCCGCCTCGGCGAAATCAGCCTCCTCCAGGGCAAACCCGCCGACGCCCTCGCCTGGCAGGCGAAGGCCCGCACGGTCGCCGAGGCGCATCTCGCGCTCGCTCCGGGGCCGCTGGCGCGCCACCTGCGGATGATCGTCCACAACCGGACCGGACTGGCGCTGCTGCCCACCGGCGCCGTGGCGGCGGCGCGCGAGGAGTTCCGCGCGGGCCTGGGCCTGGCCAACGCACTGGTCGAGAGCGATCCGAATCATCGCGAATACCGCCGAGACCTCATGACGTCGCACGAGCGCCTGGGCGAGGCGAGCCTGCTGCTGCGCGACCTGCCGGCGGCGCGGACGTCCTTCGAGCAATTCCTGGCGATGGGCGAAAAACTGCTCGCCGAGGACGGCGACAACCTCGCCCTGCGCCGCGACGTGGCGGCGGCGCGGGAGCGGCTCGGCGACTTGCACCTGGTCCTCCGCGACTTCGCCGCCGCCGAGGATCTCTTCGGCAAGGCCCTCGCCGAGCGCGTCAAGCTCGCCGAGGACGACCCGGCGGACGCGCGGGCGCGGCGCAACGTGGCGCTGGCGCGGATCAAGGTCGGCGACGCGCGCTACCAGCGCCAGGACTACGCCGGCGCCGCCGAGCCGTACCGTCTGGCGCTGCCCGAGTGCGAGCGCCTCGCCGCCGCCGACCCCGGCAGCGCCCGCTCCCGGCGCGACCTGGCGATCGCCCGCGAGCGCGTCGGCGACGTCGAGCGCCACCTGGGCCGCCCGCGCGCGGCGCGGGAGCAGTACCTCGCGATCCTGGCGACGCGCGAGAATGCCGCCGCGCTCGATCCGGACAACGCGGAGGCGCAAACGGACTTGATCGCCGTTTGCACCAACCTGGCCCTGGCGGAGTTGGCGGCGCGCGACCACACGGCGGCGCTGCCCTGGCTCGAACGCGGCCTCGCCCTGCTGACGGCACTGGACGACGCCGGCAAGACGAAAGGCCAGCCGCAGTACGGCGAGCGGCGGAAATTTCTGCAAATGCGCCTCGATATGTGCCGCCTGGCCGTCCGCGCCGCCGACGACCTGGCGTTCGTCCGGGCGCAGCCGTCGGTGACGCGCCGTCGGCTGCTGCTGCAGCGCTCGAACGTGCTGGCGTGTCGCGGGCGTCCCGCCGAGGCCGCGGAGGCCGCCGAGATGCTGCGTGCCGCGGCGCCGGACGACGCCCGCAATTTGTACGAGGTCGCCGGCTGCTACGGCTTCTGCGCCCTGGCGCTGACGCCCGAGGGCGCCGAGGCGGCGCGCTACCGGGCGGCGGCGCTGAAGGCGCTGGCGGGCGCCGTGCGGCTCGGCTACAACAACGTGGGGGAGATGGAAAGCGATTACGAGTTGGAGTCGCTGCGCCGCGAGCCGGAGTACCTCGCCCTCGTCCAGCGCCTCCGGCCCGAGCCGCGACCGTGAGAGAACGCACGCGCCGCCGACGCGCAACGGAGGGGCCTATCGTGGACACGCGGAAGTCGGTCGCCGAACTCTGCGGCGAGAGCAGCCTCGACGCCCGCGCTTTGGCGGAGAAAGCCGGCCTGGACGAGCGGCGCGTGAGAGCCATCCTCGAGGGACGTTGGACGCCGAGTCCCGCCGAGCGCGACCGGGTGGCGGCGGCGTTCGGCCTGACGCGCGACGAGGTCGCCTGGGGGCACACGACGCCGGTGAGCCACCTGCACGGCCACGGCCCGCAGTTCGGCCGCACGCCGTGACCGCCCCTGTCGCCCGCGGCTTCGCACAACGGGAGATATGCCGATGGACACGCTGGCGACGGTCGACGAACTGTGCGAACGGCACAAGATCGACTACCGGCAACTGGCCGAAAAGTCCGGCCTGGACGAGCAGCGCGTGCTGGCGATCCTGCTGGGGCGCTGGACGCCGAGCCCGGCGGAGCGCGACCGCGTCGCCACGGTCTTCGGCCTGACGCGCGAGCAAATCTTGTGGGGACACAAGACGCCGATCCAGCACATCTACGGCAGCGGGCCGGGGTAGATCAAGGGCGGCGCTAAACCCCCCTCTCGGCCGGGACGCGGCCCTCGTCGACCGCCGCCTTGAGTGCCTCGTAGTCCCGCTCCGTCTGGTCGGCGTAAGCAGTCGCGAAGGCGGCGAGCGCCTCGTCGAAGGCGTCGCACTTGCCGAGGTAGCCGGCGATCGCGGCGGCGTCGCCGGAGCGGGCGTGGGCGCGGGCCAACACCCAACCACATAGGCCGGCGTAGTCGATCAAGTCGCCGGCCGACATCGACTCCAGGTCCGCCGTCCCCTTCATGTCGCGCAGCTGGCGGACGTAATAGTCGTTGCCGCCTTCGCTCGTCCAGCCGAGGAAGATGTCGCTCGCCGACTGCACCAACCGCTGCCCGGCGACGACGCGGCGCCCGCGGTTGTGGTGCTTGCTCTTGCCCGCGTAGGGCTCCAGCACCGACGCCTCCGCCTGCTTGATCTGGAGGAACAGCGGGTCCTCGGCGTGGCTGCCGTCGAACAGCATGATGTAGCAGCGCGTGCCGACGCTGCCGACGCCGACCACCTTCAGCGCGAAGTCGATGAAGCGGTAGCGCTCCAGCAAGGTGCGGCGGTCCTCCTGCAGGGTGGCCAGGTAGCCGCCGGTGAGGCGGCGCAGGAAGTGACTGAGGCGTTCGTCGTGGACGTGGGTGACGAGTGGTCCGTCGTCGACGACGTGCAGCCGGCCGTCGCGGACCGCCGCGAGCTTGGACAGCGCTTGCAGGCTGTTGCGCCGCCGCGCCTTGTCGAGTTGGCGCGCCATGCCCTTGCGGCCGTCGCCGCCGAAAACCTTCAGGGCGCCGCGGGCATCGACGCGCGAGTACCAGACGTCGAGGAGGCGCATGAGGCTATAATTGCGGATGTGTTTACGGTAAGAGCGGGCGACGGCGCGGGCGGCGTCGGCGCAGTCCCGGCCGCCCATGCCGTGGGAGCGTCCCGCGACGACGAAGCTCGCCGCCAGGCGCTTGACGTCCCACTCCCACGGGGCGGGGAGCGTCTCGTCGAAGTCGTTGAGGTCGAAGAGGAGGTTGCGTTCCGGGCTGGCGTAGAGGCCGAAGTTCATAAGGTGGGCGTCGCCGCACGCCTGGACGCGGATGCCGCTGACGGGCGTCGCGCCCAGGTCGTGCGCCATGACGACGGGGCTGCCGCGCAGGAAGGTGAACGGCGAGACGAGCATGCGGCCGTAGCGGATCGGCACGAGGTTTTGCAGGCGCGACTTGCTCGACTCCTCAAGCAGGGCGACGGGGTCGGCGCGGTCGGCCGGCGGCGCCCAGACGGCGTGCGCGGAGCGCGGCACCGCCGAGCGCCGCGCCTTGCCGGCGGCGAGGCGCTCCAGCGGCGTCGGCAGCGCCGGAGCGATCGGGATCGGCTCCGAAGGAGCCGCGCCGGGCTCGGCGTTCGGCACGGCATGCGGGAGAGTGTTCACGGCGAACGTCCTCGGTGGTGCGTCAGGAGGCGTGTGAGTTCCGGGCGCGGCGTCAAGGGAGCAGAGCCTCGCGGAACGCCTTCACGTCGGGACACTTCGCCGCCTGGACGTTCAGCTGCACCAACGTCTTCTCGTCGAGGAGCGCGCGGAGGCGCTTGATGACGTCCCGCGGCACGGTGCGAAATCGATCCTTCAGGACTTCCAGGATGGCTTCGTGCAGGACTTCCGCCCTCAGTTCCTGAATCAGCGGCGACTCGATCATGGCCGGTTTACCTCCTAAAAGTTTCCACAATTCCGGATGGGGATACTTCAACTGCGCCAGCACCTGCGCGACGGACTTCAACGTGGCCTGCTGCTTCAGCGGCGCCTCGCGCTCGATCTTCTCGCGGCAGCGCTCCAACAGGTCTTCCGGCGGGCCGTCGCAGCGCATCAGCGACACCCACGGCGTCACGCCGGCGTCGCCCTCGGCCAGCAGTTCCTCCGCCGACAGATTCCACAGCTCGACCGGCTTCCACTCGCCTTCGAGCCGCGACCACCCCAGCTCGCTGCGGACTTCGTACTTGCCGCTGATGCGGTATCGTCCCTTGGGACGAAGGATCAACATCAGCAACTCCGGCAGCGTGCCGAGGACATTGTAGGCCAACGTCAGATCCTCGAGCGCCTGTTCCTCCGCCCGCTTGTCGGGGTAGGTCGCGACCTCGATCAGCACCGGCAGCGGATTCTTACGGCCTTCGAGCGTCACTTCCAGCAAGCCGTCGGGCAGCTTGCTCGGCTGGACAATTTGCCCCGGTTTGGCCCGGTAGTGGCGCACCTGACGGAGTCCGCCCAACAGCAGCATGCCCCGCGCCTGGTTGTCGATCAGCCACTTGCTGCTCTTGTCGAACGGCTTGTCGGACATCGGGAAGCCTCCTTGCCTCCTCCCCCGATTAGACCGGCCGCCACGGACGGCGTCGAGGGAGATTTTCCCGCGGGCGTCGCGCCGCGCCCCGCCGCGTCTCTTTGGCCTTGATTCGCTTCGGCCTCCTCTCCCAAAATGGCGCGCGTTTCGCGACCCCCTTGGGGAGGTGCCTTATGCTCGTCGGCGTGCCGAAGGAGATCAAGACGGACGAATACCGCGTGGCCATGATCCCCGTCGGGGTCGAGGAGCTGACGCGGGCCGGCCACAAGGTCCTCGTCCAGGCCGGCGCCGGGCAGGGCAGCGGCATCGCCGACGACCACTACGCCCGCCACGGCGCCGAGATCGTCGCCGGCGCCGAGGAGGTCTGGCAGCGCGCCGACCTGGTCGTCAAGGTGAAGGAACCGCTGCCGCCGGAATGGCTGCTGCTGCGGCGCGGGCAGATCGTCTTCACCTACTTCCACTTCGCCGCCGACGAGAAGCTGACGCGCGCCGTCATGCAGTCGGGCGTCACCGCCGTCGCCTACGAGACGATCCGCGACGACCAGGGCCGGCTGCCGCTGTTGACGCCGATGAGCGAGGTGGCGGGCCGTATGAGCATCCAGGAGGGGGCGAAATATCTCGAACGCCCCTTCGAGGGCCGCGGCATCCTCCTCGGCGGCGTGCCGGGCGTGCTGCCGGCGAACGTCGTGATCCTCGGCGGCGGCGTCGTCGGCGCCAACGCGGCGAAGGTGGCGGCGGGGCTCGGGGCGAACGTCACCATCCTCGACATCAACCTCGACCGGCTGCGCTACCTCGACGACGTGATGCCGAAGAACGTGACGACGCTGTACAACCACCGGCACAACCTGCTGGAGAGCCTGGTCAAGGCGGACCTCGTCATCGGCGCGGTGCTGATCCCCGGCGCGAAGGCGCCGCGCCTGGTGATCCGCGAAGACCTGAGTCGGATGCAGCCCGGCTCGGTCATCATCGACGTCGCCATCGACCAGGGCGGCTGCGTCGAGACGGCGCGGCCGACGACGCACGGCAGCCCGACCTACATCGTCGATGGCGTCATCCACTACTGCGTGACCAACATGCCGGGCGCCGTCGGCCGGACGAGTACCTACGCGCTGACGAACGTGACGACGCCGTATGTGCTGAAGATCGCCAAGAAGGGCCTCGACCAGGCCGTGCGCGAGAGCAAGCCGCTGGCCGAAGGCGTCAACGTCCGCGACGGCCAGGTGACGAACCGGGCCGTGGCGGAGACGTTCGGGCTGGACTACACGCCGCTGACGGCGAATTGACGACGGGCGCCGGATCGTTCGGAGAATGTCATGGCGAGTTCTTCCATCGTGCGCATCGAAATGCCCTCTTCGTTGAAGAGATATCGCTTCCCCAAGGCCCTCGACAGGCGGCTCCACGTCCTCCTGGACAAGCAAGATCGCGGCGAGAAGCTGACCCCCGAGGAGCGAAGAGAGGCGGAAGGGCTTGTTGACATGGCGGAACTGGTTTCTCTCCTTAAATCCCGTGTCGAGCTTGCGAACCGCCGGAGTGCCGTCCCGTCATGAGTGACTTCCCTCCGAGGGTCCGACGGAAAGTCGCCGAGCGGGCCAAGGGGCGCTGCGAGTATTGCGGCCTTCCTCAGCTTCGGCAGGAGGCCGCCTTCCACGTCGACCATATCATTCCTCGGGCGGGCGGCGGCGGAGGAGGACTCGATAATCTCGCGCTGGCATGTGTCGGCTGTTCGTTGCGGAAATGGGCGCGCCAGTCGGGAGTAGACCCTGTGACGGGAAAGAACAAGCGCCTGTTTCATCCTCGCCGCGACCGCTGGTCGGACCATTTTCGCTGGGACGGCATTTCCCTCGTGGGGCTCTCGGCGGTCGGTCGAGTGACGATTGAGGTTCTATAGATGAATCGCGAATCTCTTCTCGACATCAGACAGGACGAAGTGGTTCGTGGGCTTCACCCACCCACCGATGCCGAAGGTTTCCGACCACCACCGAAAGGGTGAGAGCTTTTCTCCCGCCGTTCAGCGCGCCGCCCCGACGATCTTCCCCCAGATTTTCTCGTCGAAGAGCCCCATCGTGAGGTTCGCGGCCAGGTCGGCCGTGAACTTCTCCCACTCCCCGGCGACGGGGTTGTCGCGGAGGCGCCGCCGCACGTCTTGCAACGCCTCGTCGCGGCCGAGGCGGACGTAGACGGCCTCCAGAACCTTGTCGGCCGCCAAACCGGAGGCGTCGTCTTTGACTTCCCTCCGCAGCGCGGCCCAGCGCGTGGCCAGCGACTCCGCGCGGTCGGCCGGCAGGTGTTTCAGGAACTCCGCGCGCAGGAGCGGCCCCATCGTCGCGCCGGCGAGAAGCAGCCGGAACGACCCGAGTCGTTGGAAGTCGTCCGCCGTGAGGCGCGTGCGGCCCTCGACGTTCCACGCCTGGCGCACGAAGGGGACGACCGTGTCGGTGACGAAGTCCGCGTAGTCGGCGTGCCGCCCTTGCAGCAACAGAAATTGCGCCAGGACCAGCGCCGCCGCCGTGCGTTCCTCGTCCGTCGCCCCCGCGTCGAACTGCCCGCGGAAGAACCGGCGCCCGTCCTCGACGGCGTCGAGGCTGAGGAAGACTTCCGCCTGATACAGCGCCTCGGCCAGCGCCAGGAACCCGCGGGCGCCGGCCAGGATCCGCGCGTGCGTCCGCCCGCCGGGGCCGTCGTCCTCCGGCAAGAAGGCCGCCAATTCCTTGCCCAGGCCGCGCGACGTTTCGCGGCACGCCTCCAACTTGGCGCGCGCCTCGGCTTCGCGGCCAAGCCGGTGCAGGCAGAGGTACTGGAAGAACGCGAAGTCGTCGCGCCGGTCCAGCGTCTCTGACAGCCGCTCGACGAACGGCCGCTTGTCGGCGTCCTTCGCCTTCGGCAGGCCGCGCTCCGCCTCCTCGTACCAGTGCCACGCCTCCGCGTCGTCGCGCTTCAACAGGTAGTAGTGGCCCACTTGAGCCTTCTCCAGCGGGTTGACGGCCATCCAACTCACCCGGCCGGTCGGCACGTCGAGTACCGCCGCCGGGTCGCCGCGGCGCAGCCCCCAGCCGAACAACTCCGCGAGTACGGAGCGGTGCGTCGGGCTGAAGGTCAGCCACAGCGACAGCTTCTCCTCCCGCGGCGACCAGTTCAGGAACGTCGCCCTCATGCCGGAGAAGACGACGCGCCCCTTCTCCGCGCCGCCGCCCGCCGCCAGGCAGACCGCGTCACGCGCCAGCGGCACGGGGCGGATCAAGAGATACTCTTCATCCTCCTTTGACGACGGGGCGTCATCGGCGACGGTGTAGGCGAGGTGTTCGCCGGAGGCACTCCAGCCGGCGAAGGCGCGGACGGGCCGGTCGGACAGCGCGGGGCGCGGCCCGGCCCCGACGTGGGCCACTCGCAGCGCCGGGCTGTCGCCGCCGAGGACGTAGCCGACCTGCTTGCCGTCGGGGTGCCAGCGCGGGCCGCGCATCGGCACGCGCGCCTCGGCCAACCGCTCGACGCGCCGGCCGTCGGGTGTCGCCAGCCAAAGGACGTGCCGTCCCGCGTCGCCCTGGTTCGTGCCGGGGACGTCGGTCGCGAAGGCGAAGCGGGCGTCGTCCGCCGTCCACGCCGGCCGCGTCGCCCGCAGCCGCTCCAGCGCCGCCGGTAGCTCCGCGTCGGCGAGCGGGCGCGACTCGCTCACATGCCACCAGTCGGCGCCGTCGTCGCGGCGGACCCAGATACCGTCGTCCCTTTGGCCCGGCGTGCCGGCGAGCACGCAGACGAGGTGCCGGCTTGTCGGCGACCAGTCGAAGACGAGCGCTGTCGCCGTGTCGGCGGCGGGAAAGACGCGCCGCGACGACTTCGTGGCGAGGTCGAATTCAAAGACGGCGTGATGTCCGCCGCCGACCTTGTCGACGTAGAAGACGCGCCGCCCGTCCGGGTGCCAGCGGACGGCAAGGCCGGCGGCGACGTAGCCGACGTGGTCGCATGAGGCCGCGAACAGCGCGCGCGGCTCCGGCGTGACGTCGCCGGCCGGCTCGTCGCGAAGCCAGCAGGTATAGACGACGGCCTGCTCAGGACGGACGTCGCCCGCGGGGTCGGGCTCGGCGCGGAAGGCCAGGCGCGGCGGCGGCGGCGGCTGACCGTCGGCGGCGCGGGCGGTGGCGAAGAGGAGGCGCTTGTCGTTCGGCGACCAGAGCGGCGTACTGGTAGCGAGAACGTCCTTGCCGGGCGTGAAGGCCTTGACGAGTCCGCCGCCGTCCTTGTCGGCGACGAAGACGCCTTCCTGGCCGTGCTGGAAGCCGACCTTGTCGCCGTCGGCGGAGAAGGTGATGGTGCGGTCCTCGCGGACGCCGCCGCAGCCGACGGCGCAGACGACGAACAGCGCGGACCATGAGCGCGGCAGCCGGCGCATGGTGAGCCTCCTGAGATGGCCTGGGGTGGAGGACAAGGCGGGCTATCATCCTAGAGCCGCGGGGGCGCCGTTTATTCCCGCCGGTCGCGGGTGGCCGATCCGTGGCCGGCGATCCGGACGAAGCGGCGACACCCTCTCCACGGACGAGGGATAAACTCCCCTTTCCCCCGCCGTCCGCCGCGCTTATGCTGAATCCTGGATCAACCATCCCCGAACGGTCGAGCCGTCGACCGCCCGTGTCCCCGCCGGTTCGTGGGGGCCGAGGTGCGCCCGTGGACGACTCCGACCCCGTCACCGAACTGATCCGCCGCTGGCGGGCCGGCGACCCGGCCGCCTTCGACCGGATCTTCGCCCACTACGCCCGCAGCCTGGCGCGCGTGGCCGAACACCACCTCAGTCGCCGACTGGCCCGGCGCGTGCACCGCGACGACATCGTCCAGTCCGTCTTCCGCACGTTCTTCCGCCGCGGCCGCGAGGGAACGTTGCGGGTCCATGATTCGGCGCACCTGTGGCAGCTGCTGGTGCGGATGACCGTCTTCAAGGTCCGGGCCAAGTGGCGCGAGCACACCGCGGACAGGCGCGACCTGCGGGCGGAGGAGGCCGACGGCGGCGCCTGGCTGGCGGAGGCGGCAGCCGGGGAGCCTGGGCCGGAGGAGGCAGCGGCCCTGGTCGATCTGATGGAGGCGATGGTCCGCGGGCTGGAGCCGCTGCACGCCCGGGTGTTGGAGCTGCTCGTCGAGGGGCAGTCGTTGGCGGAGGCCGCCAAGACACTGGGGAAGACGCGGCAGTGCGTCTATCGCGTGCGCGACTTGCTGGAGGCCCGGTTGCGGCAGGCCGCGGGCGACGCCGGCTGAGGGCGGGAAGGAATCTGAGAAAAATCGGCGCGTGGCGCGGACAAACGGGCGTCCCGGCGCAATGAGACAGGTAGGGACCCGGGAACTTCGCATCCGATCACCGACCGAGGAGACTCGCATGGTCGCCGCCAACACCGCCTTGCACCACCTGTCCGACGCCGACCGCCGGACCCTGGAATCGTGGCTGCTGGCGTTCGAGACCTCCTGGGGCGAGGGGCGGCTGAAGGAGCGCGCCGGACGGCTCCCCGCGGCCGGCCACCCGCTGCGGCGGCCCGCGCTGGGGGAGATGGTCAAGATCGACCTGGAGAAGCAGTGGGGCCTGAACCGCCGGCCGGGGGTCGAGGGCTACCTGCACGCCTACCCCGAGTTGGGCACACGCGACACCGTCGCTCCCGATTTGCTCCTGGCCGAGTACCGCGTCCGCCGCCAGTTCGGCGAGCCCGACCCGTTGCAAAGCCTCGTCGGCCGCTTCCCGCGCCAGGCCGAGCGGCTGCGGTCGTTGGTCCAATCGGCGCCTCCTTCGGGGCCGGTGCCGCTGCCGCGTAAAGGGGAGACGGTGGCGGCGGTACGCTCGACGCACTCGCAGGCACGGGCCGAGGGGGCGCCCCAGGAACTGCCGGAGCGCTTCGGCCGCTACCGGATCGTGCGCCGGCTGGGGAACGGCGCCATGGGCACGGTCTACCTGGCGGAGGACACGGAGCTGAATCGTCAGGTGGCCTTGAAGGTGCCGCACTTCGGGCCGAGCGACGGCCCGGAGGTGCGCGAGCGGTTCCGCCAGGAGGCGCGGTCGGCGGCGGCGCTGTCGCACCCGAACCTGTGCCCGGTGTACGACGTCGGCGAGATCGACGGCACGCCGTACCTGACGATGGCCTACGTCGAGGGGGCGACGCTGGCGGAAGTGCTGGTGAAGGCGAAGACGGAGGGTCGCCCGCTGGCGCCGCGCTCGGGTGCGGTCCTGACGGCGCTCGTGGCCCAGGGGATGGCGGCGGCGCACAAGAAGGGGGTCGTCCACCGCGACCTGAAGCCGGCGAACCTCATGGTGAAGAAGCAGGCGGGCGAGAAGAACGACGTGGTGGTCATGGACTTCGGCCTGGCGCGGCGGACGACCGACCCGCGTCTGACGGATCCGAAAGGGCTGATCGGGACGCCGCCGTACATGCCGCCGGAGCTGGTGCGCGGCGATGTGACGGAGGCGGGGGCGTCGGGGGACATCTACACGCTGGGGGTGATCCTGTACGAGGTGCTGACGGGCCAACTGCCGTTCGAGGGTCTGAACCTCGTGGCGCTGTGGGTGAAGATCGTGAACGAAGAGGCGCCGCCGCCGCGCTCGATTCGGCCGGAGCTGGACGAGCGGCTGGAGGCGATCTGCCTGAAGGCGATGGCGAAGGATCCGGCGGAGCGGTACGCCTCGATGGGCGAGTTCGCCGCGGCGCTCACGGGCTGGCTCAAGGCGTCGCCAGTCCTCAAGCCAGTGCCAGGAGATGGGGCGGACTCGTCGGGAGCGAAGAAGGGGGACAATCGGTTTTCGCCGCTGGTGGATCCCATCAAGAGCGGCAAGACCCCTCGACCGCTGCGCACGCCGTCGCGGTGGCGGGCCTTGATCGCGATGGCCGGCGCGGCCGCAGTCCTGCTGCTGGGGATCGTGATCGTCATCAAGTATTCCAACCGTGATAAGGGCACGATCGTCCTCGAGATCGAGGGGGCAGAACCGGGCACGATTGTGGAGATAAAGCTCGACGACGAAATGATCGATCCGGTGCAGGCCAAGAAAGGGCTGCAGGTGAAACCCGGCGAGCACCGCGTCGAAGTCACCGCCCCGGGCTATGAAGCGGATAGCATAACGCTGACCGTCGTGGACAGGAACGAAACCCGGCATACCCTGAGACTGCGCGGCAAAAAGCCGCCTCCGGTGGAGTCCAAGGTCGTGGCTAGCTATTTCAGCAAAGGGGACAACAAGGGATGGATAACCCTGAACCATGACGATACCCGCGACGCCACGGAAGCCATTGAGGTTCTCGAAAACGATGAAAAACCTGGCGCTTACTTCCTACAGGCGAAGGACATCCAGAACGGCAAGGAGTGGGGTTGGCACGCGCCGGAGAAGTACCACGGCGACCATTCAAGCAAGTTCGGCCGCTGCCTCAAGTACGACCTCTGGACGTCTCATGTCGATCCAGGCGGCAATGATGCTTGGTTCGTCAAGCTGATCGGCTCGGGCGTGGTGATTTTCGTGGACGGCAATGCTGTCGAGCGTCCTGTCGCTGGAGAATGGAGAACGTACACCGTCGCCCTGAACTCGTCCGCCGGGTGGCAAAAGTGGAGGGGCAGTAAAGAGCCGGTGGCTGCGACGGATGAGGACATTAAAAAGGTGCTGGCCGACGTAACGATGCTCCGCATCAGAGGCGAGTTCAGCGGGGCGCTCGATACGGGACGCTTGGCCAAAGTCGAGTTCGGCATCGAATGCGCGCCTGCCAGCACGCTCGACAAGATCCTTGTCGAGGACTCGGAGATCAGTGGCACCTACCATTTCCGCGATCCGAAGGATCCCCCCCCAGGCAAATGGACTTTGAAGATCAAAAATAGGAAGGACGGTGAAGCACAATTCGAGGGTATCTACAACTCCCACACTAACAACATGACCACTTCTGTAACAGGACGAGTTGTGGAAAACATGATTCGTTTTGAAGGGCACGTCGGCGCATTGCATTACGAGGTGAAAGGCGAACTGAAAGAAACGCGGCTGACGGCGACGATGACTCTAGGCCGTTCGATCGCCGATATGGAGGCCGACGTCGGCGCCAAGTGACGGGCGCCGCCGCAACAAGCTCACCTGACTGAAAGACCGAGTAGAGTCGAGAGGCGGCGCGGTGGTTCAGGTCAGGCCCAACTGGGGCAGAAAAGGGGACGGATGCGTCCCCTCATTGGTCGGTTGAATAGATACTTTTTGGAGGGAATATTATGCAGTCGATCACCGTGGAAGAGGCCCAGGACCGTCTGAGCGAGATCCTGGATCGGTTGCCTCCGGGCGAGGAAGTCGTTCTGACCCGCGACGCCAGGCCCGTGGCGACGATTCGCGCGACCCCGACCCCCGCGCGGGAGTTGCCGCAGTTCGGCACGCTGAAGGGGTCGATCCTGTTCCTCGCCCCCGATTTCGACGCCATCCCCGAAGGCTTCGAGGACTACCTGCCGTGAGGCTGCTGCTCGACACCCACACCCTGTTCTGGGCCGTCGACGTCCCATCCCGGATCAGCGCGACGGCGATGGCCGCGATGGCGGACCCGGCCAACGACAGGCTCCTGAGCGCGGCAACCATTTGGGAAGTGGCGATCAAGGTCGGCCAGGGGAAATTCGGGCTCGCCATGCCGTATCGGTTGTGGATGGACAAGGCCATCTTCGACCTGAAACTTACAATCCTGCCGGTGACAGTCGCGTACGCGGATCGGCAGTCCACACTCCCTCCGCACCACAAAGACCCCTTCGACCGGCTCCTGATCGCCCAAGCCTTGGTGGAGAGCATTCCCATCGTCAGCATGGACGTCGCCTTTGACCACTACGGCGTCACCAGAATTTGGTAGCAGCTGGGCCGGAGCGCACCGAAAAAGTGGCACCGAAAAGACCTCCGCCGCTGCCGACGTGGCGACGGGAAGGATTCTGAGAAAAATCGGCGCGTGGCGCGGACAAACGGGCGTCCCGGCGCAAGGAGACAGGTAGGAACCCGGAACTCGCTAGCCGATCACCGACCGAGGAGACTCGCATGGCCGCCGCTAACACTGCCTTGTGCCAACTGTCCGACGCCGACCGCCGGACCTTGGAGTCGTGGCTGCTGGAGTTCGAGACCTCCTGGGGCGAGGGGCGGCTGAAGGAGCGCGCCGGACGGCTCCCCGCGGCCGGCCACCCGCTGCGGCGGCCCGCGCTGGGGGAGATGGTCAAGATCGACCTGGAGAAGCAGTGGGGCCTGAACCGTCGGCCGAAGGTCGAGGGCTACCTGCACGCCTACCCCGAGTTGGGCACACGCGACACCGTCGCCGCCGACCTGCTCCTGGCCGAGTACCGCGTCCGCCGCCA
>JBBROG010000096.1:0-27703 GCA_038229635.1 Gemmatales bacterium
GCCCGACTGACAGTGGACGTTAGTTCACATGATCTGTTGCCGCAAAGCCTTTGATACCTTGGGTTTACAACCATGTTGGAAGCCCTGCCCCGAAGGGGTTACATCCCACAGCCGGGGGTCGCGCAGCGCACCCCCGGAATCTCGCGCACCCCCGGATCACCACGACGGGCGTCACTCACCCCTGGGCGGGTATTTCACACGGTCAGCGACCACGGCTTGCGCGGCTCGCGCAGCAGGTAGGCGTTCGCCTCCGCGTCCTCGACGAGAAACTTCTTCGTGTCCGCGTCGTAGCCGCGATAGCAGCGCTCCTTCTCGGCGTCCCAGTAGACGCGCCGCTTCACCTTGTACGAGATGTTCGCCAGGTGGCACGTCGTCGTCGCCCGGTGCATCTCCTCGATATCCGACGCCGTCTTTTCGGAGCGGTTGCGGAGGCAGTGCAGAAAGTTCCCGACGTGGGCGAAGTGCTGCTCCGAGCCGCCGTGCTTCTCGGCCTTGACCCCATCGCCCGACGGCGTCACGCGCCAGCCGTCGCGGTCCAGCGTCAGCATCCCGCTCGTCCCCTCGAACTCCATGCCGTGGCTCATGCGGTGGAAGCCGGGCAGCTTGCCGCGGCGCACCGTGTAGACGTGCGTGAAGCCGGGGTACTCGAACGAAATGTCGAGCGTGTCGGGCGTGTCGCCGTTGTCCTTGACGTCGTGTCTGCCGCCGACCGCCGACACCGACAGCGGCGCCCGCACGTTCATGCCCCAGAGGATGATGTCGTTGAGGTGAACGCCCCAGTCGTTGCACAGGCCGTTGCCGTAGTCCCAGAACCAGCGAAAGCTCTGGTGGAAGCGGTTGCGGTTGAACGGCCGCTTCGGCGCCGGCCCGAGCCAGAGGTCGTAGTCGACGCCGGGGGGCGGGTCGCCGTCGGGCGGGTTGCCGACGCCGTCGGGCGGCGTGTTGTTGGCGATCCAGGTGCGGCAGGCGTAGACGTGGCCGAGCTTGCCCGAGCGGACGTAGGCGACCGCGTCCTTGAAGTGCTGACCGCTGCGCTGCTGCGTGCCGATCTGCACGACGCGCTTGTTGCGCCGCGCCGCCTCGACCATCGCCCGGCCCTCGACGATGTTGTGCGACAGCGGTTTTTCGCAGTAGACGTCTTTGCCGGCGGCGCAGGCGGCGATGAGGACGTAGGCGTGCCAGTGGTCCGGCGTGCCGACGATGACGGCGTCGAGGTCCTTGCGCTCGAGGATCTTGCGGAAGTCCTGGACGGCCTCGACCTTGTCGGCCCGGCGGCCGGCCTTGGCGACGAGTTCGAGGGCGGCTTTCTGGTGCGCCGGGTCGGGGTCGGCGACGGCGACACACTCGACCGCGGGCACGCGCAGGAAGTCGCTGAGGTTGTAACTGCCCATGCCGCCGCAGCCGATCAGGGCGACGTTGACCTTATCGTTGGCGGCGACCTTCTTCTTGTCCTCGGCTCGCGCCAGAGGGACGGCGAGGCTCGCGGCGGCGGCGGCGCCGAGGAAGGTGCGACGGTTGACGGGACTCATGAGGAAATCTCCAGAGATTAATGAGAGTGGCGGCGGCGCGAAATCACTCCGCCGCGAGGCGGTAGCCGACCCCCTGTTCGGTGAGCAAGTAGCGCGGCTGGGTCGGGTCGTCCTCGACCTTGCGTCGCAGCGCGGCCATGAACACGCGCAGGTAATGCGTCTCGTGGACCTGCTGCGGCCCCCAGACCTCCTTGAGGAGGAAGCGGTGGGTGAGGACTTTGCCGGCGTGTCGGACGAGGGTGGTCAGCAACTTGTACTCGATCGGCGTGAGACGAACTTCCTCTCCCTTGGCGAAGACTTGCCGGGCGGCGAGGTCGACCGCGAGGCCGCCGCACTCGAACTTCGAGGACTCTTCCCCGCCGGCGCGGGCGGCGTGGCGCAGGGCGACGCGCAGTCGCGCCAGCAATTCCCCGGTGCCGAACGGCTTGGTCAGGTAGTCGTCGGCCCCGCCGTCCAGCGCCGCGACCTTCTGCTGCTCCTGGTCGCGCGCCGAGAGGACGATGATCGGCGCCCGCAGCCACTCGCGCAACTGGCGCAGGACGTCCTGGCCGTCCATGTCGGGCAGGCCGAGGTCGAGGACGACGAGGTCGGGCGGCTGTTGCGCCGCCGCGCGGAGGGCCTGCTTGCCCGTCTCGGCTTCCACGAGGCGGTAGCCCTCCCCGCCGAGCGAGGCTCGCAAGAACCGGCGGATGGGCAGCTCGTCTTCGACCACCAGCAGCAACGGGGGAGGCGTGTTTGCCATCGCTCAAGGGTACTTAGGCGGCGCGGCTTCGTCAAGCGGCACGTGCGGCGACGGGCCTTCCGTCGGCAGCGTGACGACGAACTCGGCGCCCCCGCCGGGGCGGTTGGCCGCGCGGATCTCCCCGCGGTGCGCCTGGGCGATCGCCTGACAGATGGCCAGGCCCAGGCCCACGCCGCGCCGGCCGTCGGGGGCGACGCCCGTCCCGCGAAAGAACTTGTCGAAGACGCGAGCCTCCGTCCCCGGCGGAAGTCCGGGGCCGTCGTCGGCGACGCGCACCTCGGCGCGGCCGCCCGTGTAGCGCGCCGTAACCTCGATCCGCGAGCCCGCCGGCGTGTAGCGGGCGGCGTTCTCCAGCAGATTGACCAGCAACTGTTCCATCAGCAGCCCGTCCACGAACAGCAGCGGGAAATCCGGCGGAATCTCGACCCGTAACGTGTGCTGTTCCAGGAGGCGGCGCAGCCGCGACCGGGCCGACCCGACGATCTCCTCCAGGACGTGCCACTGCCGGTCCGGCGCGAGCGCCCCGGACTCCAGCCGGCTCATGTCCAGCAGGTTATCGACCAGCCGGCCGAGCCGCCGCGATTCCTCCACGATCCCCTGGAGTAAATCACGACGCTCCGGGTCTTTTTCCTCCGGGCGGGCGCCGAGCAGACTTGAGGCGGCGCCGGCGATGGCGGCCAGGGGCGTGCGCAGGTCGTGGGAAACCGAACTCAGGAGAGAGTTCCGCATCTGTTCGGTCTGGACTTGCAGGTGAGCCTCATGGGCCTCCAGCGCGGAACTGTCGCGCTCGAGGGACAGCGCGATCAGGCTGGCGCAGGTTTCCAGCAGGCGCCGCTGCTCCGGGTCGAGGAAGCGCTGGGCGTCTCCGGGCCGGACGCCGAGCGCGCCGACGGTCCGCTGCGAGCCGACCAGCGGCACGAACAGGGCGGTGGCGTTGGGCAGCGTGTCGGTCCCGGCGCCGGCGACCTGGCCGTGCCCCGCGACCCACTGGGCGACGAGCCCGTTGATCGGCTGCCGCGCGACCTCCGTCCCCTCGCCGAAGCGCAGCGCCGCCGGGCCTTTCGGCTCAGACAGGTACAGGACGACTTCGCCGCCGAACACCTCGGCCACCTGCCGCCCGGCCGTGCGCGCCAGGAACTCCGTCCCGGAAACCTCGCTCAGCTGCTGGGTCAGGCGGTACAGGGCGGCGGTGCGGCGCTCCTGCTGGCGCGACGCGCGCAGCCGCTCCTGGACCCGCGCCGTCAGGGCGCTGACGAGCAGCCCGATGCCGAGCATGACGCCGAAGGTGAAGAGGTACTGCGCGTCGTTGACGGTGAAACTATAATAAGGAGGCACGAAGAAGAAATCGAAGACCAGCACGTTGGCCACGGCGGCGGCGATGGCAGGTCCGCGGCCGAGGCGCGACGCCACGAACGCGACGCCCACCAGGAAAATCATGACCAGGTTGGCCTCCGCCAACCCCCAGGAGTGGCAGAGCCAGCCGGCCGACCCGCAGGCGCAGACGACGCCGCCGGTGGCGAGGTAGTCGCGCCACGCCACGGCGGCTGGGGGCGCGGGCGCCGCCGTCCGCCGCGACGATTCCCCCTCCCCTTTGATGACGTAAATGTCGATGTCGCCGCCGCGCTCGAGCAGCTCGTCGACTACGGTGCCCCGGAGGCGGCGCCGGTACCACGGCTGGGCGGTCTTGCCGACGACGACCTTCGTCACGTTGCGCAGCCGGGCGTACTCCAGGACGGCTTCGGCGACGTTGCCGCCGACGAGCGTGTGCGTTTCCGCCCCCAGCCGCTCCGCCAGCCGCAGGTGTTCGGCGACGGCCTGCCGCGCGGCGGCCGTGGCCCGGTCCCCGCCAGGCGTCTCGACGGCGACCGCCAGCCATTCGGCGCCGAAGGCGGCGGCCATCCGCCGCGCCGACCGCACCAGCTTGGCGGCGGTCGGGCTGGCGCCGACGCAGACCAGGAGCCGCTCGTTCGTGGCCCACGGGCCTTGCGCCGCCCGCTCGGTCCGGGCCGCGTCGACGTCGCGGCGCAGGCGGTTCGCCGCCTGGCGCAGCGACAACTCGCGCAGGGCGACGAGGTTGCCCTTCTGGAAAAAGCTGAGCAGCGCCCGCTCGGCCTGGGGCGCGACGTAGACCTTGCCCTCTTTGAGGCGTTCGATCAACTCCTCGGGGGTAAGGTCGACGAGTTCGATTTCGTCGGCCCGTTCGAGGAGCCCGTCGGGGACGGTCTCGCGGACGGCGACGCCGGTGATCTGGGCGACGACGTCGTTGAGACTTTCGAGATGCTGAACGTTCATCGTGGTCCAGACGTCGACGCCGGCCGCGAGCAGTTCCTCGACGTCCTGCCAGCGCTTGGCGTGCCGCGAGCCCTCGGCGTTGGTGTGGGCGAATTCGTCGACGAGGAGGAGGCGCGGGCGCCGCGCCAGCGCCGCGTCGAGGTCGAACTCGCGCAGGGAAACGCCCCGGTACGGCACGGCCCGCGTCGGCAGCGCTTCGAGGCCGTCGAGCAGGGCCTCCGTCTCGCGGCGGCCGTGGGGCTCGACGTAGCCGACGACGAGGTCGGCGCCGTCGGCGCGCTCCCGGCGAGCCGCTTCCAGCATGGCATACGTCTTGCCGACGCCGGCGGCGTAGCCGAGGAAAATCTTCAGCTTGCCGCCGCGCGCGCGCGTCTCCTCCGCTTGAACGCGGGCCAGCAGCCGGTCGGGGTCGGGTCGCTCGTGGGTCATGGTCGTTGCCTCGTCCGCACGGGACGTTTAACGGGCCTCGTCGAGCGCCAGATTCAAGCGCAGGACGTTGACGCGCGGCTCGCCCAGGAGCCCGAGCGTTCGGCCTTCCGTGTGCGTTTCCACCAGGCGCCGCACCACGTCCGGACTCAGGCCCCGCGCGTCGGCGACGCGCTTCACCTGGTACGCGGCCGCCGCCGGGCTGACGTGCGGGTCGAGGCCGCTGGCCGAGGCCGTGACCAGCTCCACCGGCACCGGGCCGGCCTGGTCGGGGTGGGCCTTGCGCATTGCCTCGACGCGCTCGCCGACCGCCTTCAGGAGGTCCGGGTTCGTCGGCCCGAGGTTCGAGCCGGACGACGAGGCGGCGTTGTAAGAGAACGGCGTCGTCGCCGACGGCCGGCCCCAGAAGTAGTGAGGCGCGTCGAACGGCTGGCCGATCAACTGGGAACCGACCACTTTCCCATCCCGCTCGATCACGCTTCCGCCGGCCTGGCGCGGGAACAGACCCGTCGCGAGAAGCGTGACGACCGCGGGGTAGACGACGCCCGTCAGAAGGGTCAACAGGGCGAAGAGGACCAGAGCCGCCCGCAACTGCTGTTTCACGATTGTCTCCTTAAGCGATCCCCAGGACGGAGAGGACCACGTCGATCACCTTGATGCCCACGAACGGAACGATCAGGCCGCCGAGCCCGTAGATGAGGAGGTTGTCGCGCAGCAGCCGGGCGGCGCCGACGGCGCGGTACTTCACCCCGCGCAGCGCGAGCGGGATCAGCAGGACGATGATGAGGGCGTTGAAGATCACCGCCGACAGGATCGCGCTCGACGGCGTCGCCAGCCGCATCACGTTGAGCCGATCCAGCACCGGGTAAGTGCTGGCGAACGCGGCCGGGATGATCGCGAAATACTTGGCGACGTCGTTGGCCAGGCTGAACGTCGTCAGGGCGCCGCGCGTCATCAACAGTTGCTTGCCGATTTCGACGATCTCGATCAACTTCGTCGGGTTCGAGTCGAGGTCGACCATGTTGCCGGCCTCCTTGGCGGCCTGGGTGCCGGAGTTCATGGCTACGGCGACGTCGGCCTGGGCCAGGGCCGGCGAGTCGTTGGTGCCGTCGCCGGTCATGGCGACGAGCCGTCCGCCCGCCTGGTAGTCGCGGATCATGCGCAGCTTGGCCTCGGGCGTCGCCTGCGCGAGGAAGTCGTCGACGCCCGCCTCGGCCGCGATGGCCGCCGCCGTCAGCGGGTTGTCGCCGGTGATCATGACCGTCTTGATGCCCATGCGGCGCAGCTCGACGAAGCGCTCCTTGATGCCGCCTTTGACGACGTCCTTCAGGTAAATCACGCCCAGGACGCGGGAGCCTTCCGCGACGACGAGCGGCGTGCCGCCAGCCTTGGCGACGGCCTCGACGGCCTTTTGCACCTCCGCCGGGACCGTCCCGCCCTGCTCCCGCGCGAACGCGGTCACGGCCTCGGCGGCGCCCTTGCGGATCTGCCGGCCCTCCAGGTCGACGCCGCTGATGCGCGTCTGCGCCGAGAAGGGCAGGAACGTCGCGCCCAATTCGTGGACGTTGCGGCCGCGCAGGGCGTACTTCTCCTTGGCGAGGACCACGACGCTGCGCCCCTCGGGCGTCTCGTCGGCCAGCGAGGCGAGCTGGGCGGCGTCGGCCAGCGCCGGCAGCGTCACGCCGGGCGCCGGAATCAGCTCGACCGCCTGGCGATTACCGAGGGTAATTGTTCCCGTCTTGTCGAGCAGCAGCACGTCGACGTCGCCGGCGGCCTCGACGGCGCGCCCGGACGTGGCGATCACGTTGGCCTGGATCATGCGGTCCATGCCGGCGATGCCGATCGCCGACAGCAGCCCGCCGATCGTCGTCGGGATCAGGCAGACCAACAGGGCGACGAGGACGGTGATCGTCACCGGGCTGCCCTGCCCCGCCGCCTTGACGCTGTAGGCGGAGAACGGGGCCAGCGTCACGCAGGCGATGAGGAAGATGATCGTCATCGCCGCCAGGAGAATGTCAAGGGCGATCTCGTTCGGCGTCTTCTGACGCTTGGCCCCTTCGACGAGGGCGATCATGCGGTCCAGGAACGTCTCGCCGGGGTTGGCGGTGACGCGGACGACGAGCCAGTCGGACAGGACGCGCGTGCCGCCGGTGACGCTGCTGCGGTCGCCGCCGCTCTCGCGGATGACGGGCGCGCTCTCGCCGGTGATGGCACTCTCGTCGACCGACGCCACGCCCTCGACCACCTCGCCGTCGGCCGGGACGAGCGCGCCGGCTTCCACGAGGACGACGTCGCCGCGGCGCAGGGCGGACGCCTGAACGGGATGGTGCGGCGCCCCGTGGCGCGGCTCGTCCAGCTTGAGGGCGACGACGTCGCGGCGCGTCTGGCGGAGCGAGTCGGCCTGGGCCTTGCCGCGCCCCTCGGCCATCGCCTCGGCGAAGTTGGCGAACAGGACGGTGAACCAGAGCCAGGCGGAGACGCCCAGGATGAACCCCGGCGACTCCTCGCCGCCCGCGGACAGGGCGTGCAAGCCGAGCCCCGTCGTCAGCAGACTGCCGACGAAGACGGTGAACATCACGGGGTTGCGGAGCTGGTGGCGCGGGTCGAGCTTCTTGAGGGCCTCGACCGCGGCGCGCCGGACAATTGCCGGCTCGAAGAGCGGCCGCGCGGCTGCGGACATATTCGATCTCCTTATAATACCTAAAAGAACTAACCACAGAGGGCACAGAGAACACAGAGAAAAGGCACAAGAAAGCGCCCGATCTCGCGTGGGGGCTGCGACGTCGCTTCTTCTTCCCTTTTGTCTTTCCTCTGTGTTCTCTGTGTTCTCTGTGTTCTCTGTGGTTAGTTCTTTGAGGCATTCTTACCGTGCCGTCATTTGCAGGTGTTCGACGACGGGGCCGAGGACCAGCGCCGGGACGAACGTCAGCGCCCCGACGAGCAGGACCGTGCCCACGAGCAGGGCGACGAACAGCGGCGTGTGCGTCGGCAGCGTGCCGGCGCCCGGCGGCGTGTACTTCTTGCGGGCCAGCGAACCGGCCAGGGCCAGCACCGGGATCATCAGCCAGTAGCGCGCCGCGAGCATCGTCAGGCCCAGGACGACGTTGTAGAAGAGCGCGTTTGTCGTCAGTCCGGCGAAGGCGCTGCCGTTGTTGTTGCCCGCCGACGAGAAGGCGTACAGCACTTCCGAGAAGCCGTGCGCGCCGGGGTTGCCGAGGCTGTCCTTCACCTCGCCGCTCGCGGCGTCGGCGTACTTCAGGCCGGGGCCGAGGACGGCGGCGGCGGTGCCGACCAGCACCAGCAGCGGCGGCACCAGGATGACCAGGGCGGCCATCTTCATCTCGAACGCCTCGATCTTCTTGCCGAGGTACTCCGGCGTGCGGCCGACCATCAGCCCGGCGACGAACACCGCGACGACGGCGAACAGGAGCAGGCCGTACAGCCCGCTGCCGACGCCGCCGAAGACGACTTCGCCGAGCTGAATCAGCCACAGCGGCGCCAGCCCCCCCAGCGGCGTGAACGAGTCGTGCATGGCGTTGACGCTGCCGTTCGACGCCGCCGTCGTCGCCGTCGCCCACAGCGCCGAGTTGACGATCCCGAAGCGCGTCTCCTTGCCCTCCATGTTGCCGCCGGACTGCCCGGCCGCCGACAGGTCGGCGCCCGCCCCGGCGAGCGCCGGCGTGCCGGCCTGCTCGGCGGCGATGGTGCCGACCGTCAGCGGCACGAAGATCACCAGCATGGCCGCGAGGACCGCCCAACCCTGGCGGCGGTCGCCGACCATGACGCCGAACGTGCGACAAAGCGCCGCCGGGATGAGCAGGATCGCCAATAGCTCCAAGAAGTTCGTCAGCGGCGTCGGATTCTCGTAAGGGTGGGCGGAGTTGACGTTGAAGAACCCGCCGCCGTTGGTGCCGAGTTGCTTGATCGCCACCTGCGACGCCGCCGGCCCCATCGGCAGCGACTGCTCGGTCACGGGCTTCTTGTCCGCGCCCTCCGTCGGTTGGAGCAGCGTGGCGGTTTCGTAAGGGCGGAAATTCTGCACCACGCCCTGCGCGACGAGGATGGTCGCCAACAGCAGCGACAGCGGCAGCAGGACGTAGAGCGTCGACCGCGTCAGGTCGACCCAGAAGTTGCCGAGCGTCTCCGCCGAGCGCCGGGTCAGGCCGCGGATCAGCGCGACGAGGACCGCCATGCCGGAGGCCGCCGAGACGAAGTTCTGCACGCTCAGGCCGAGCATCTGGGCCAGGTAGCTCAGGGTCGATTCGCCGCCGTAGCTCTGCCAGTTGGTGTTGGTGGCGAAGCTGGCGGCCGTGTTGAAGGCGAGGTCCGGGCCGACCGCCGAAAAGTCCTGCGGGTTGAGCGGCAAGACGCCCTGGAGCCGCAGTAGGGCGTAGACCGCCAGCACGCCGACAGCGTTGAACAGCAGGACGGCGACGGCGTAGCCCCGCCAGGTCATCTCGCGCCGGGCGTCGACGCCGCCCAGTCGGTAGAGGCCGCGTTCGAGCCCGCCGAGGACGAGGTCCAGGCCGCAGCGCTTCCCTTCGTAGACGCGCGCCATGTACCCGCCGAGCGGCCCGGCCAGCGCGACCAAGACGGCCAGGTAAAGTCCCAGTTGAACCCATGCGTTGGCGGTCATGCGAACCACTCCGGTTTCATGAGGGCAACGAGCAGATACGCCAGCAGCCCGACGGCCACGAACAGCCCGATCAGTTCCGCCGCGCTCATCGTCGGCCTCCCAACAGGCGGTCGCACAGGACCAGCAAGCCCCAGGACAAGGCCCCGAACCCCACAAGCGCCGCGATCATGACGAGATCCATCATGGGAAAGCCTCCTTTCAAGGATGGTCAACGAGTTCATCCTAACGCGGGTCGTGTCAAAAGGGGGTCAAGATAGGTGGGAAGGGCGTTAAGAAAGTGTCAAGACGTGGGGCAATGGCGGGACGGGACGGGAACGGGGGTCTACGTCGCCTGTCGCAGCCGCCCCGCCACGCGCTCCTTCGCCATCTGGGCGAGTAGGTCTTCCGCCTCGCCGCGCGTCAACTTCTCCCCGAGGCACGCCGGCAGGCCGTTCAGCGCCGCCTCCGCCTCCTCGGCGCTGGCGCCCTTCTGAGTCCGAAATAGCTGTGTCACCCAGGCCCGCATCGGCAGCGGAAAGGAGGTCACGTCGACGGCCCACTCCCTCGGCGCCTGCTCGCGTCTAAGAAGCCTATCCATGTCCGCGAAGGCGACGAAGGCGGCCAGTTGGTCGCCCGGCGCGAGACGCGCTTCGAGCGGCCGGGGCGACGACGTGCCGTCGGCGGACGTCAGGCTGACGGGCAGCAGGTGGTAGTTGATCGCGACCGCCCGCACCGTCGACCCGGCCAGCGTGGCGTCGCCGGCGCCGACGAGGAGGTTGACGACGGCCAGCAGGCGCCTCTCGACGAGGCAGACGCCGAGGACGCGGTCGCCGAACAGCCCGGCGACGAAGGCCGGCGCCGCCAGCTCCGGCACCGACAGCGCCAGCCGCACGTTCGCCGACTCGCGCAGCAGGTCGGCCAGGTGCGGGTCGGACAGGCGCAGCACGATGCGCTGGCGTGGGTTCAGGTCGCGCGCCAGCAGGGCGACCTCCAGGTTGATCAGGTCGTTGTTCGTCGCCGTGACGACGGCCCGCGCCGTCGCGGAGTGCGCCTGGCGCAGCACCTCGCGCACCGTCGCGTCGCCGACGATGACCGGGACGCCGAGGCGGCGCGTCGTGACCACGAAGCGATTGTCGCGCGACAATTCGATGACCACGACGCGCTCGCCGTAGCCGAGCAACTCCTCGACGACGCGGAAGCCGACGTTGCCCAGGCCGCAGACGACGACGTGGTTGGCGTCGGGGATGCGGCGCACCTCCAGGGCGCCGCCGAGGCGGGCGCGGAGCAAATAGTTGGTCACGATGGCGGTGAACGCCGCCGTCAGCGCCGCGCCGGCGATGCGCAGCACGCTGACGAACACCTTCAGCCAGGCGAACTCGTAGTCCTCGCCGTGCATGTCGGCGCCGGTCGCCAGCAGACTGATGGTACGGAACAGGGCGTCGGCGGCCGACGGGCGACTCCAGCTGAGGTGGAGAACGAGCGTGCTGAGGACGATGACCCCGACGAGGACGCCGGAGCAAATCTTCACCGGCAAATCGACCTCGGTCACGGCGCGGCCGAGGGCGCGGAAGTTGCGCCGCAGCCAGCCGACCCAGCGAATGCCCTCGGCCGCCTCGGTGCCGCCCACCGCCAGCAGCGGCGCCAGGTCGCGCGGGTCGCCGCAGACGACGAGGCGGTCCCCCGGCGCCAGCGCCGCGTCGTGGGCGACGTCGAGAAGGAAACGAGCCGGTTCGCCGGCGGGGATGTGGGCGAGGACGACCGACGGGTGGCGGGCGGCGACCTGGCCGATGCCCTGTCCCGCCAGGGGCGAGCCGGGCGCGACCACCACCTCGGCGACCTGGCGGCGGCCTTCGGGCGTACCCTCCAGGCGAAACGCGCCGAGGGCCTGGCCGGTCAGCGCGGTGAGGGCGAACAGCGGGGCCGTGAGGACCGACGTGCTGAAGGCGTAGACGTTGTCCATCGCCCGGCCGAGGCGCGGAATGAGCTTGTCGTTGAACATCCGCATGACGATGCGCACGTCGGAGCGCAGACTGCGGATGGTCAGGGCCGTGGAGATGTTTATCAGGTCCTCGCTGGTGAGGATGAGGACGGCGCGGGCGGAGGCGAGGCCGGCGCGCTCGAGGACCTCGCGGCGGCGGCAGTCGCCCTGGACAAGGGGCACCGAGCCCAGGCGCGGGTCGTCGGGCGCGCAGCGGGTATCGACGGCGACGACGGGCAGTCCGGCCTTGCGGAGGAACTCCAGCACGCGCCAGCCGACGCGGCCCAGGCCGCAGAGGATGATCGGTTGCTCCACGGGCTCCTTTCCTTCCCCCACCCGACGAGCGCTAAGCCGCAAGCGGCGTCCCTAACGCGCGCCCTCTTTCTTCAGGAGGTCGCGGTGGACGCGGGCCACGTCGCCCATGTAGTGGCCGATGGGGTAGTCGTCCGCCGCCTTGACGATGTGTTCCCGCGCCTTCTTCTTGTCGCCGGCCGCCTCGTAGTACAGCCCCAGGTAAAGGTGCCCGTAGAACATCCGCTCGGTCAGCTTCTCCCCCTTCGGGCCGCCCGCCTTCGCCGCCGCCAGAACGTCCTCCGGCTTCGCCTTGCCGGCGTACAGCGCGTACACCTCCATGAGCGGCACGCGGGCGTCCTTGCCGATTTTAAGGAGTTCCTTACGCGCCTTCTCGACGCCGTTCGCCCGCGCGTTGCACAGGTAGTGCCAGGCGGCGTTCTCGACGTCGTTGGCGAAGACCTTGTCGCCGAGCTTGAACTGCTCCTTGCCGTCCTCGTAGCGGCCGGCGTAGTAGAGCGCGATGCCGCGCTGCCAGTGGTCCTCTTTCTTCTCGGGACGCAGGTCGAGGAACTTGTCGAAGTCGGCGAGCGCTTCCTTGACGTGGCCCAGCTTGAAGTGAGCCCCGCCGCGCGCCTGGTAGGCGGCGGCGAGCTTCGAGTCGAGCCGAAGCGCCTCGTCGTAAGCGCTCACTGCCTCGGCGTTCTTCCCCGTCCGCTCCAGCACGACGCCGGCGCGCAGGTGATCCTCGGCCTTCTTGTCGTCGGCGCCGGCGCGGGAGAGGACGACGGCGGCGCACAAGAGGGAGAGAAGGAGACGCATGGTCGGTGCCTCCGGCAGGGAAGGAAAGACGAACAGAGGTCAATAACGAACAGGCGCGTCGTCGTCCTCGCGGTCCTTGTCGGAGCGCGGGAAGAAGAGGTCGTCCGTCGGCTCCGGCGGCGGAGGAGGAGGAGGAGGAGGAGGTGGTGGGGGAGGCGGCGGCGGGGGAGCCGCCGCGACGGGCGCCTCCACGGCGGCCGCAGGCGCTTCGTCGGCGCGATTCTCGGGCGCGGCCGGCTCGTTGCTCGACTTCTTCTTGGTCACGCCGCTGCCGCGACGGCGCTTCTTCTTCAGGGTGCCGTTCGGCTCCGACGGGCCTTTCTCCTTCAACTCGTCGCCGAAGCGGGTCACGACGTAGGTGCGGCTGCGCTTGTCGGTCTCCAGCTCGACCAGCCCTTGCTTCTGCGCGTCCTCCAACAGTTCGCTGAAGGTGCGGTAGCCGTGGTACGCCTCGTTGAACGACGGCTTCTTGCGCTTCATCGTGTCCTTGACCATCGACGACCAGAGCACCTCCTTGTTCTCGCGCCGCAGCGCCAGCAGCGACTCGAGCAACAGCGCGAACGCCTTGCGCTTCGTCTCCGGCAGCTGCGGGCTGATACCCGTCGGCAGCACCTGATTCTGGCCGAGGTCTTCGTAGTAAATGAATTCGTCGCAGTTGTCGCGCAGCAGGTCCGACGTCGACTCCTGCATCCCCAGGCCGATGACGTGCTTGCCCAACTCCTTCAGCTTCGACACGAGGGGGGAAAAGTCGCTGTCGCCGGAGACGACGACGAAGGTGTCGATGTGCTCCTTGGAGTAGGCGAGGTCCATCGCGTCGACGCACAGGCGGATGTCGGCGGAGTTCTTGCCGCTCTGGCCGCGCCGCGGGATCTCGATCAGCTCGATGGCCGCCTCGTGCAGCGGCGCCGTGTACGGCTGGAAGCGACTCCAGTCGGCGTACGCCTTCTTGGCGACGACCTTCCCCTTCTCCACCAGCCGCTCGAGGACGCGGTGGATCTCGAAGCGGTCGCGGCGGTTCTGGAAGCCCAGCGCGAGGTTTTCAAAGTCGATGAAGATCGCCAAGGAACGTTCGCCGTCGGTCACGGATCACCTGCACACGGAAAATGGGTATATTTTATCTGATAAGCCGCTTGCGGCTTGGCACTTGCTAAGCCGCGAGCGGCGGGGTCACGGCCGCAGCCCCTTCGTCGCCGCCTGGAAGCCTTCCAGCACGACGAAGTCGCCCTTGCCGTCCGCCGGGACGAGGCGCAGCACGCGCCCCGCGGCGTCGCCCCAGACGACGTACTCGCCGCTCCGCAGCTTCACGCGGAAGCGATTCAGCTTCAGCTCGACGTCCTTGTCCGCCTGCCGGACCGTGACCGCGTTCTCGCCGACGCGCTCGACCGTGAACGTCAGCTTGCGCAGCGGCTGGACGGGATGAATCCACAGGCCGGCGAACTCCTGCTTGCCGCCCTTGGTCAGGTCGTAGCGCTTGACGAGCTGGAAGACGTCGCTCCAGTCGGGCGCCGTCGTCACGATGGGGTCGGCGGGGAGCTTATCGAGGAAGTCGGTCGCGCCGGCGCGGTTGAGCCGGCCGCGTCCTTTCGCCTCCGGGATGAACGTCGCGGTACGCCTCGTCGCCGCCTCCAGCGCCGCCTCGGCCAATTGCAGCTTGCCCGCCGAGGAGAAGCGCAGCGTCAGCGTCATCCGCTCCTTGTCGCGTTCCGTGCGGCTGACGTAAACGATGCCATCGTCGTTGGCGGTGCTGACGACCTCGCTCTCGAGGACGAGCTTTTCCTTCGCCGGGCGCAGGTAGCGCAGCGGCGCCGGCTTGTCGGCCTCGGCGGCCGGCAGCAGCGCGCAGCCGAAGAGGAGCGGCAGCAGCAAAGACATGGCGGAGCCCTTCATGCGAGAGAGCGAGCCCGAGTAAGACGGCATTGAGTTTAGCGAGAACGGCGCGAGGTGGGAAGAGGCGAGCGGCGGTTCGGGCCAAGGCGGGGGCGCGGGAGGCGTTACAAACCCACGGAGCCCGAGGGGCCGGCGCGGGACGGAGAGCCTCCCGCGCCGGCCCCTCGGGTCGGGCAATCGTGTGCGTCAGCGCCTTAGAAATCGACCTTCTTCTTCTGGTCGCCCGGCTTGCCCGGCTTGCCGCCCGGCTTGCCGCCGCCGAAGGTCGTCAGCGACGCGACGTCGAATTCCTTGCCCTTCATCTCCTCGATCATCTTCTTCTGGTCGTCCTTGAGGAGCTTGTTGACGTTGGCCATGGCTTCCTTGGTCAGGCCCTGCATCTTCTTCTGGGCTTCCTGGAAGTCGCCACCGCCGCCCGGCTTGAGGCCCTGGAACATCTCCTGACGCTCCTTGGTGTAGTCGGAGACGATGTCCTTGATCTTTTCTTTCTGATCGTCGGTCAGCTTCAGCGCGGTCTGGATCTCGGCGTCAGCGAAGACGGCCGGGCCGCCGCCGAACGGGCTGTTGAGGCGCTGCTGGAACTGGATCTCCTTGAGGCGCTTCGCCTGGTCGGCGTTGAGCACCTTGGCGAGAGCCTTCTGGCTGGCCTCGGTCGACTTCTTCTGGAACGCCTGGCGTTCCTCCTGGCTGGCGCCCTGCTGCGGCCGCTCGTCCTTCAGCTCTTCCTGGACCTTGGTGAGGGCCTCGGTGATCTTCTCGACCTGGTCCTTTTCGAGCTTCAGTTCCTTCTGCAGCGCCTCGTTCTTGAACATGGCGCCCATGCCGAAACCGCCACGGCCGCCGCCCGGCTGACGCTGAGCCAGGGCGCCGCCGACGACGGCGCCGGCCACGGTGAGAGCGAGTGCGAGTCTGCCAAGACGCATCTTCTAGTCTCCTCAACAAGGGGATGAGCGACGACCTTCGCCGCCACGAAGTTGTGTTCGTTTGTTCAAGCCGCGCCAGCGACGGTCCAAGGATATTAACCCCGCCGTCGAACCACTGTTTCGCGCCCGCGCGGATTTTCCGGCAGAAACGGCAAGAGCCGCTTGCGGCTTCGCACGTGCGAAGCCGCAAGCGGCTCTTGAGTTCATCTTTCTCGATTACGGCTGCCCGCCGCGATAGACGCGCGGCGCCGCCTCGGCCTGCTTCGGCGGCACTTTGACGACCTTCCAGCCGTCGGGCGTCGTCGGCGCGGTGAAAGCGTTGCGGTCGAGCTTGACGCCGGTCTGTACCTTGTCGAGGTCCCAGGTGAAATGATCGCCCGTCGGCTGCTCGAACCACAGTTGCCGCGGCAAGAAGGTTTTCCGGCTGAGGAGCAGACGGGCCTGCTGGAAGTCGATCTTGTCCTGATCGAAGCGCGGCTTGACGAGGAGAATCACCCAGTCCGGGTCGTCCGGCGACTGGAGCGTCAGGAGGTAGCGTTTTTTGGCCTCCTCGGCCTTCATGCCGAAGAGGAAGGTCAGGATGCTCTCGTCGCCGACCTGGCCGGACTTGGGCGCCGGGGGCGTGGAGACGCGAAGCTCCTTTTCCGCCGGGCTGTACTCGTAGAACAATTCGCCCGTGAAAAGGTAGCGAACCCAGTGGCCGGGGCGCGACTTGTTATCCAGGTGCAGGATGGCCAGGTTGCTGACCCGGTTGCCGGCCGTGACCTTCATGTACTGGGCGACGCCGGTGGAGAGTTCGGTGCGCTTCCAGGTGTTCTTCACGTCGGTGCGCTTGATCTCGGCGGCGAACGTCTCGACGGCGGCCATCGCCTTCTCCCACTTGCCGAGCACGTCGTTGAGTTGCTCCGGCGTGCCGACCGGCGGCGGGGCGGGCGGGGCGGCCTTCCCCTGAGCGAAGACGGTGCCGCCGACGAACAGCAGGGCGAGCAAAGAGAATCGGTATTGACGCATTGGCCTTCTCCCGAAATCGTCTGTTCCAGGGCGGGACGACCTCACTTATACCACGACGGGGCGGACGCGGGAAAGGCGGGTTGCTCCGTCACGCCGCGCCGCCGAACCACTGGCGCAGCGCCTCCGGAATTTCCTCGAAACTCGCGAAGGCAAGGTCGGCCTGCTCGGCGAACGGCCACGCCTTGCCGTGCGTCACCAGCGCCGTCCGCGCACCGGCGTTGCGCCCCGCCTCAATGTCGTAGAGGTAATCGCCAACCATCAGCACCTCGTCCGGCCTCAGTCCCCAGACTTCGCAGATCCGCCAGATCCCCTCGGGGTTTGGCTTGTAGGGCGCGTCCTCGCGCGCCAGCACGACGTCGAACACCAGCCCGCACCGCGCTAGAACCAGCTCGACCGCCTCGCGTATGTTGCGGCTCAGCACGGCGCGGCGCACGCCGCGCGCGTCGAGCCAGGCGAGGAAGTCGGCCACGCCGGCGTTGAGCGTCGCCGTCCGCGCCGCCGCCCGCTCGTGGCGCAACAGCACCTCGACCGCCGCGGCACGTTCGACATCGGGCATGCGCTCGACCGCCTCCAGCAGTGCCGTCCCCGGTGGCAGGCCGATCTCGCGGCGCATCGCCTCGAAGTCGAGGTGTTGCACGACCAGCGTGCCGTCCAGGTCGAAGACGACGCCGCGCAGCCGCTTCGCCGCGATTCCGTTCTCTTGTCCCATCCCCTCTCCTTAGCACGCTGGCTTTTTCGGGTAAAAAGTCTCTCTCCTCTCAAGACGCACGCCCGCGCCGTCCGATAAAGACGGCAGAGCCCCTATAACCCGCTCGTCCCCTCCCCTGGGAGCGCCGCCATGAAGCGCCTCGCCTCTCTCCTCTTGCCTCGGTTGTCGCGTCTTCGCCGTCTGGCGTCGCTTCTCGGGGCGGGCCTGCCGCTGGCGCTGCTGGGCTGTGCCCGAGAGGCGACGTCGCTGACCCAGGACGCCTGGGCGCCGCCGGCGTCGCTCGTGGCTCGCGGGACCGCGGCGGACGGCGGGACCGAAGCGGCGCCGGTCCTCTCCAAGTCGCCGCACCAACTTCCCATCGGCCTCGACACGGTGCTGCGCCTGGCCGATGAGCAGAACGGCCAGGTCGCCGTGGCGCGCGAAAAGGTGCGCGAGGCGTTCGCCGAGAAGAACCTCGCCCAAAGCGCCTGGCTGCCCGCGATCAACGTCGGCACCGCGTATTATAGGCACGAGGGCGGCATCCAGAACGAGGACGGCCGCCTCACCCATTCGAGTACCGACGCCCTGTTCGCCGGCCTGGAAATCAGTGGCCGCTTCGACCTGCGCGAGGCGACGTTCCAGCAAGTCAGCGCCGCCCGCAAGGTCTGGCAGCAGAAGGGCGAGTTGAGCCGCGTCACCAGCGAGGTGCTGCTGGAGTCCGCGACGACCTACATCGACCTGCTGACGGCGCGCACCGCCGAGGTGGCGGCGCAGCAGCTCCTCAAGGACGAGGAGGACGTCCTGGACCAGGCGCGCGAGATCGCCAAGCCGGGCCGCGATACGGGGACGCAGTTCCAGGTCGAGGCCATCGAGGCGGAGGTCTACGGCCTGCGGGCGCTGATCGGCAAGGTCCGCCAGCAGGGCGACGCGGCGTCGCACAAGCTGGCCTACCTCCTCGGACTCGGCTCCGACGTGGAACTGCTGCCCGTCGAAGAGCGGCTGATCGCGGTCGATCTGGTCGACCCGTCGGCGCCGGCCGAGGATCTGGTGGGGCGGGCGCTGGCGGGCGGCCCCGGCGTGCGCGAGCTGGAACGACTGCTGGCGGTCATCCACGAAGGCGTCGCCAAGGCGAAGGGCTGCGGCCGGCTGATTCCGGTCGTCGAGGTGCGCATGTTGGAGGGGGGCTTCGGCGCCGGGGCGGGCGCCCGCCTCGACTGGGACAACCGCTGGGACCTCGGCGTGCAGGCGCGCTGGAACCTGACCGACCTGGTGACCGCGCCCAAGTTGGAGTGCGTCGCCGCGTCCCGCATCCAGCAGGTGCAGCTCACCTACCAGGACGTGCGCGCCAAGCTGACGCTGGGCGTCCAGGAGGCGCGCGAGGCGAGCCTGAGCGGCCGCGACGAGGTCCGCCTGACGGCCGAGGCGGTGCAGCACGCCCGCGACGGCTACCAGCTGAGCCGCCAGCGCCTCAAGGGCAACGTGCTGGGCAGCACGACGACGGAAGTGGTCCAGTTCATCCGCGGCTTGCAAACCGCGTATCTGAATTATCTGATGACGGTCAACGCCTACGACAAGGCGCAGCTCCGCTTGCTGGTGCTGACCGGCGCCGCGGCGGGGAAGGCGGCTCCGGGCGGCTCCCCCGGAAAACCGGGGTGCCCTTGATCCCGCACTAGCGCGGCAGCCGCCACAGCCGGACCGTCCCGTCGGCGCCGCCCGAGACGCCCGTTCGCCCGTCCGGCAGGAACGCCACGCCCGTCACGCCCTCGGTGTGGCCCGTGAAGTGGCGCTTCTCCGCCCCCTCGTCGACGTCCCACAGCCGCACCAGGAAGTCGTCGCCGCCCGTCAGCGCCCGCCGGCCGTCCGGCGAGAACGCCACGCCGCGCAACCAGCCCGAATGGGCGGTCCGCGCGTCGTAGACTTCCTCTCCGTCGTCGAGGTTCCACAGGCGCAGGCGCGAGTTGGCGTCGCCCGTCAGCAGCCGCCGCCCGTCCGGCGACACCGCGACCGACAATACCGCCGACTTGCCTCCGACGTCGAGGCTTCGCGGGCCGGCGCCGCTGCCGACCTCCCAGACCAGCACCGTCCCATCGGCCGACCCGGAGACGAGGCGCCGTCCGTCCGGCGTGAAGGCGGCGCAGTAGACCGGCTCCTTGTGTCCCGAAAACTGCCGCAATTCGCGGCCGCTCTCGACGTCGTAGAGCTTCAGGACGCACTCGCGCGGCACATACTTGCCGTCCTTGAGGACGAATTCGCCGTCGCGCAGCTCATGGCCGCCGCCGAACGTCAGCGCCTGCCGCCCGTCCGGCGTGAAGGCGACGCCGTACTGCGGCACCGCCGGCTCGCCGAGGCGACGCAACTCGGTTCCCGTTGCAACGTCCCAGAGGCGTACCGTGCAGTCGAGGGCAACGAGCTTGCCGTCGATCCGCTCGACGACGCGGGACGAAGCCCCCGAGGCTCTGACGAGCTTGCCGTCGCGTCGATCGACGACGCCGCTGCACGACAGCGCCCGGCTCCCGTCGGGCGACAGAGCCACGCGCGCCAGCCGCTCCGTGTGGCCGTCGAAGCGGCGCAACTCCGTGGCGCCGTCGACGTCCCACAAGCGCAGCGAGTGATCCATGCCGCCGACGAGGAGGAGACGGCCGTCGGCGGACAGCGCGAGGCTGGTCACGCCGTCGGTGTGGGTTGTGAAGCGGCGCACCTCGGCCCCCTGCCCAAGCCACCACCACGCGCCCAGCGCCGCCGCGACGGCCGCGGCCAGCGCGATCAGTCGCCAAGGACGCCGGCGCGTCGGCGGCGCGAGCGTGTGGTCGCTGAAGAGGGCGCCGTCCGGGGCCGCCAAGGTCTTGCCGAGCGCCCGCGCCCAGGCGTCGACGGCCCAGCGGGCGGACTGGTCGCTCAGCCCTTGCTCCTCGACCAGGCGCCGCACCAGGCCCGACGTGACCGACGCGGGCGCGAGCGCTTCGGTGACCAGGCTGAGGCGGGCGGCGACCTGGACCTCCAGCGCGCGCAGGAGGGCGTCGACGCCGGCGCGGTCGTCCGACGCCGCCCGCAGCAGTTCGGCGCAGCGCCGAGGGTCGTCGGCCACCGCGGGACCGTGGGCGGCCACGATGTCGCACAAGGCTTGGCGAAGGCGGTCGTTCATCAGCACTTCTCGCGGAACTTCGAGAGAGACCAGCCGGAAGCGCGAGCGAGGGACGAAGGCGCCCTCGCTCGCGCTTCGGGCTGGTATAGGGAGGCGCCCCGCGCGCGGCGCCCCGGCGGCGTCACTCCTCGTCGTCGCCGGTAGCTCCTCCCGAGGCGGCGGCGGGACGGACGGGCGGCGGCTCCTCCTCTTCGAGGGTGGCGGCCGCCCAGAGCATGAAGGCGACGCGCTCGCGCAGCCGGCGCTCGTGCGCCAGGCGCGCGCGCGCTTGGCGGTGCCTCTGGCAGACCTCGTACAGGCAGAAGACCGCCGACACCGACAGCGTGGGAAGGGTAGCGCACATGGTCGGACTCCGGGAGGGGAGAAGAAAGGGTGCGAGTCAATGGATACGGCCCCCTCGACTCCGCTTCGAGTCGCGGGGGCCGCGTTGCCCTCGTCCGGGATGGCGCGGCCCCGTTGCGGAGCCACGCCGATCTCAACTCAAAAGTAATATCGTTTCTGGAGGAGTCAAACGCTCGGACCGATTTTTCCCGAGATTCCGGGAACTCTCGCCGGCCGGGTGACGTCGCGGAGGACCATCACATGCTGACCCTGGACACGATCCGCCAGGCGCGGGAACGCCTCGGCGGCCTGCTGCCGCGCACGCCGCTGGTGCCGTCGGCGACGCTCGGCGCCCGCCTCGGCGCCCGCGTGTCGCTGAAATTGGAGTGCCTCCAGAAGACCGGCTCGTTCAAGCCGCGCGGCGCCTTCAACAAGATGCTGACTCTGTCGCCCGAGGAACGCGCCCGCGGCGTCGTCGCCGTCAGCGGCGGCAACCACGCCCAGGGGGTCGCCTACGCGGCGCGGCAACTCGGCGTCTCCGCCGTCATCTGCATGCCCGCGTCGACGCCCGCCAACTACCTCGACGCCACGCGCGGCTACGGCGCCGAAATCGTGCTGGCGCCCGACATCGCCAGCGCCTTCGCGGAGGTCGAAAAGCTGCGCTCTCTCGGCCGCGCCCTCGTCCACCCCTTCGACGACCCCGAGGTGGCCGCCGGCCAGGGGACGGTCGGCCTGGAGATCCTGGAGGACGCCCCCGACGCGACGCGCGTCTACGTCAGCATCGGCGGCGGCGGGCTGCTGGCGGGCGTGGCCACGGCGCTGAAGGCGCTGAAGCCCGGCGTGCAGGTGATCGGCGTCGAGACCGAAGGGGCCGACGCGATGGCCCGTGCGCTGGCGGCGGGGCATCCCGTCCCGATGCCGGCGATCACGTCGATCGCGCGCACGCTGGGGGCGCCGATGGTGTCGGACTTCACGCTCGAGGCGACACGGCGGCTGGCGCGCGAGGTGGTGGTGGTGAGCGACGCGGAGGCGGTGGCGGCGCTGGTCTTTCTGCTGGAGCGGGCCAAGGTGCTGACCGAGCCGTCGGCGTCGTGCTGCCTGGCGGCGGCGGAGCGGCAGCGCGGCGAACTGCGGCCCGAGGACCATGTCGTTCTGCTGCTGTGCGGCGGCAACGTGGCGCTGGCCGACGTCTGCCGCTGGCGGCAGCAGTTCCTGCCGTAGTCACGAGCGCCGCACGAAGAACCAGACCAGCGCCACGATGAGCGCGCCGACAAAGGCGCCGACGGCGACGGGCAGGACGTAGAACTTCATCCCCGGCGCGGCGGCGAGGGCCGGGCGCGGCGCCCCGGGAGGCGCCGGGGGCGGCCGGCGCGGCGCCGCCTTCACCGGCCGCGCGACCGGCGCGTCCTCCCCTTCGTCGGCCAATTTCGCCAGGATCACGGGTTCCTCTTCCGACAACGGCTCCGCGACGGCCGGCGCCGACTCGGGCGCCGGCAGCGTCTCCGCGACGGCGTCGGAGGAGGGCTCCTGGTCCACGACCAGCGACACCGAGCGCCGGTAGCCGTCGTCCTCCGGCCGGTCCAGCGGCAACCCCGGCCCCTTGTCGGCCCAGCGCAGCAACTCGTGCCGCAGGACCGCCGCCGACGGCAGCCGCGCGTCCAGGGACTTCGCCATCATCCTCTTGACCAGGTCGACGAAGCCCGCCGGCACCTGCGGGTTGAGCTGGCCGACGTCCGCCGGCTCCTCGGTCCGGTGCTTCTGGATTTTCTCCTTGGACGTCCCGCCGGGGAACGGCGGACGGCCGGTCAAGGTGTAGTAGAGCGAGCAGCCCAGCGCGTAGACGTCGCAGCGGACGTCGACCTTGGTCGGGTCGTCGGTCTGTTCGGGGGCGATGTAGTCCATCGTGCCGAGGACGTAGCCCTGCCCGCCGATGACCTCGCGGTCGACCGTCTTGGCTTCGCCGTCCATGATGGCGAGACCGAGGTCGAGGACCTTGGCGTGGTCGTTGGGCGTGATGATGACGTTGGACGGCTTCAGGTCGCGGTGGATGAGCCCCTGGTTGTGGGCGTGGTCGATGGCCAGAGCGACCTCGGCGAACAGGCGGGCGGCGCGCGGCACCGGCAGCGGGCCGTCCTCGGCGATGACGCGGTACAGGCTGCGGCCGGGGATGTACTCCATCGCGATGTAGTAGACGCCGCGGTGGACGCCGCCCTCGTAGGTCCAGGCGAGGTGCGGGTGCGAGACGCGCTGGCACATCTCCATCTCGCGGCGGAAGCGCGTCAGCAGCCGCACCTCCTCGCGGGCGCGGCGCGGCGGCAGGATCTTCAGGGCCACGACCAGCTCGCTGCGCATGTCGCGCGCCATGTAGACGGTGCCCATGCCGCCGCGGGCGATCGGCGCCAGCACCTGGTAATGGCCGAGGACGAGGCCGAAGGACGCGCCCTTGACGAGCTTGCGGGCCTGGAAGCGCGTCAGCTTGCCGGCCCGGACGAGGTGGTCGGCCACGGCGTCGACGTCGCCCCGGCGCTCGGCCGGGACGGACCGCAGCGCCGCCTGCAGCGCCGCCCGGTCGAGCAGACCGCTGCGGAGGACGACGCGGAGGAAGTCGTCGACCGGGGACACGGCGCCTGGCGTTTGCGTGGGTTTCGGCATGACGACCGGCTCGGGGCGGGTAACGTCTCAGGAAGCGGTGGATTGTAAACCATGCCGGCGGAATCGTCCAGGCGGCGCGCGGCGCGGCCGGCCGAGCGGGGCGGAGGGTCGTCATTTGTTGCCCGCGCCGGCGGCGACTTTGCGGGAGAATTCCTGGAACTCCTGCCGGCGGCGCAGCCAGGCGAGGTCCGGGTCCTTTTCGAGCCACCCGCGCATCTCCGCGTTCTTGAACCCTTCCTTGGCGTGGACGTCGCCGAGCAACTTCAGCGCACGGGCCGCGTATTTCTCGACCAATTCCTTGCGCGACGCCTCCGGCAAGGCGCCGTCGTCGGCCGCCTTCGCCGCGGCGCGCGCGTAGACCGCGGCGGCGTTGGCGGGGAGTCGCATGTCTCCCGTCGCGCGGGCGATCACGGCGTCCAGGCGGGCGAGCAGGGCTTCCGCGCGGGCGACGCCGTCCTGGTACTTGCCGGCGCCGACCAGGGCGTGCGCGTGGCCGATCAACGAGAGGAGAGGCGCCCCGGCGTCGTTGAGTTGGCGCGCGCGGTCGTAGTCGGCGAGTGCCTTGTCATACTGTCCGGATCGTGTAGAGATGGAACCACGGTTGGCCAGGGCGTGGACGCGCAGCGACGGCCCTTCGGCGTGGCCGGGGTCGGTGCGCAGGAGGGCGTCGAGCGTCGCGACCGCTTTGTCGAGGTCGAGGAGAGCTTCCTTATTCTTATCCTGCGTGCGCAAAACCGCCGCCCGAGAGTAGTACGTCAAGGCAAGGCGGAACGCGGCGTCGGTGGCGTCGGGGTTGTCGCGGACCACCGGCTCCAGGACGGCGACCGCCTTGCCGAAGGCTTCGAGGGCGTCGTCGTCGTGCCCCTTGCTCGCCTCCAGGTCGCCGAGCAAGAAATAGCAGGCGCCCAGGTTCGACTGATAGCGCGGCACGTCGGGGTGATCCCTGGTCAGCGGGTCGCGAACGGCGAGGGCGTCTTTCAGGAGCGTTCTGGCCTCGTCGGCGCGGTCCCGCGCGATCTCCAGGCCGGCGTGGTTGGCGAGGCAGGCGGCGAGGTCGTCGCGGTATTTCGGGTTCCTCGGGTAGGCGCGGTTCAACTCGCGGAGGATTGTCCGAGCCTCGGCGTAATCGCTCTCCGCCTTGTCCTTGTGTCCCGACGTCTGACGGAGGTTGCCGAGATTGGTCAACGCGGACGCCAGGTCGTCGCGGAAGCTGGGGTCGGCCGGAAACGTCTCCGCGAGGACACGCGCGCGGCGAAGGGCCTCCTCGAAGTAGCGTTCCGCGACCTTCGCCCGGCCGAGTTTCTGGCACAGCCCGCCGCAGCGGACGCGCGTCATCAGGGCCTTTTGGGCCAGCGCGACGTTGTCTTGCCGCTCGGCGAGGAGCGCGTCGTACTCCGCCAGGGCCGCCTCGTTCGCCTTCAGCTGGACGTCCCACACCGCGCGGGCGCGGCCGGAGCCCTTCGCCGCGGGCTTGAAGCGGTCCGCCTGCCACATGACGTCCTGGGTGAGGATCGTTTCGGCGAAACGCTCGCGCTCCCGACTCCGCGCGAGCTGTGTTTCCAGTAAGCGGATCTCCCGGGAGGCATTTTCTTCTTCGAGGCCGCGCTTCTCCCCTTCGAGGTCGCGGAGTCTCGCCTGGGCGGCGCCGTAAAGCCAACCCGCGGCCGCGGCGCCGACGACCAGCGCGGCGGCCAGCCCGAGCGCCGCCGCCTTCGCCTTGTTCCGGCCGACCCACTTCCACGCCCGCTCCCAGGCGGGGACGGGACGAGCCCGGATCGATTCGCCCGCCAGGAAGCGCCGCAAATCCTCGGCGAGGTCGAGGGCCGACTCGTAGCGAGCCCCCGCCTCCTTACGCAGACATTTCAGGCATATGGTTTCCAGATCGCGCGGCAGGTTCGGGCTGAGCAGCCGCGGCGACGCCGGCTCGCGGGTCCGCACCAGGTCGAGCGTCTCCTGGGCCGACGCTCCGCGGAACGGCGCCCGGCCGGTGACGCACTCGTAGAGGACGGCGCCGAGGCCGTAGACGTCGGCGGGGCGGCCCACGGCGCGGTTGTCGCCGGCCGCCTGCTCGGGCGCCATGTAGCTCGGCGTCCCGAGGCGGGCGCCGCTGAGCGTCCCGCCGTCCTCGTCGAGGCGCTTGGCGAGGCCGAAGTCCGTGACCTTCGGCGTGCCGTCGTCGGCGAGCAGGACGTTCGCCGGCTTCAGGTCGCGGTGGAGGATCTGCTGCTCGTGGGCTGCGTGGACGGCGCGGGCCAGGGTTTCCGCCAGCCGCGCCGCCTCCAGCGCGGGGAGCGGCCCGTCTCGGAGCCGCCGCTCCAGGCTGCCGCCCGCGACGAATTCCATGACGAAAAACGGCTGGCCGTTGTCGTCGCCGACGGCGTAAATCGGCACGATGTTCGGGTGCCGCAGCCGCGCCAGCGCCTCCGCCTCGCGCCCGAAGCGGGCCAACTCCTCGCCGCCCGCGGCGCGGCCCGAACGGACCATCTTCAGCGCGACGACGCGGCCCAGGCTTATTTGGCGCGCTTCGTAGACGACGCCCATGCCGCCGCGGCCCAACTCGGAGAGGATTTCGTACCCATCGACGCTCGGCAGCGCCGGCGCCGCGGGCACGGGCGGGGACGAGGCCGGCACGGTCGGGTCGGCGGCGCGGTCGCGGAAGACGGCGTGGACCTCGTCGGCGAGGTCGGGAAAGCGTCGCAGGTACTCCGGCGGCGCGGGCGCCTCGCCGGACGGCTCGCGGCAGTGCAGCTCGACGGCCAGCAGCTCGTGGAACACGGCGGCGCGCTCGTCCGGCGAGGCACTCTTCAGAGAATCCTCGATGCGCGGGCGGCGCCCGGCCTGCCAGGCGGCGTCGAACGGGTCGCAGATTTTCTCGATCCGTAAGCGCCGTGAAGGGGAAGGGGGTCCGTTCATGGGGCCAACTCCTCCGCCCAGAGGGCGCGAATGAGTTCGAGCTTGCGCTGCACCGTGCGCGGCGTGCGCCCGATCCGCGCGGCGGTTTCCTCCTCCGTGAGCCCTTCCATTTTCGCGGCGGCCACCTGGCGGTGCAGGTCGTCGGGCAGGAGGCGGAAGAGCCGCTGGCACTCCTCGGCGAAGGCGGCGGCGAGTTCCGGGGGCACTTCGGCGCCGGCGAGTTGGTCGGGGTCGGCGTCGGCGCGGCCGCCGCGCCGCGCCTCGTCGCGGAGCAGGTGCGACGCCTTGCGGGCGGTGATGACGCTCAGCAGCCGCCACAGGTCGTCGCGGCCGTCGAGCGCCGGGAAGCGGCCGTCGGCGGCGCGGCGGCAGAAGCTGTCGAAGGCGCTCAGCGCCACGTCCTCCTCGTCGGCCGGCAGAGGGGCGACGCCGCGCAGGCGGCGCCGCGCCAGGGCGACGAGGCGGGGAAAGCAGCGCTCCCACAGTTCGCGGACGGCCCCCTCGTCGCCCTGCTTCAGCAGCGCGAGCCAGGGGCGCAGGGAGTCGGCGGACATTTCGCGGATCTCCGTCGGGAAGGACACACGGACGCGGCCAGTCTACCCCCCGCGGCGCCGCCGTGCAACGACCCGGCGCGCGACGGGCGCGCGTGGCGGAATTTCGTGTCGTGTTTCGCCGCCCGGCGGGCATGGGAGGGGTGAAGGCGGGCGAGACGGGCCGGTTCGCCTTCCCTCGGAGCGAAACGGCCCCCCTACCGGGAGTCAAACATGGTTTCCAAGATGCGTAAACTCGTCAAGAACGCCGTCCCCGCCTGCGAGGCGCTGGAAGATCGCCTCAACCCGTCGCCGATCTGGGTGCAGAGCGGCATCCTTTATGTGTACGGCAACTACAAGGACGCTAACCAACTCGTCCTGCGCGACGGGCCGGGCTCGACGCTCGTCGCGGAGTCCACGAGTAACGGCCTCCGGACGGTCCTCGACTACCTCAACGTCCGCAAGGTCGTTTTCTACGGCGGCGGCGGCAACGACCTGCTCGACAACCAGAGTCGCTACGTCAGCGTGTGGGCCGACGGCGGCGACGGGAACGACACGCTCCTCGGCGGCGTCGGTAACGACACGCTCCTCGGGGGCGCCGGCAACGACACGATCGACGGCCGCGCCGGCGACGACTGGCTGGCGGGGGGGAACGGCAACGACAACCTGACCGGCGGGGTCGGCAACGATTCGCTCTACGGCGGCGCGGGCGCCGACCGGCTCGACGGCGGCGACGGCAACGATTACCTCGACGGCGGCCACGACGGGACGCGCGACACGCTCGTCGGCGGCCGCGGCGCCGACACCTTCAAGGGCGAGTGGGTAGGCGGGCTGAGTTGGGTCAACATCGAGTACTTCGTCGACTACAAGGCGGGGGAAGGGGACCGTATCGTCTGACGATTTCGTCCGGGCCGCGCGCGGGCGTACTCGCGGAGTACGCC
>JBBROG010000097.1:0-27385 GCA_038229635.1 Gemmatales bacterium
CGACGCGGCTAATAACCAAAGCGGCGTCAAGCCGCCGCACTCCAAATACGCCCGCGCGGGCGCTTCGGGCGGGTGAGGGTTTGTCCGGTCGGCTCACTTGATGAGCTTCTTCACCTCGTCGCCGAGGGCGCCGACCTGCACGGTGCGGTTGACGACCTTGCCCTCGCGGTCGACGAGGAACACGTTGGGCAGCATCATCACGCCGTAGTCGGCCGCCAGTTTGCCGTCGAGGCCGCCGCCCTGGTGCAGGTGCGCCCCCGGCGCCGACGTCCGCTTCACGAACGCCGTCGCCTCGTCGGCCGCGCCGTCCAGGTTGACGGTCACAAGCTCCAGGTCCTTGCCGTGCTTCTCGAGGAGCTGCTTCAGCTTGTCGAAGTCGCCGGCCGACTGGGCGTTCCAACTCGCCCAGTAGTAGACGACGACGACCTTGCCGCGGGCGCTCGTCACGTCATACGTCCCGCCGGCGAGCGTCGGCGCGGCCAGCTCCAGCACCTTGCCCTCCAGGTCGAGGCGGCGCAGCGCCCCCTTCGCCTTGGCGGCCTGGGCCGAACCGGCGAAGTCGCGGACGAGCTGGTTGTACCAGTTCTTCGCCTCGATCTCCTTGCCGCTCATCTCGCTGCCCCAGCCGAGCGACAGCAGGGCGTCCGGGGTGTCGTCGGCGGCGGCGTGGTTCTTGACGAACTTCGCCAGCCGTTCGAGCCACTCCTGCTGCACCTTCGCCGGGTCCTTCTGCGCCGGGTCGGAGATCTTGACGCCGTAATCGGCCTGCATCTCGCGGAAGGCGACGTAGGCGACGAGCGGGCTGCCGGCGGGGAGAGCCTTGTCGAGCTGGGCGACGAGAGCCGTCAGGCGCTGGTACGCCGTCGGATCCTTCGCGCCGGCGCCCTGCGCCGCCGCGGACAGGCAGTCGGCCGCCTGGCGGATCCACGGGTCGCGATCCTCCGGCTTGACGGCGGCGACGATCTTCTCGATCAGGTTCGTCCGGTCGAGGTTGTACTTGACCAGGTCGGCGGGCGCCGGCGGAGACGCCTGCTTCTTGGCCCAGTCGCCGTCCAGTTCGCCGAGGTCCTTAAGGAGCTTCTGCAGCTCCGGGCTCTCGGCGACGGCGCCGCCGGCCGCGGCGCCGCCCTCGCCGCCCGGCGCCGGGGCGTCGACGACGCGCCAGGTGTTCGGGCCGACCTGGATCAGCTCGCCCGTCTGCACCCAGTCGTTCTTGCCGCCGGTGTCGCACAGGACGGTGGCGCCGGCGTACTTGATGACGTCGGCGCGGCCGGCGGCGTCGGCCGGCAGACATTGCGGGGCGCCCAACTCGACGTGCAGCCAACTCGTCTTCTCGTTCAGGTTCGTCAGCTTGACGGCGGTCGTCCGGAACTTGGCCTCGGCGCCGCGGCGCAGGGTCTTGAGGCGCTGGGCCGCGTCGGACGGCAGCCCGAGCGCCGCGATCTCGGCGTCGGTGATGAGCAGCGCCTTGATCCGGGCGAAGTCATTCTTGACCAGCGCTTGAAGGACTTCCTGGGAGACCTCTTCGGGAGAAATCATCTTCCAGACGTCGACCTTGCCGTCCTTGTCGAGGTCGACGCCCCACTTGCTGCCGCCGGCGTTGAGCCAGCGGAAGTGCATCTGGTCGGGCTCGGCGCGGCTGTTGACGTAGGCCTCGCGGTAGGTCTCGACGCCGTCCTGGTAGTAGGACCAGACGTCGATGCTGCCCTTGCTGCGGCCGTCGTACTGGGTGTCGAAGAAGCGGCGCAGCGGCCGCCCCTGGGGATCGCGCAGCAGCCAGCCGGCGCCCTTGCCGTCGCCCTTGACCGCCTCGAGCTTGCACGCCTCGACGTCCCGGGCCGAGGGCGTACTGTAAGGGACGGCTTCCTGTTTCGGCCGGTATTTCAGCATGGTCGCGGCCTGGGTCTGCGCCGGGGCCGGCGAGGCACCGCCCAAAAGGCCCAGGCAGCCGGCGATCAGAGTCGCACCGACACGTGCCCTCAGCATCCGTGACTCCTTTCGTCAACGAACGAACATCCGCTTCGACCCGCACACTCTCTCATCGGCGCGCCGGCCGGGCGAGGTTGACCGCAAAGGCGGAAGATGCGCCGACTCGGCCGCTCGCGGCTTCGCACCGTCCCGGATGGTACAATCCCGTCAGCGACGCCCGCGAGAGACGAACAACGATGAAAATCGCCGAGTTGCCCGTGGTCAGCGCCCCGGCGCCGACCACGGTGGACGTCGCCGGGCTCAACACCTTCCTGGACGACCGCGTCGAGGGCGAGGTCCGTCTCGACCGCCTCAGCCGCGCCCTCTATTCGACCGACGCCAGCGTCTACCAGATCGTCCCCCTCGGCGTCGTCATGCCGCGTTCGGGAGAGGACGTCGCGACCGTCCTCGAAGCGTGTCGGGTCTTCGGCGTGCCGCTCACGGCGCGCGGCGGCGGCACGTCGCAGGCGGGGCAGTCGATCGGCCCCGGCCTCGTCCTCGACTTCTCCAAACACCTGAACCGCGTCCTGGAGATCAACGCCGCCGAGCGCTGGGCGCGCGTCCAGCCGGGCTGCGTCCTCGACGACCTCAACCACGAGCTGAAGCCGTTCGGCCTGCTGTTCGCGCCGGACATCTCGACGTCCGACCGGGCGACCGTCGGCGGCATGATCGCCAACAACTCGTCGGGCACACACTCGATTATCCACGGGAAAACGATCGACCACGTCCTCGAACTGCGCGTCCTGCTCGCGGACGGCACGCACCTCCACGCACGACCGCTGAACGCCGCCGAAGTGGACGCGAAATGTACTCAACAGGACCGCGAGGGCGACGTCTGCCGCGCCGTGCGCCGGCTGGCGAAGGGGCACGCGGCCGAGATCGAACGGCGCTATCCGAAGGTGCTGCGCCGCGTCGGCGGCTACAACCTCGACCGCTTCACCGGCGAGTCGTTCAACCTCGCCGACCTGTTCGTCGGCTCCGAGGGGACGCTCGGCGTCACGCTGGAGGCGAAGGTACGGCTCGTCGAACTGCCGAAGGCGAAGGCACTGCTCGTCGTCCCATTTCCCGGCCTGCTGGAAGCGCTGGCGGCGACGCCGATCATCCTGACGCACGCCCCGGCCGCCGTGGAAGTCATGGACCGTTACGTCCTCGACGCCACGAAGCTGAACGCGGAGGCGGCGCGACTGCGCGACTTCCTGCACGGTGATCCCGAAGCGATCCTCATTGTCGAATTCTACGGCGACCGCCCCGAAGACCTGCCGCCGCGTCTCGACGCCCTGGAAGCCGACCTGCGCCGGCGCGGCCTCGGCGGACACTCCCACCGCGCCGCCGACGCCGCGGCGCAGGCGCGCGTGTGGAAGTTGCGCCGGCTGGCGCTGGGCTTGTCGATGGCGGAGAAGGGCGACGCCAAGGCGCTCTCGTTCGTCGAGGACACCGCCGTCGCCCCGGAGCGCTTGCGCGACTACATCGCCGAGTTCCTCGACCTGATCGCCCGCCACGGCACCCGGGCCGGCGTCTACGCCCACGCCTCCGTCGGCTGCCTGCACGTCCGCCCGGTCATCGACCTCAAGACCGAGGACGGCGTGCGCCGCTTCGCTTCGATCGCGTCGGCGGTGGCCGACCTGGTGCTGAAGTACGGCGGCGCCCTGTCCGGCGAGCACGGCGACGGCCTGGTGCGCAGCCCATTTCAGGAGCGGATGTTCGGCCCGGCGTTGTACGGCGCCTTCCGCGAGGTGAAAAAGACGTTCGACCCGGGCAACCTCCTCAACCCCGGCAAGATCGTCGACGCGCCGCCCTTAACGTCGTCGCTGCGCTACGGCCCGGCCTACGTCACGCCGGACGTGCCGACGACGTTCGACTTCTCCGCTGACGGCGGGCTGACGCGCGCGGCCGAGCTGTGCGCCGGCGTCGGCGAGTGTCGCAAGCGGCGCGGCGGGACGATGTGTCCGTCCTTCCAGGCGACGCGCGACGAGCAGCACAGCACGCGCGGCCGGGCGAACGTGCTGCGCCTGGCGCTGACGGGGCAGCTCGGCCTGTCGGGCCTGACCGACCCGGCGGTGAAGGCGGCGCTCGACCTGTGCCTGGAGTGCAAGGCGTGCAAAACCGAGTGCCCGACGAACGTGGACATGGCGCGGCTCAAGGCGGAGTTTTTACACCAGTATCAGCGCAAGAACGGGGTGCCGTGGCGGAATCGGTTGTTCGGAAGCGTGGCGAGCCTCGGCGAGTGGACGCTGCCCGTCGCCCGCCTGGTGACGTCCGCGCAGCGCACACGGGCGGGTCGGTGGTTGGGCGAAAAGTTGTTCGGCATTGATCGGCGGCGCCTGTCGCCCCCCCTGGCGCGACGGACCCTCGTCCGACAGAGTCCTGCCGCCTGGCTCGAGCCGCCTGCTGACGGCCGGCGCTCCGTCCTTCTCTTCCCGGACACGTTCGCCCGGTTCTATGAGCCGAGCCTAGGGCTTGCCGCCGGCGAAGTGCTTGCCGCGCTCGGCGTCGCTCCGTTCCTCGGATTTCCCGCCGACGACACGCTGTGCTGCGGCCGCCCGCTGATCTCGAACGGGTTGCTCGACAAGGCCGTGGGACACGCCGAACGGAACGTCGAAAGACTCTTTCTCTGGGCCGCGTCGGGGAAGCCCATCATCGCCTGTGAGCCGAGTTGCGTCCTCACGATCAAGGACGACTATCCCGCCCTGCTGCGGGGTGATTTACGCAAGAAGGCCGAAGTCGTCGCCACCGCCTGCCTCACCTTCGAGGAGTATGTCGATTCTCTTCTCGCGAAGGGAGAGATATCGCCGTTCCGCGCCGGCCCGAGGCGAATCCTCGTCCAGGGGCACTGCCACCAGCGCTCGCTCGTCGGCATGGGGCCGACGCTGCGCCTGCTGCGGCGCATCCCCGGCGCGGAAGTGATCGACCTCGACGCCGGCTGCTGCGGCATGGCCGGCTCGTTCGGCTACGAGAGGGAGCACTACGAGATCTCGCGGCTCGTCGGCGAGCAATCCCTGTTCCCCGCCCTGCGTCGGGAGCCGGCGGACACGGCGGTCGTCGCGCCCGGCTTTTCGTGCCGTTTGCAGATCGAACATTTCACGGGGCGCAAGGCGACGCACCCCGCCGAACTGCTGAGGACTCTCTTGACCGCGCCGCGGCCGCTCGATGAGGTCACGCCTTGAGCAGGCGGGTGAAGCTCTTGCGCAGCTTGGCCACCTTCGGCGGGATGACCGCCTGGCAGTAGCCCTGCGTCGGGTTGGCGCGGTAGTAGCCCTGGTGGTACTCCTCGCCGGGGTAAAACTTCTCGAACGGCACGACCTGAGTGACGACGGGTTTCCCCCAGACGCCGGCCGCGTTGAGTTCGGCGATCTTCGCCTCGGCGGCGCTTTTCTGCTCGGGCGAGTGGAAGAAAACCGCCGAGCGGTACTGCGTGCCGACGTCGGCGCCCTGGCGGTTCAGCGTCGTCGGGTCGTGCGTGGCGAAAAAGACGTCGAGCAGGTCGCCGAAGGTGATGACCGCCGGGTCGAAGGTGATCTGAATGACTTCGGCGTGGCCGGTGACGCCGGTACAGACCTGCTCGTAGGTCGGGTCGGGGCGGGCGCCGCCGCAGTAGCCGGAGGCGACCTTGTCGACGCCGCGCAGCTGCTCGAAGACCGCCTCCGTACACCAGAAGCAGCCGCCGCCGAAGGTGGCGACTTCCCTCGAATCGTTCACGATGGATATCTCCTTATTCAGGATCAGCGCTTCGTCCGACAAGGGTCGGGGGAAAAACGAGCCGCCCGCGCCCCGACGACGGCGGGGCGCGGGCGGCTCGGTGTTTCGTCGGGCGGGCGGCTAGACCGGGGTGCCCGTGCGCATGCCGGCCTTGCGGATGGCGGCCTGCTTGCGCAGCATGGAGCGCCGGCGCACTTCGCACGGCTTCTCGTAGTGCTTCCGCTTGCGCAGCTCCTTCTGGAGGCCGCTGCGCTCGAGCAGTTTCTTGAAGCGGCGCAGGGCGGCGCCGATCGGTTCGCGGTCGTGGACGCGCATCCGTAGAGGCATAGGTACTCCTTCAGATCGAGACAGGTGTCCCCTGATGTCCAAAAACGCGCCGTCTTCCGCGATCCGCCGCCGATGGGAGCGAGCCTGACGCCCCCGGTCGTGCCGCGGCGGATAGAAGAAGGGACGCTTCACGCTCAGTCGAGGTCGTCCGAGACGGTTTCCTTGACCATCTGGACGAAGTATGTGCCGGGGCGCTCGTCGTTCAGTTCGGCGACCTTCTGGTCGGCCTCGGCACGCCGGCTGTAGTCGAAGCTGGCGACGAGCTTCATCGAGCCGTCGAAGACGCCCCAGCGGGCGCAGACCCGCCCGGAGCCTTTCTGGGCGCGCGACGACCGGGCGCCGCTGACGCGCGTCGCGTCGGCGGTCGGCTCGGCGCCGCGCAACGCCGCCGCCTCGGCCTCGCGGCGCAGGTCCAACCGGTTGCGAATTCGTCCTGCCATGTCGCCTGCTCTTTGGCACGCCCGAGGAGCGCGCGGCGCGCACTCCTCCTCGGAAGGAAGATGGGGAATTATAGCCCGGCGGGAAGAAATTCGCCACGGGTCTTCGCGCGAAAACACGCGGCCGCTCGCGGCTTCGCAAGTGCGAAGCCGCAAGCGGCCGTTCGGGGGCTCACTTCACGGGCACAGTCACTTCAAAGATACACTCGATCTCGACGGGAATGTTGATCGGCAGGGCGTTGTGGCCGACGGCACTGCGCGCGCCGACGCCGGCGTCCTCGCCAAAGATCTCGGCCATCAGCTCCGAAAAGCCGTTGATGACCTGCGGCTGCTCCTTGTAGTCGGCCGGGCAGTTGACCATGCCGAACGTCTTTACCAGGCGCTTCACGTTGTCCAGCGTGCCGAGTGTGTTGCGCACGGTGGCGAGGACGTTCAGCCCGACGAGGCGCGCCGCCTCCTTGCCCTGCTCCGTCGTCAGGTCGCCGCCGACCTTGCCGGCGACCGGCGACTTGGCGTCGATCTTGGCCGGGCCGTGGCCGGAGACGTACAGCATGTTGCCGACCAGCACGGCCGGCTTGTACTTCGCCAGCGGCTTCGGCGGCGCCGGCAGCGTCAGGTGCAGTTCCTGGAGGCGTCGTTCCGGGGTGGATGACATGGTGGTCGGTCTCCTGGGTGGGGCGACGTTCCCCGCTCCCTCGCGGTCGCGGCACTGACTTAGTTATCCGCGCCGGCGCGGGCCGGTCAAGCGCCGGCGCGGAAAAAATGAACGGCGCCGCGAAACGCGACAGGCTCGCGAGTCGTCTGACTCGCGAGCCTGTCGCGGGCACGTCGTCGTTCGAGGCGGGGTCGCTCACGTCGCGGGCGGACTCGGCGGCGTTCCTTCGGAGGGCGCGGGCGGCATGGCAGGGGCGGACGCCTGCGGCGGCGGTAACTCGGGCGCCGCCGGCGTGTGGACGACGGGGGCGGGCGCCGGCGTCGCCGGAGCCTTGGCCCGGTGCTTCACCTCGCCGGCCTTGAGCAGCTCCAGGAAGGCGGTCTGCCCGGCGTCGCCGAGGCGGCGCTCGTGGCGCTTGATGATGCGCGTGTAGCCGCCATGACGGTCCTTGAAGCGCGGGCCGATGTCGTCGAACAGCTTCTTGATGATTTTGCGCGAATCGCGCTCGTTCTCGTCCTCGTTGTTGGCGTCGGGGCGGGCGTGGCCCATCGGCCCGAGCCGGGCGAGGGCCAGGCGACGCGCGTGCATCGTCCCCTTGCGCGCCAGCGTGATGAGCTTCTCGACGAACGGCCGCACTTCCTTGGCCTTGGCGACGGTCGTGATGATCCGCTCGTGCTGGATCAGAGCCATCGTCAGGTTGCGCATCAGGGCCAGGCGGTGTTCGGCATTCCGGCCGAGCTGGCGGCCGGCGTTTAGGTGTCTCATGGATATCCTCGGTGGTCGATGAACGGGCCGCTTGCGGCTTGGCAATTGCGAAGCCGCAAGCGGCGGGGCGTCAGCGTCGAAGCGAGCTGGGCAGCTTCATCCCCAGGTGCAGGCCGCGCTCGGTCAGTTTCATTTTCACCTCGCGCAGCGTCGTCTCGCCGAAGTTGCGCACTTCGAGCAACTCGTCGTCGTTGCGGATGACGAGGTCGCGCACGGTGGTGATGCCCTCGGATTCGAGGCAGTTCGTCGCGCGGACCGACAACTCCAACTCGGCGAGGCTCATGGCGAGCTTGCGCTCCAACTCGGTGTCGACGGTCACGTCGGCGCCGGTGTGCGACTCGTGGCGCTCGTCGATGGCGATCTCAGGCCCTGGCTCGGCGTACTGGATGAACGGGTTGAGGTGCTTGCGCATGATCTTGGCCCCCTCGACGAGGGCCATCTGCGGCGACACCGTGCCGTTGCTCCAGATCTCCATGACCAGCTTGTCGTAGTTGGTGCGCTGGCCGACGCGCGTGTCCTCGATCTCGTACTTGACGCGGACGACGGGGGAGAAGCTGGAGTCGACCGGGATCAGGCCGATCTCGCGCTCGCGGCCGGCGTTCTCGTCGGCGGTTTTGTAGCCGCGGCCGTTCTCGACGATCATCTCGACGACGAAGGGGACGTCGTCGGTGAGGGTGGCGATGATGTGTTCGGGGTTGACGATGGTGACGGCCTCGTCGGCGATGATGTCGGCGGCCTTGACGACGCCGCGCTCATGGCGGTCGATGCGGATCGTCTTCGTCTCCTCGCTGGCGTTCTTGACCACGAGGCTCTTGATGTTGAGGATGATGTCCGTCACGTCCTCGACGACGCCGGGGATGGTGGTGACTTCGTGCTGCACCCCCTGAATCTTGACGCGGGTGACGGCGCTCCCCTCGAGGCTGGAGAGCAGAATGCGGCGCAGGCTGTTGCCGACGGTGGTGCCGAAGCCGCGCTCGAACGGCTCGACGGAGAACTTGCCGTAGGTGTCGGTCAGCGTGCCACGGTCGGCGACCACGCGGCTCGGCAATTCCAAACCGCGCCATCGGATACGCATGACGGGGATCTCCTGTGGCGGTGTTCAGTGTTCAGTGTTCAGTGTTCAGTGTTCAGTGTTCAGAAAATGCCCTTCTGAACACTGAACACTGAACACTGAACACTGCTAACGTTAGCGGGAGCAGAATTCGATGATGAGCTGTTCCCGGATGTCTTGAATGCGCGGGTCGACGTCGCCGCGCGTGGGCAGGCGCGAGACGCGGCCGGCCGGCGGCTCGCCGTCGGTGCGCTCGAGGTAGTCGGGCACCGGCGGCGGGCTCTGCTCCAGGGCCAGCTTGGCGAGAGTCAGGGAGCGCGGCGCGTTCTTGATCGTGATAACGTCGCCGGCCTTGACGAGCAAGCTGGGAATGTTGCAGAAGCGGCCGTTGAGCAGGACGTGGCCGTGCGTCACCATCTGGCGGCCGCTGGTGCGGTTGACCGCGAAGCCGAGGCGGTGGATGACGTTGTCCAACCGCCGCTCCATGATCGTCAGCAGCTGCTCGCCGGTGTTTTCGGGGGCGCGGGTGGCCAGCGCGTAGTAGCGGCGGAACTGGCGCTCGAGGACGCCGTAGAAGCGCTTCAGCTTCTGCTTCTCGCGCAGCCGGATGCCGTACTCGCTCGGCTTGCCGCGGCGGCCGCCGTGCATGCCAGGGGTGGAGTTGCGGCGCTCGATGGCGCACTTGGGGCTGTCACAGCGCGCGCCCTTCAGGAAGAGTTTCATGCCTTCCCGGCGGCACATCTTGCACTTGTAGTCGAGTTCTCGTGCCATATTTCGGTGGTCGGTGGTTCCAAAGGACCGTCCTCGCCGCTCGCGGCTTCGCAGCGGATTGCGAAGCCGCGAGCGGCGGGGGACAGTCGGGAGGGATTTACACGCGGCGCTTCTTCGGCGGGCGGCAGCCGTTGTGCGGTAGCGGGGTGACGTCCTCGATGGCCTTGACGGTGAGGCCGGCGGCCTGCAGCGCGGTGATGGCCGACTCGCGGCCGGAGCCGGGTCCCTTGACGCGAACCTCGATCTCCTTGACGCCGAACTTGCTGGCCTTCTCGGCGGCGGTCTCGGCGGCGCGCTGGGCGGCGAACGGCGTACTCTTGCGACTGCCCTTGAAGCCGACGGTGCCGGCCGAGGCGTAGCAGAGGATGTCGCCGTTGGTGTCGCTGATGGAGACGATGGTGTTGTTGAACGTCGCCTTGATGTGGGCGATGCCCCGGCTCACGTTGCGCCGTTGCTTCTTCTTCTTGCTCTTCGCCATTTCAGTAGTTCCTAGTTGCTAGTTGTCAGTTGCCAGTCCGGTCTGGGAACTAGGAACTGACAACTAGCAACTGCTTACCCACGCATTTCCTTGACGCCCTTCTTGCCCGCGACAGTCTTGCGCGGCCCCTTGCGGGTGCGGGCGTTGGTCTTGGTGCGCTGGCCGCGGACCGGCAGGCTCCGGCGGTGCCGCACGCCCCGGTAGCAGTTGATGTCCTTCAGGCGGGCGATGTTCTGGGCGACCTGCCGGCGCAGGGGGCCTTCGACCGTGTAGTCGCGGTCGAGGATCGTCGCCAGCCGCGCCAGGTCGTCGTCGCTCAGTTCCTTGGCCCGGCGCTGCGGGTCGATGTTGGCCTGCGCGCACAGGTGCAGCGACGTCGTCGGGCCGATGCCGTAGATGTAGCGCAGCGAAATGTGCGTCGGCTTGTCGGGGGGAATATCCACACCCAGGATACGCGGCATGTCCCTGTCTCCTCAGCTTAACCCTGACGCTGCTTGTGGCGGGGATTTTCGCAGATCACGTACACCCGTCCGTGTCGCTTGATTAGCTTGCACTTTTCGCAGATTCGCTTCACACTGGCACGCACCTTCATCGCCCACCTCCCGCGGAATCGTCGTCCCCCATCGGGGAGAAACCCTTTTTCTAGCAGTGGCATGGGACTTGTGCAAGGGGGAAAAAAACCGTCTTCCCCCGCGCCTTCGTCAAAAACGGCACGCGGCCGGCGCGGAAAGTCTTCCGCGCCGGCCGCGTCAGCCGTCTTCCGGGGTCATCTTAGCGGCGCATCTCGGCCAGGGCCAGGTAAAGACGTCCGAGATGATGCCAGGCGCCGACCTCGGGCAATTCCGCCGTCGCCCGCGTCAGGAACGTTCGCGCCGCGTCCGTCCGGCCGAGGAACAGACTCGCCACGCCGCGGTTGAAGAGAATCGGCACGCTCTCCGCCTGAGCCGCCCAGAGGGCGTCGGCTTGCTCGGTCTGCCCGCGCTGCCACGCCAGCGCCGCTGCCTCGTTCGCCGCGACGGACAGCCACGCTTTGGGAAGCGTCGGCCGGACGTCGCGGAGTAACTCTTCGGCGACGTCGTATTCCCGCGCCAGCCGCAGCACGCCAACGGCCAAGAGCGTCGCCAGCGGCTGTCGCGTGGCGGACTGCACACGCGCCCAGTCAAGCAACGCCGGCGCCACGGAGTGAACAGGAGCCGAGCGCGCTCTGGCGTCGGACGCCTGGAGCAGCGCCGGCAGATGACGGACGAGTTGCGGATAGTTGCCGAGCGCGAACGGTAGCGCCACTTCCGGCTCATGAGAGGCGACGAGAGCAGGCCACTCGGGCGGCGCGGCGGGAAGACGCCCGCCGGCGTCGATTCCCAGAGGGACGAGGACGGCGAGAGCCTCACTCCAGGCAAGGCGCGGCTCGACCGGCTGCACCGGAACGGCGTCGTACGGCACAACTTCGCCTTCGGCGTCGGCGAGGCCCAGCCCTTCCGCGTGGGCGGACGACTGCTGATTCAGGTAGCGGGCGAAGAGGTCGGCCAGCGGCGGCTGAGCGGGGGTCATGACGAGGCTCCCGTAGGGAGAAGGCATTCCGGGACGGTTCTCTAGGGAACGCCAGGACGGAATGAACTTGCGCGATCAAGGGGTAGCTGGCTTGTTGACTCAGTCGTCGTCCTTGTGATTGTCCGCGATGGCCACTTCGATCTCCTCGGGGTGCAGGCGACCGTATTCCCGCGCCGCCTCAAGATCCTCCGCGTTCAGGGAAGGGTAATATTCCAGAAGAGTTTTGTCGGAGACCCCTTGACGCATGTAGGACGCCAGCAGCCACACCATGATCCGCGTCTGGCGGACGCAGGCGTCGCCGCCGCAGACATCGGGCGTCTTACGCACCAACGCCTCGCCGTTCGGGCCAGCGAGGACCACACGCGATTCCCGAGCCTCGATCATGGCCTCCCTCCTCGCCGGAAACGACGTGGGCCGCGGCGCGATTCGGTCCGTCCCGATCCCCGCCGCGGCCCTTCGACGATTGCGGCTCGCTCAGCTCGCCTGACGCAGGTCGGCCAGCTCCTCGCGCACCGCGAAATAGTGCGACGGCTCCATCGTGAACGACGCCGTGCCGCTCGTGGCGCTGCGGAGGTCGCTCGTGTAGCCGAACAGCGACGCCAGCGGGACGTAGGCGTGGATCATGCAGCGGCCCTTGTCCAACTCCGCGTTCAGGATCTCGCCGCGGCGCTTGTTGATGTCGCCGATCAGGTCGCCCATGTACTGGCCCGGCGCGTGGACGACCACGTTCATGATCGGCTCCAGCAGCACGATGCCGGCCTTCATCATGGCGTCGCGCGTACACTCCATCGCCGCCAGCTTGAAGGCGTCCTGCGACGAGTCGACGTCGTGGTACTTGCCGTCGCGCAGCGTACACTGCATGTCGACGCACTGGAAGCCGTACTTGGCCCCCTTGACCGTCGACTCGCGGAAGCCCTGCTCCACGGACGGGATGTACTCGCCGGGGATGACGCCGCCGACGATCTTGTCCATGAAGTAGAGGTTATTCGGGTCCGGCTTCTCGCCCTGCTCCTCCTGGTACGTCGTCCACTCCTCGACCTGGTCCTTGGTCAGGGGCTCGTAGCGCATGAAGATGACGGCGTACTTGCCGCGGCCGCCGGTCTGCTTGATGTAGCGCGTCTCGATGTCGACCGCCTTGGCCAACGTCTGGCGGTAGGCGACCATCGGCCGGCCGACCGTCACCTTGACGCCGGGGGTGCGCATCAGCTTCTCGACCGACACCTCCAGGTGCAACTCGCCCATGCCGGAGATGATGAGTTGGTTCGTCTCCGGGTCGGTGCGCGCCTTCAGCGTCGGGTCGTCGCGGACCAGCTTGCCGAGGGCGTCGGCCAACTTCGTCTCGTCGGTGGCGCGGTCCGGGATGATCGCCTGGGAGATGACCGGCGCGGGGAAGCGGATCTCCTCTAGGATGACCGGCGCCGACGTCGCGCAGAGCGTGTTGCCAGTGTAGGTCTGCTTCAGGCCGACGACGGCGACGATCTCGCCGGGGCCGGCGGCGTCGAGGCTTTCGCGGCGGTCGCCCATCATGCGGAAGATGCGGGCGACGCGCTCGCCGCGGTTGTTGGCCGTGTTCAGCACCTCGTCCTTCGGCTTCAACTCGCCGGAGTAGATGCGCAGGAACACCAGGTCGCCGGTCGGCTCGGTGATCGTCTTGAACGCCAGGCAGGAGAACGGCTCCTTCGGGTCGGCCTTGCGCTCGACCTTCAGCTTCTCCTTGTTCTTCGGCACCAGGCCGCTGACCGGCGGGCGGTCCAGCGGCGAGGGGAGGAAGTCGACGACGGCGTCGAGCAGAACCTGCACGCCGTGGTAGTTCTTCGAGCTGCCGCAGTAGACCGGCGTCAGCTTCATCGCCAGCGTGCCGGCCCGCAGGGCCTTGACGAGCGCTTCCTCGGGCACCTCCTTGCCGTCGAGGATCAGATGGACGAGGTGGTCGTCGGCGTGCGACGCGGCCTCCAGCAACTCGTGTCGGTACTGGTCGGCCAGCTCCTTGTACTTCGCGGGGATATCGACCAGCGTGTACTTGTGGTGCGTCTTGTCGTCCTTGTCCTTGAGGACGAATTTCATCCGGACGAGGTCGATGATGCCCTCGAACTCGCCCGACTCGCCGGCCGGGATGGCGCAGATGGCCGGGACGACGCTGAGCTTCTCCTTCATCTGGCGGATGCAGGCGAAGAAGTCGGCGCCCATGCGGTCGAGCTTGTTGACGAAGGCGATACGCGGCACGCCGTGCTTGTTGGCCTGGTGCCAGACGGTTTCTGACTGCACTTCGACGCCGCCGACGGCGCAGAAGACGCCGACGGCGCCGTCGAGGACGCGCAGGGAGCGCTCGACCTCGGCGGTGAAATCGACGTGGCCGGGGGTGTCGATGATGCTGATGCGGTTCTCGCCCCAGTCGATGGCGACGGCGGCGCTGTTGATCGTGATGCCTTTTTGGCGCTCGAGCGGGTCGAAGTCGGTGGTGGTGTTGCCGTCATCGACGTCGCCGACCTTGTGCTTCGAGCCGCTGAAGTAGAGAATGCGCTCCGTCGTGGTGGTCTTGCCGGCGTCGACGTGAGCGATGATGCCAATATTGCGCAGTTTGTCGAGCATGGGTCCTTGCGAACGGCGTGAGGCGGACAGGCCGCCCGACCGACTCCCAGGGGATAAGGATGAGGCCGCGGGGAGGGGAAACCGTTTCCCCCCCGGTGTGGCCCGTTAAGTCACACGGTTGCGTTTTGAGAGAACGCGGGTTTCCCAAAGTCGATTTCCGCGCCGCGGACAGGCGGCCGGCGGAGGAGAGCGGCGGGCCTAAGCCCGGTGGGAAACGTACCTGATCGTCTCAACCGCGCGCCCGGTCGTCACCGGGTACGAAGGTAGAGGTTAGTATTATAGCGTGAACATCGCGGTAAGGGAACGAGAAAAAACGAAAAAACCGGAGAGAGAAGTACAGTTGACTCCTCTTCCCTCAATTGCCGGAAGGCGTCGGCCGGCGCTTTGGAGTGCGGCGGCCTGACGCCGCTTTGGATTGATCGGCGCTTTTGGAGTGCGGCGGCTTGACGCCGCTTTGGCTTGAGCGACGTCATCCCGCGGGGGACACGGCTAATATCCAAAGCGGCGACAAGTCGCCGCACTCCAAAGCGCCGGCGTCACGGCTTCTTCGCCGCAGGCTGAAATACGTTCTCGCGCTCGAGCGGGAGTTGGAAGGCGTCGGCCACCCGCGTCATATAGTGGCAGCGGCATGTCCACCAGAGGACGTGTAAGGCGCGCTCCGGCCCGAACTGGCGCACCAATCCCTGGTAGTCCGCGTCGGCGACCGACCACGGCTCGCGCGCCTGCTTCCGCGCGAAGGCGAACGCCGCCTGTTCGGCCGGCGTAAAGCTGGACCAGTCGCCGTCGGCGAGGCGACGGGTCCGTTCGGTGATGGCGTTCTTGTCGAGGCCCGCGACCGCGAGCAGCATTTCGCAGTGCCCCATTCAGTAGAAGCAGCGCAGCGACCGCGTGATGACCCAGAACAGGCTCTCCTCGAAGACGCGGTCCTGCTTCGCCTCCTCGCCGAACGTCCGCATCGTCCGCAGCCACGCCGCCGACAACTCGGGCTGATACCCCAGGCAGACCAGGGTCCAGCGCACGCGCGACGGCCGGTCCGCGGGGTAGTCGGGCGGCAGCCCTTTGCGCACTTCCTCCCATGACGGCACGGGGACGCGCGGGGGGCGCGCCTTCTGCTTCTCCAGTTCCTTCTGGAGGTCGGCGAGGTTGAGGCCGGTCCAGTCCGGGTCGGAGACTTTCGCCACAGCGGCCGGCGCGGGCGCGTCGTCGGGTTTTCGCGCCGACGACGGCGCGGGCGGGATGGCGGCTCGTGGGAAGCGGACGTCGAGAGGCGGCAGCGGCCCGCCGGACTCGACCGGCACACCCAGCGCCAACAAGAGCCGATCCTGGAAGTTAGCGTAGGCCAGGAGGACCACCATGCCGACGACCTGCTTCTCGCCGTGGAGCTTGACCAGGGCGGCCATCTCCTCGTCGGTGACGGTGTCCGCCGCTAAGGTCAGCTTGCGGGCGAAGGTCAGCGCGGCTCGTTCCGTCAGAGGGAGGTCCGCGAAGTCGCCGGCGAGAGCGCTCAGCGCCGCCGCGTCCACGCCCAGGCGGCGCAGGTCGGCGGCGGCGTATGCCTCGCCGTAGGCGCAGCGGTTGGCGCGGGCGGCGACCCAACGCATCTTCGCGCGCAGCTTCGGGTCGAGGGGGTTGTGTGCCCGCTGGAGGTAGTCCAACTCCAGCATCGCCGCCGTCGTGCGCGGCAGGGAGCCGGCCAGGGCGCGAGCCCAGGAAGGCAACGGCTGATGGCCGCCCTTTTCCGCCGCGGGAAGGCGCTTCCAGGCGTCCGCGTCCTCCGGGAGCGCGGTACGCCCTGGCGTCGGCGCCGGCGCGGGGGTGGCGGGCTTCGTCTCCTGGTCGAGGAGCAGCATGGCGAGCGCCTGTTCCATCTCGCGGGCGTTGAAGCCGAACGGGCCGCGCCCGCCCTTGTAGGCGACCTTGCCCGCGCGGTCGAGGACGTAAAGCCGATCCGGCATGCCGCTGTAAGCGTGGCCGACGCGGTCGTCGAGGTCGTCGACCACCATCGGCATCGTGATCCCGAGCGAGCTGCAACAAGTGCGCGCGACGCCGGTCCGCTCGGCCTTGTCGCGCGGCTGGCGCAGGGCGATGCCGGCGCGGTCGTTCGACGGCATGCGCCAGCCGTCGGTCGGGTGCGCCTCGCGGACGTAGACGGCCAGGAAGTTCGCGCGGCCCTTGTAGCGCTGAGAGAGGTCTTCCAGGATCCCAAACTGGGATCGGTAGGGGCCTCAGGTGAAGCTGCCGAAGATCAGGACGACCGGCTTGCCGGCGCGGAAGGCGTCGAGGGAGATTTCCCTGTCGCCTTCGGGCGTCGGCAGCGCGAACGGCGGCGCCGGGGCGTTCAGGTCCGGCCCGGCGAACGGCGAGCCGAGTTCGCCGGTGAGCAGGCCCTTGAGCAGCAGCGCCCGCGACGGCCCGTCGGCCGACGATGGCGGCTTGGCCGGGCGCGGCCGCGGCGGAAAGAGCATCTCGAGGACGTCGTCCGGCGTCAGAAAGTCCTTGCCCTTGCGCGCCTGCTCGAAGAGCTTGTCCCACTCGCCGCGCGTGACCTTGCCGTTGCTGTCGCGGTCGAACATGCGGAAGACGGAGCCGGCCTGCATTGACGTCCGGACGTAGGGCGAGCGCTCCGACCAGTCGAAGTCGGCGGCGGTGATGACGCCGTCGCGGTCGCGGTCGAGGCGCTCGAACAGGTCGCGCGGGCCGTCGAATTCCTTGGCGGTGATGGTGCCGTCGCGGTCCTTGTCGCAGCGCGCGGCGAGCCACTTCCAGCCGTAACGGCTCTGGCTGGGATGGAACCAGCCGGAGGCGGGACCCATGTCCGAGCCGCCGAGGACGGCGAGGGCCATTTCGCCGAACTCCGTCCGCGCCAGCTTTTCGAGGCCGCGGCGGACGTCCTGGGGGTTCGGCGCCTCCGGGCCGGCGGCGCGGGCGGCCGGAATCGCGGCGCCGGGGAGGAGACAGGCCAGCGCGGCGAGCCGGAGTCCCGCGCGCCGAAACCATCGTGTTGTCGACATAAGTACTCTCTCTCGCGGGCGATCCTTGGGGCCGCCGTATGCCGCTATTTTCCGGATAATTCGCCGGCCAGCGCCTGAGCGTCGTAGAGGCGGCGCAGCGCCTCCAGGACGCCGCGCGAGTGGACGGCGATGTGCCGCGCCTGCACGTCGGTGTAGACGAAGTTGCGCACCAGCCCGTGGCGGTTGCGGTCGAAGTTGAGGCCGACCAGTTCGCCGGCGCGGTTCAGTACCGGGCTGCCCGAGTTGCCGCCGATGGTGTCCGCCGTCGACACGAAGTCGAACGGCGTCGCGAGATCCAGTTTGTCCTTGCCCTCGCGCCAGCGCCGCGGCAGGTCGAACGGCGGGCGATTCTCCTGCTTCTCCGCCTTGTCGAAGGCGCCGCCGAAAGTCGTCGCGTAAGGAAGCGCGACGCCGTCGACTTCGTAACCCTTGACGACGCCGAACGCCAAACGCAGCGTGAACGTCGCGTCCGGGGCGACGGCGCGGCCGTGGAGCTTGAAACGCGCCTCGGCGATCTTCGCGTACGCCTGCCGCTCCGGCTCCTCGACTTCGTCCTCGTAGCGCTTGCGGACCTTGCGCGCCTCGTCGTCGACCGACCGGGCCAGGCGGATCATCGCGTCCTCCGACGCCTCGACCACCCTGGCGCCGCCGTCCGCGAGCCTCTTGCGCTCGGCCGAGTCGAAGAGCTTCGTGCCGGCGACGAGCTCGGCGGCGCGCTCCGCCGGGTTCTTCCCCGCGAGGACCTTTTCGACCAACGGGTGAGCGCCGCCGAGGTTTTCCGCGAGGAACGTCAGCGACGCCGTCAGCTTGGCGCGCTCGACGAGGGCGTGGATCGGCGCCGGCGAGAAGAGCTGGAACTTCAGAGATTCGAGATTCGAGTCGCGGTACTCGCGCAGGCGTTCGGCGTTCGACTTCGCCAACTCGGCCGGCAGGCGCGTCAGGTGGCGGGCGATCGGAGACAGCGTGGAGAAGAAGGCGTCGCCGCGCTCCAGAAGATCATATTCGCGCTCGAAGGTCGCGAGGCTCTTCTGCACGGCGTCGATGCGAGCGAACGGCTCGAGGACCGTCGCGGCCGTGGGGTTCGCCTCCAGAAGGCGTCGGCGAAGTTCCTCCTCGTCTTTCCGCTTGCGTTCCATGATCGTCGGGTCGAGCAAAGCCTGGTACTGGCCGGCGAAAACCTTGCGCCGGTTGGCGACGCTGTGCAGGTCGGTCGCCGCCATCCGCGCCTCCTCCGGGCCGCGCTCGCTGAACTGGTGCAAGGCCGCTTCGAGCGTCCGCACCCGAGCCAGGTCGTAGGGGAGCGTCAGGTCGCGACGGTGCTTCAGCTTGGCGAGCGCCTCCAGCCGGTTCGTCGTGCCGGGGTGGCCGGTGACGAAGACGACGTCGCCCTCCGTCGGCCCGGCCGGGCTCCAGCGGAAGAAATGCTCGACCTTGGCGGGCTTATCGTTCTCGTAGACGCGGACGAAGCAGACGTCGAGGTTGTAGCGCGGGTACTCGAAGTTATCGACGTCGCCGCCGAACGCCGCGACGCCGGCCTCGGGGGCGAAGACAAGGCGCACGTCCGTGTACTTCTTGTAGCGGTAAAGGTGATACAGCCCGCCCTGGTAGAGCGTGACGACGTCGGAGCGCAGGCCGGTCTTGTCGAGCGATTCCTTCTCGACGGCGGCGAGGACGGCGCGGCGGGCGGCGAACGCCTCGGCCGGCTTCAGGCCCGGCTTGACCGCCTTGTTGACGCGCTCGGTCACGTCCTCGACGCTCATGAGGACGTTCAGCTCCAGGTCGGGACATTTCAGCTCTTCGGAGCGCGTCCGGGCGTGGAAGCCGTCGCGGAGGTAGTCCCGGTCCTTCGGGCTGACCTTCTCGATGCTGTCGGCGCCGATGTGGTGGTTGGTGGCGACGAGGCCGTCGGCGGAGACGAAGCCGCCGGAGCCGCCGTTGTTGAAGCGCACCGACGCCTTTTGAGCGTGTTCGAGCCAGGCGTCGCTGAGGTCGAAGTCGTACTTCGTCTTGAGGTGCTGCCGCGGCGGGTCGTTCAGCAGCCACATGCCCTCGTCGGCGTTCACGGTCACCACCGGGCCGCTGGCCCACAGGAGGACGAAGAGTGTCGCGCGTCGCACGGTTGCCTGACCTTTCGGGATGGAGGTTGCGGGCCGGCGCTCCGTAGAGGAGTATCAAACGGCGTGGCGCGGGGGATGTCAAGCGGCGACGTGAGGGCGTTGTCCCGCGCGGCCCCGGCTGGCGGCGCTGTGCCCCTTGCCCTTTTTGATAAGGGTGCCTAAAAGAACTAACCACAGAGGACACAGAGAACACAGAGAAAAGGCAAAAGAGAGGAAAACCCCTCCCGCCTGGGGCCTTGGACCGCGTCTCTGCGCGGCCCTCTTCCCCTTCTCTCCGCCTGTTCTTCTCTGTGTTCTCTGTGTTCTCTGTGGTTAGTTCTTTGAGGCATTCTAAAGGAATCGTCATGCGCGGAACCTCGTGGGCGGTGCTGGCCGCCGTCCTGCTGACGTCGCCGGCCGCCTCCCGAGCGGCGGACGACGTGCTCGCCGGCAACTGGAAGTTCAAGATCCCCATTGAGGAGGGTCTTCGCCCCGTCTGGTTGGTGCAACTCAAGCAGGCCGACGGCAAGTGGACCGGCAAAGTCCTCGCCAAGCGGAGCGAGGAGACGCTGTCGGCCAGCGTCGGCGAGGTCAGCGTCGCCGACGGCCTGCTGCGCCTCGCCCTGACCATCGACAAGACGCCGACGTCCTTCGAGGGCCGCATCCCCGCCGAGAAGGGCAAGTCGATTCTCGGCACGCTCGTGACGCGCGGCCAACTCCACCGCGTCGAGATGGAGCCGACGGCGCTGACCCGCCTCGACGCCTACGACCTCGCCAAGGAAGAGTTGGCGAAGGCGACGACCGCGCAGGAGGTCTTCAGCACGGCGCTGCCCCTCCTTGCCCAGGCGGCGGACCGCAAGGCGAAGCCAGAGGAGGTCCGCAGCTGGGCCGAGAAGGCGTACAAGGCCGCCGAGCCCTACGGCCCGCGGCAGCAGCGCGACATCGCTTTGCGGATCGCCGACCTCCTCAGCGACGCGGCCGGCATGGCGGAGATCGCCGTCAGCTACGCCCGCCGCGCCGAACGCACCCTGGACCCGAAGGACTCGGGAGGGACGCAGTGGCGCGTGCTGCGGACCCTCGCCGAGGCGCTCGCCAAGGCGGGCAAGGCCGACGAGGCGAAGGAAGTCGAGGCGCGGCTGAAGAAGGTGCCGGCCGTCAACACGACGCCGTTCGCCGGGCGCCAGGCCAAAAGCGACCGTCCCGTCGTCGTCGAGCTGTTCACCGGCGCCCAGTGCCTGCCGTGCGCCGCCGCCGACATGGCGTTCGACGCGCTGGGCCGGACCTACAAGCCGGCGGACGTCATCCTGCTCCAGTACCACGTCCACAACCCCGGCCCCGACCCGCTGAGCAACCCGGACACGGAGGCGCGCGGCGAGTTGTACGGCCGCTTCGTCCAGAAGACGCCGTCCGTCCTCTTCAACGGCCGCTTTGACCCCGACACGCAGGGCGGCGGCTCGCTGGAGTTGGCGCAGTCGGTCTACCAGGACTACCGCGAGGTGATCGACCTGCTGCTGGAGAAGCCGGGGCCGAAGATCAAGCTGACCGCCGGCGCCGCCCGCAAGGGGAACAAGGTCGAGGTCGTCGCCGAGGCGGCGACGGCGGAGGAGATGACCGACAAGGTGCGGTTGCGCCTGGTCCTCGTCGAGGACGAGGTGGCTTACAGCGGCGCCAATCGCGTGTCGCCGCACCGCCACGTCGTCCGCGCCATGCCCGGCGGGCCGAACGGCGTCCTGCTCAAGGACAAGGCCGCCAAGCAGGCGGTCACCGTCGACCTCGACGAGGTGCGCAAGGGGTTGGAAAAGTACCTTGCGGAGTGGGCGAAGGAGAACGCGCCCTTCCCCGGTAAGGCGCCGGCCATCGAGCTGAAGAATCTTCGTTTGGTCGCGCTCCTGCAGAGCGACCGGACGGGCGAGATTCTGCAAGCGACGCAGGTCGACGTCAAGGGCGCGGAGTGAGCGTCGGTTGTGTGAGCCCCTCTCCCCTTTGGGGAGAGGGGTTGAGCCTCCTGCGGGTTCGCCCCTCACCCCCGACCCCTCTCCCCACAGGGGAGAGGGGAGAATTCTCGCGGCTTCGCGAGTGCGAAGCCGCGAGCGGCAAGCCCCACGTTCCCCTTCCTTCCTCCCTTCTCACCCCGCGCGGGCTCGCCTTGCGAAAATCCGCGGAAGTTGCCACAATCCCCGCCCCGTGGGTACGGACGCCCGCGCCGTTCAGGGAGGAGCAGACCGGCCATGCATGGCTCTGTGCGTTGGATCTTGGCGGCGGCGGTCGTCGGCATCGTGGCGGCGGCGCCGGTGGCGTTCTACCGCTACGAGTACGCCCACGCCAAGCGGCTGCGCGTCGTCACGCCCGGCCGCGTCTTCCGCTCCGGGCAGATGACCGAGGGCGGCTTCGTCGAGACCATTCAGAGCGAAAAGATCCGCACCGTCCTCAACGTGCAGGACGATTACCCCGACCCGGACGTCGACCGCTCCTGGCTCGGCGGCGGCACCGTCAAGGAGAGCGAACTGTGCCGCCGGCTCGGCGTGCGCTTCGCCTTCATCGCCCCCGACCTCATCCCGCGCCGCCAGATCCCGGAGAAGCGGCCCGAGGCCATCGAACGCTTCCTCGCGATCATGGACGATCCCGATTCTTATCCGGTGCTGATCCACTGCAAGGCCGGCCTGCACCGCACGGGGGCGCTGGCCGCCGTCTACCGCATGGAGTACGAGGGCACTTCGGCGCGGGCGGCGCTGCGCGAGATGCTCGACCACGGCTACGGACGCACCGCCGGCACCGAGGCGAACGACTACGTCAAGCAGTACGTCACCACCTACCGCCCCGGCGTGCGGCAGCCCGAGGCGCGGGCGCAAAGGTGAGCGGCGCGGGCTTGCCGTTTCGCGAAACGCGGGCGGGGGGGGCATGCTCAAGCACATCGACTGGCTTTTGGTCAAGGGCTACTTCAAAGCCTACTTCGTCTGTCTGATCAGTCTGCTCAGCCTGTACGTCGTCATCGACCTGTTCATGAACCTCGACGACTTCGCGGGCAAGCGGCAGGATCTGTCGGGGGTGGCGCGCCACATCGGCTCCTATTACGCCTATCGCTCGTCGAAAATCTTCGACCAGCTGTGCGAGCCCATCGTCCTGCTGGCGGCGATGTTCACCGTCGCCTGGGTGCAGCGCCACAACGAATTGCTGCCGCTGCTGTCGGCCGGCGTGTCGACGCGCCGCGTCGTGCTGCCGGTGCTGGTGTGCGCCTGGATCATGCTGTCGATGGCGGTGGTCAACGGCGAACTGGTCATCCCGCGCATCGCCGGCAAGTTGACGTTCGACAAGAGCGACCCCGAGGGCAAGAAAGAGATCGAGGTGCGCGGGGCGTGGGACGTCAACAACCTGCAACTCAACGGCAAGGCCGCCTACCGCGACGGCCTGCGCGTCAAGGACTTCGAGGTGACGATCCCCGCCAACCTCGGCCGTCAGATCGTCCACCTCCAGGCCAAGGAGGCGCGCTACATCGCGCCCGGCTCCGCTGAGGGGCGCTCCGGCGGCTGGCTGCTCAGCGGCACGCAGCCGGAAGCGTTGGAGAACTGGGACAACAAGGAGGTTCTGGCGCCCATCGACCCGGGCAAGTATTTCCTGTACACGCGCGAGGCCGACTTCGACATGCTGACGCGCAACCCGAAGTGGTTCCAGCTCGCCTCGACGCTCCAGCTCTATAGCGAGCTGCAGCGGCCGGAGGCGACGCGCGTCGCCCAGTTGGCGGTCCTGTTCCACATGCGGCTGACGCGGCCGATCCTCGGCATGGTCCTGGTGTTCATGGGGCTGTCGGTGATCCTGACGGACCAGAACCGCAATGTCTTCATCAACGCCGGGATGTGCCTGGTGCTGTGCGCCCTGTTCTTCGCCGCCATCTTCGCCGCCAAGCAGCTCGGCGACACCGACATGCTGTCGCCGGCGCTCGCCGCCTGGCTGCCGGTCCTCCTCTTCGGCCCGCTGGCGTTCGTCATGTTCGACGCGGTGCATACGTGACGAGCCGCAACCGATCCCCCGAGCGCGAGCGCGGGGCTGGTTGGGGCGGATCGCCACTCTTATCATGAGCGGCATGAGCAAGCCGCGACTCTGGCCCGCGTTCGTCCTGGAGCCGCTGGCTCGCGTGGACGCCGAGGCTCGCGCCTTCCTCGCAAGCGCGCCGTCGCGCCACCCCGACCGCAAGGTCATCACCGTCCTCGTCACTGCCGCCCTCTGCCTGACCGCCCAGCACTACGTCGCCATGTCGGACACGCTGGTGCCGCTGGCGCGGACCCTGCGAAGCCTCGGCCTCGGCGCGGCGGCGGACTGGCTGACCGCGACGATGTGGTCCGGGCCGGACGCCCAACTCCACCGGCTGACGTGGTGGGCGACGGTCAGCCTACTCGCTTACGTCGCCGTGCCGGCCGCGGTCGTCCGCTACGCCTTCGGCGAGGCGCCGCGCGACTACGGCGTCAAGCTGGCGGGCGCCTTCCGCGACTGGTGGGTGTACGTCGTCATGTTCTCCGTCGCGGGTCCGCTGATCGTCCTGTTCTCGGCGGAGGCCGGCTTTCAGGAGACGTACCCGTTCTACCACCTGGCGCCGGGGGAGCGGCCGGGGGCGAACCTGGGACTGTGGGAGGCGCTGTACTTCGCGCAGTTCTTCGGCGTGGAGTTCTTCTTCCGCGGCTTCCTGCTGCACGGCACGCGGCAGCGCTTCGGGGCTTACGCCATCTTCGTGATGATGGTGCCGTACTGCATGTTGCACTTCCAGAAGCCGCTGCCGGAGTGCCTGGCGTCGATCGTCGGCGCCGTCGTGCTCGGCTTCATGAGTCTGCGGACGCGCTCGATCTGGATGGGGACCGCCATCCACGTCAGCGTCGCGGCGTCGATGGACTTGGCGTCGCTGTGGCGACAAGGATTCCTTCCGTAATTCCACCGGGATTCTCTCATGCGCTGGTTCCTCGTCTGTGGCGTCTTCTCCTTCGCCCTCGCGCCCGCCGCGGGCGCCGAGCCCGTCCTCGTCTTCAAGGGCGTTCGCATCCACACGGCGAGCGGGCCGACGATCGACAAGGGCGTCCTCGTCGTCGAGGGCGGCAAGATCAAGGCCGTCGGCGCCGAAGGGAGCGTCGACGTCCCCGCCGGCGCCGAGGTCATCGACCTGGCCGGCGCGACAATCATCCCCGGCCTGGTCGACACGCATTCGCACATCGGCATCTATTCGCGGCCGAGCGTCCCCGCCCACGAGGACGGCAACGAGGGCAGCGGCGCCGTGCAGCCGGCCTTGCGCGCCCTCGACGCCATCAACCCCGACGACCCCGGTATCCGCATGGCCGTCGCCGGCGGCATCACCACGGCGAACATCATGCCGGGCAGCGGCAACGCCATCGGCGGGCAGACGCTCTACGTCAAGCTGCGCGGCGGCACCGTCGAGGCCATGCGCATCCAGGGCACGGTGCTGGGCGGGCTGAAGATGGCCAACGGCGAGAATCCCAAGCGCTTCAACTTCGACCGCAAGAAGCAGCCGCCGGCGACGCGCATGAAGCTCGCCGCCCTCCAGCGCGAGCAGTTCCTCAAGGCCCAGGACTACAAGCGGCAATGGGATACTTACCGCAAGGCGAAGGCCGACGGCAAGACGCCGACGCAGCCCGACACCGACCTCGCGCTGGAGCCGCTCGTCGAGGTACTGGAGAGGAAACGTACCGTCCACTTCCACAGCCACCGCGCCGACGACCTGATGACGGCCCTGCGCCTCGCCGAGGAGTTCGGCTTCGAGCTCGTCCTGCAACACGGCACCGAAGGCTACCGCATCGCCGACGAGTTGGCCCGGCGAAAGGTGCCGGTGTCGCTGACGCTGGTCGACAGCCCCGGCGGCAAGGCGGAGACGGCGGGGCTGATCGAGGAGAACGCCGCCCTTCTCGACAAGGCCGGCGTCAAGGTGGCGATCAACACCGACGACTTCATCACCGAGTCGCGTTTCCTGCTGCGCACCGGCGCCATCGCCGTGCGCGGCGGCATGTCCGAGGCGGCGGCGCTGCGGGCGCTGACGCTCAACCCGGCGGAGATGCTGCACCTGGAAGGGCGCGTCGGCACGCTGCAAGCGGGCAAGGACGCCGACTTCGTCGTGCTGTCGGGGGCGCCGTTCAGCGTCTACACGCGGGTGCTGCGGACCTACATCGACGGCAAACTCGTCTTCGACCGGGCGCGCGGCGCGGAGGCGACGTACCAGACGGGCGGCTTCGCGCTGCCGAGCCCGGAGCGCCTGCCGAAGCCGTCGGCGCCGACGAAACCCCAACCGCCCGTCGCGGCGCCCGGCCCCGACGCGCGCTATGGCCCGTTCAAGGACGCGCCGAGTCGGTTTCTCGTCCGCGCGGGCCGTATCCACACGGGCACGGGCGAAACCATCGTTGACGGCGTCGTCCTGGTCGAGAACGGCCGCGTCAGCGCCGTCGGCCCGCGCGGCAAGGTGAACGTCCCTCCCGGAACGCCGGCGCTGTCCGCCGCCGTGGTGACGCCGGGGCTGATCGACGCCCACAGCGTCGTCCCCGCTTCCGGGGCGTTCAACATCCCCGCCGACCAGGACCAGGACGAGACGACCGACGCCAACGGCGCCGACCTGCGCATCCTCGACAGCTTCAACCCCAACGAGCCGCTGCTGGAGTTCCTGCGCCAGACCGGCGTGACGGTGGTCCACGCGATGCCGGGCCGCGCCAACGTCATCGCCGGGCAAACGGGCGTGTTCCGCACCGCCGGCGTGACGGCCGAGAAGATGCTGATCGGCCGCGCCCCCGCCGGCCTGCTGGTCAACCTCGGCGAGGTGCCCAAGGCGGCCGCCGCCGGCAAGGCACCGACGACGCGCATGGCGACGGCGAGCCTGGTGCGCAACGCCTTCGCCCAGGCCCAGACCGACGCCCGCAAACGCGCCGCGGCGAAGGAAGGCGACAAAATGCCTCCGCGCAACCTCAAGCTGGAGGCGCTGCAACTCGCCCTCGACGGCAAGATCCCCGTGATCTTCGCCGCCCACCGCGCCGACGACGTGACGACGGCGCTGCGCCTCGCGGAGGAGTTCGGCCTGAAGGCGCGGCTCGACCTGGCGACGGAAGGCTACCTGATCGCGGAACGGATCGCCGCGGCGAAGGTGCCGGTGGTGGTGCATCCGACGATGCAGCGTGTCGGCAGCTCGATGGAGACGCAGCACAGCCACCTGGGCAACGCGGCGGCGCTGGCGGGGCGCGGCGTGCCGCTGGCGATCGGCACCGGCTACGAGGCGTACGTCCCCAAGACGCGCGTGCTGCGCCACGAGGCGGCGATGGCGGCGGTCAACGGCCTCGGCTTCGACGGCGCCCTGGGCGCCGTGACGCTCGGCGCGGCCAAGGTTCTCGGCATCGACAAGGAGTACGGCAGTCTGGAAAAGGGGAAAATCGCCGACCTCGTCCTCTTCGACGGCGACCCCTTCGAGCATTCGACGCACGTCACGCACACCCTGAGCGGCGGCCGCGTGGTGTTCGACCGCGCGGAGTACCTGAAGTTGCCCTACGAGCGGCGGGCGCTGCCGCTGACGGCGGGCGGCGGCGTGGGCTGTTGCCTGGGCGCGTGGTGAATCCCGCACGGCGTAAAGAACGGTCGTCCTCAGTCGTTGCTCGGCACGGTGATCGCCAGGACTTTGCTCGCGCGGCGCACGTCGAGGACGGCGTCGCCGCCCTCCGCGAGTTTGCCGCGCAGGAGGCGGCGGAAGGCGTCGGGGGATTCGACCTTCTTGCCGTCGAAGGCGGTGACGAGGTCGCCTTCGCGCAGTCCGGCGACGGCGAACGCCTTGCCCGCTGTGGCGTCCTTCACGCGCACGCCGCCGTCGGCCGTGGCGACGACGACACCGACCTCCGCCGTGTCGAAAAACTTGACGAAGCCGAGCGGCATCGGGTCGTTTTCCTTGATTATCGTCTCGACGACCAGCTTTCCTTCCTTGTGAGAGACAACACGGCCTCCCGAAATAATGTGACATCTCTTAGCGCTC
>JBBROG010000098.1:0-27383 GCA_038229635.1 Gemmatales bacterium
CGGCTTTGATATGTAACCCCTTCGGGGTAGGACTGGGGGCATTTTACCCCGAAGGGGTTACATATCAAAGCCGGGGGTCGCGTACTCGCGCACCCCCGGAACGACGACGCCCCCCCGGAACGGCTCACTTCGGGGTCGGGAGCGCGATGAGGCCGTAGCCCGTTTCGCAGTCGTGCCCCGGCTCCGCCAAGTCGCGGGCCGACTCGACCAGCGCTTGCCTCACCCGCCGCGCCGTCCAGCGCGGGGCGCGCGACCAGAGCAGCGCCGCCAGCGCCGCCGCCTGCGGGGCCGCCGCCGACGTGCCGCTGAACGGCTGCCCGCGCCACAGGCTCGGGAACGGCTCCATGGCGACGAGGTCGGGCTTCGGCTGGCGCGAGTTCGGGCCGCACGAACTGTACTCGGCGCGGCGCCCGTCCGCGCCGACGGCGCCGACGGCCACCACCTCCGGCCCGTCGCCGGGGAAGGCGATGCTGCCGCGCGCCGACACCTGATCGAGGTTGGCTCCCAGGGCGACGACGTGGAACGTGCCGCCTTCGCCCTCGACCCGGCGCACGCGCACCCGGTAGGCGCGCCCCGTTTCCGGGACGAAGCGGACCGCCGCGCACGACCCGTCGGGCGAGGACCGTCCGCGGGCGCGGCCGACCTCGTCGCCGGTCGTGGCGTCCCACACGCGCACCTCGAAGGCGACGTCCCGCGAGGCGCACAACTCCACCGACACCGCCTCGTCGCCCCACGGCCGCAGCGGGTTGTCGACGACGCCGGCGCGCCACTCGTGCCAGCCGCCGGCGCCGGGACGAAGGGGGCCGCTCCAGTGGCGCTCCGCGGTGTTGCCGGCGCTGGCGACGAAGAGCGCGTCGCCGGCGCCGGCGCCGTCGCCCACCAGGCCCCGCAATTCGCGATGAATCGGACCGTTGCCCTCGCCGTCGCTCCAGGTCGGCATGATGACGGAGCAGGAGAGGACGCGCGCCCCCTGATGCCGCGCCCAGCGGACCGCCTCCAAAAACTGCTCGGGGCGGTCCGGCTCCCAGGTGGCGAGGAGCAGCTCGGCGGCGGGGGCGAGCGCGTGAACGACCTCGCCGCACAGGATGCCGTGCTGGCTGTCGCGCGCCTCGAGGTCGCCGTCGGCGCGGAACGAGCGGGCGGTGACGCGCGGCGGCAGCGCCTTCCCCAAATGAGCGCGGTAGCCGCGGAAGCCGGTGTCGAGGATGGCGACCTTGACGCCCTGGCCGCGCGCCCCCGCCTCGTGCCAGGCGACGGCGCCGGTGCGGGTCATGTGCCGCGCCCGCTCGGCGAGCAGGTCGGCGCTGCCGTCGCCTTTCGTGGCAATCGGGGCGGTTACGGAGGAATCGGCTAGGAGGGGGAGGGAGTCGACGGCCAGGAGGACGACGGCCAGAACCCAGGCGATGGGGGAGGTCGTGCGGACTCGTCGCGTCGTCACGGCTCTTCGCATGGCTGTCCGCCTCGCTGATCGGTGCGCGGGGGAGAAGCGGGAAAGCCTACCCGCGCGTCCGCGGGCGCGAGTGCGGCCCGCCCTCACGGGAGAGAGATTCGCCCGAAAGATGAGTAAGATGTGCGGAAAGAATAAGTCTTGTCGGCCGGCGACACCGTGCCGCCGCGCGCGGCGTCGCTAGAATGAGTCCACGCGGGTCGGCCCGCTGCCCCTTCCCCACGGGTGTAGTCCCATGAGCGAATCGCCTCTGACCGACGTCACCGTAAAGACCCGGCCCAAGGCCGGCGAAGAGACGAGTACGCGCCGCATCCCGCCGTACAACGTCATCTTGTTCAACGACAACGATCACACGATGGAGTTCGTCATCGAGGTGCTGAGCAAGGCGCTGCGCTACAACATGGAGCGCTGCTTTCAGCTGATGATGGAGGCTCACGGCAAGGGGCGCGCGATCGTCTGGACCGGGCCGAAGGAGGGCGCCGAGCTAAAAGCGGAACAGATCCAGACGTTCCACGAAACCCTGCAAGGCGGCCGCGCGCTCGGGCCGCTCGGCGTCACCATCGAACCGGCGGAAGGCTAACGTACTGAGTACTGAGTACTGAGTACTCGGAGGAGGGTCTCATCAATGGCGATCGAACCGTTGGCCGTCGGCGTGTGCAGCTGGTCGCTGCAAGTGTCGAGCGTCCCCGAGTTGAAACGGCTCATGGACCGACTCGGCGTCGATGTCGTGCAGATCGCGTGTGGCGACCCGCACCACGCCTCCTGGGACGAGGGCGAGGCGATGCCCGACGCCGCCCGCGCCGCCGGCTTCCGCCTGTCGGGCACCATGCTCGGCTTCCCTGGCGAGGACTACACGACGCCGGCCCACATCCAGAAGACCGGCGGCTTCGGCGACCCCGCCACGCGCCCCGAGCGCCTCGAACGCTTCCGCTGGGCGCTCGACCGGACGAAGGCCCTCGGCCTGAGCGACGTCATGCTGCACGCCGGCTTCCTCCCCGAGCCCGGCTCGGCCGAGCGCAAGCCGTTCCTCGACACGCTGGCCAAGGTCAGCCAGCTCGCCGCCGAGAAGGGCGTCACCGTCGCCTTCGAGACGGGCCAGGAGACCGCCGACCTGCTGCGCCTCACCCTCGACGACCTGCGCTGCCCGAACCTGAAGGTCAACTTCGACCCGGCGAACATGCTCCTCTACGACAAGGGCGACCCGATTCGCGCCGTCGAGATCCTCGGGCCGGACATCCGCAGCGTCCACGTCAAGGACGCCAAAAGGCCGACGACGCCGGGGCAGTGGGGCGAGGAAGTGCCGCTCGGCCAGGGGCAGGCGAACATCCGGCAGTTCGTGCGGACGCTGCGCCAGGTCGGCTACCGCGGCCCGCTGTGCGTCGAGCGTGAAGTCGGCAACCAGGAGCAGCGCATCGCCGACATCGCGCACGGCATCCGCTACCTGAAGCAGTGCCTCGCGGAGTAAGGAGGAGACGTGGCGCGCTACTTCAAATTCCACGCCCTCGCCGACGTCGAGGCCGAGTCGAAGAGGCTCGGCCTCGACTTGCGTTTCTCGGACGATCTTTCTCCGTTGTTCCGTCCCGTCCGGGTCGGCTCGCGCCGCGCCGGCAACGGCCTGTGCGTCCAGCCGATGGAGGGCTGCGACGGCACCCCCGACGGCCGGCCCGACGAGTTGACCTTCCGCCGCTACCGCCGCTTCGGCGCCGGCGGCGCCAAGCTCCTCTGGGGCGAGGCGGCCGCCGTCCTCGACGAAGGCCGCGCGAACGCCCGCCAACTCCTTATCAACGAACAGACCGTTCCCGACCTCGAACGCATGTTGCGCGAATGCCGCCACGCGCACCGCGACGCCTTCGGCGGCGACGACGACCTCCTCGTCGGCCTGCAACTGACGCACTCCGGCCGCTATAGCTATCGCCGCCCGCTCCCCGCCTGTCGCGACCCCATCCTCGACCCGCGCACCGGGGTTGATGAGGCGTATCCTCTCCTCGATGACGACTACTTGCGCCGGCTGGTGGGCCATTACGTCGCGGCGGCGAAGTTGGCGTACCGCGCCGGCTTCGATTTCGTCGACGTCAAGCAGTGCCATCGCTATCTCTTGAGCGAGTTGCTGGCGGCGAAGACGCGGCCCGGACCCTACGGCGGCAGCCTCGAAAATCGCACCCGCCTCGCCCGCGACGTCCTCACGGCGATCCGCGCCGAGGTGTCGGGACTGATCGTCGCCACGCGCATGAACGTCTACGACGGTATCCCGTATCGCAAGGGGGCGGCGGCCGCCTCGGGTGAGCCGTGCCCCTGGACCGCCCCGGTTCGCTGCGCCTGGGGGACGAGCGAGAGCGACCCGCTAACCTCGGACCTCACGGAACCGCTGTGGTGGGTCGGCGAGATGGTGAAGCTCGGCGTGGCGCTCGTCAACGTGAGCATGGGCAATCCGTACTCGAACCCGCACGTCATCCGGCCGTTCGAGGTGCCGCCGCCGGACGGCTACGAGACGCCGGAACACCCGCTGATCGGCGTCGACCGACACTTCCGCCTCGCCGCCCGGATTCAGCAGGCGTTTCCGAGCCTGCCGGTGGTCGGCAGCGGCTACAGCTACTTGCAGGAGTTCCTACCGCAGGCGGGGGCGGCGAACCTGCGCGACGGGCGAGCGTCCTTCGTCGGCGTCGGCCGCGCGGCGCTGCCGGCGCCCGACTTCGCGCGGCAACTCCGCGAGACGGGGCGCCTGGAGCGCAAGCGCGTCTGCCGCACCTTCAGCTACTGCACCGCTCTCATGAGGGCGAAGCACAACGACCTGGGGCAGTTCGCGACGGGGTGCCCGCCGTTCGACAAGGAGGTCTACGGGCCGATCTGGGACGAGGCGAAGAAGGCGTAAACCCCGCCGCTTGCGGCTTAGCGCCCGCCCAGCGCCCGCCCGGCTTCGCGCCGCGGCCTCCTCACGGCTCTTCGAGATACGTATACCCTTCCAATCCCGACTCGTAGAAGCGCAGGAGTTGCCGCGACTCCTCCAACGACAACTTGCCGCCGCGCACCGCTCGCTCGACGTCCTTGCGCATCGACGCCAGCAGCTCGTCCGCCGAGTACTGGACGTAGGCCAGCACCTCGCGGACCGTGTCGCCCTTGACGACGTGGTCGACGCAGACGCTGCCGTCGTCGTCCTGGCTGATGTGGACCGCGTTCGTGTCGCCGAACAGGTTGTGCAGGTCGCCGAGGATTTCCTGGTACGCCCCCAGCAGGAACGCCCCGAGGTAGTACGGCCGGCCGTCGTAGGCGTGCAGCTCCAGGGCGTTACGCACGTCGCGCAGGTCGATGAACTGATCGACCTTGCCGTCGCTGTCGCAGGTGATGTCGCCCAGCACGGCGCGGCGCGTCGGCCGTTCGGCCAGCCGGTGGATCGGCATGATCGGGAAGAGTTGCTTGATCGCCCACGAGTCCGGCATCGACTGGAAGACGGAGAAGTTGCAGAAGTAGGTGTCGGAGAGCATCCCCGGCAGCGATTGCAGCTCCTCCGGGACGAACTCCAGTTCCGCCATGATGCGCTGCACCTTGCGGCAGACCGCCCAGAACAGCGACTCGGCGGTGGCGCGCAGCTCGATCGTCAGGAAGCCGAGGCGGAACAGGTTCATCGTCTCGTCGACCGACTGCACCGCGTCGTGGTAGCTCTCCAGCAGGTTCTTCTTCGACAGGTCGCGGTAGATGCCGAACAGGTCGCGGATCGGCTGCGGGGCGTCGTCGGGCACCGCGGCGGGCGCCTCGTAGCGGTCGAAGGTCGAGACGCCGAGGACGTCGAAGACGAGGACGCTGTGGTAGGCGACCACGGCGCGGCCCGACTCGGAGATGATCGTCGGGTGCGTGATGCCGGCCTCGTCGCAGACGCTCTTGATGCGGAAGACGATGTCGTTGGCGTACTCTTGCAGGGTGTAGTTGACCGACGACTCGAAGTCGGTCTGGCTGCCGTCGTAGTCGATGCCGAGTCCGCCGCCGACGTCGAGGTACTTCATGCCGGCGCCGACGCGGGCCAGCTCGACGTAGACGCGCGCCGCCTCGTTGACGGCGCTCTTGACGTTGCGGATGTTGGTGATCTGACTTCCCAGGTGGAAGTGGACCAGCTGCAAACAGTCGGCCATGCCGCGCTGGCGCAGGTAGTCGAGCGCTTCGAGGACTTCGGCGACGGTCAGGCCGAACTTGCTGCGGTAGCCGGCCGACGACTTCCAGCGGCCGCTGCCGCGCGTCGCCAGCTTGACGCGGACGCCGATCACCGGGCGCACGTTCAACTCCTCGGCGTAGCGGACGATGGCCTCCAACTCGGTGAATTTCTCGACGACGGGGATGACGTTCTTGCCGATCTTGCGGGCGAGGATGGTCATCTTGACGAACTCGTCGTCCTTGAAGCCGTTGCAGATGATCGGCGTGTCGGCGCCGTTGGTCATGGCGAGGACGGCGAGCAGCTCGGGCTTGCTGCCGGCCTCCAGGCCGAAGTGGAACGGCTTGCCGAAGTCGAGGATCTCCTCGACGACGTGGCGCTGCTGGTTGACCTTGATAGGGTAGACGCAGCAGTAGCGGCCCTTGAACTCGAACTCCTGGATGGCGGTCCGGAAGGCGTCGTGGATCTCGCCGACGCGGTGGCGGAGGATGTCGGTGAAGCGCAGCAGGATCGGCAGCTGGATGCCGCGGGCCTGCAAGTCGTCGATGAGCTGCTTGAGGTCGATGCCGCGGTCGGGGCGCTTGTCGGGGTGGACGGTGACGTGGCCGTTGTCGTTGACGGCGAAGTAGCCCTTGCTCCAGTGGCGAATGCCGTACAGTTCGACGGCGTCCGCGACGCTCCAGGTATCCATGAGGTCCGCTTCAACCACTTTCCCCATCAAAGGTGTCCCCCGAAATACGGCCGCGCCTCGTCGGCGCGCCCAAGTCCTACCCGCCCACGGAAACGAACTTTTCATTGGTAGGTGCCGCGGAGCCGTCCGTCAAGACAAGTTCCCGGCACGTCAGGTCAGCCGGAAGACGAAGCGCTGTTCGCCGAGGCGGAACTGGCAGTGGCCGCCGAGTTCGAGCGGCGGACCGACGCGCAGCCAGACGCCGTTGACCGTCCGGTTGTTCTCGACGCGCCACTGGCCCTGGTCGTCGCGGAACAGGCGGGCGTGGCGCGGGCTGGTCAGCACGTCGTCGGGGCGGACGACGGCACAGGCGGCGTCGCGGCCGATCCAGTATTCCGGCAGCGTCAGCGTGAGGCGTCGCGTCGGGCCGGCCGGCGTCAGCTCGACCAGCGACGGCACCAGGGGGCGGCCGGCGGCGCCGGAATAGTCGCGCGTCACCTGGCCCGCGGCGTCGGCCTCCGCCGGCGGAAACGCCGCGCTGCCGCCGGACTCGAAGCGGTAGCGGCCGCGGCCGACGATCAGTTCGCTGTCGTTCCGCAGCAGCGTGTTGCTGACGCGGGCGAACGTGCCGTTGCGGCTCCCGAGGTCGGCCAGGAGCCAGCGGTAGCCGGCGGCGGTCTTCTCGCGGACGACCTCCGCGTGGCGGCCCGACATCCGCGCGTCGTGGGGCACGACGACGTCGCCGGCGGCGCGACCGATCACCGTGCGGTCGGCGCGCAGGCGCAGCCACGCCCCTTCGGGTTGGCCGTCGTCGACGACGCAGAGCAGGGCCGTCGGCGGCCGCAGCAGGGGGCGAAACGGCTCGGCGGCGCGGAGCCCGTCCGGCGCCCGCGCCTTGGCGGCGCGGTAAGCCTCCAGGGCTTGGCGGAAGTCGCGGTCCGATTCGAGGCGCGTGGCTTCGTGCGGCGACGGCAGGGCAGGCGTGTCCGACATCGGCGACTCCTGGACGAAACGTCTTCGCGGCTTTCCGCCGATTATGCCACGCCGTTCGGCCGGTGAACAGCGGATTGCGGCTTCACCCCGCCTTGTTCACGTCGAGGCGCGACGGCAGCGCCCCGGTGCGGAAGATCGTGGCGAGCATGTCCTTGGCGTCGTCGGGCAGCGGACTGGCCTGCGCGGCGCGCACCGCGTCCTCGACGGCGTACTCGACGCGCTTCAACTCGACGCGGTGGTCCTCCAGGAGGGCGTAGCAGGCGCGCGGGTCGCCGTCGCGCGGCTGGCCGAGACTGCCGGGGTTAATCACGAGCTTGTCGTCCACTTCGAGGACGTAAGGGAGGTGCGTGTGGCCGACGCAGACCACGTCGGCGTCGACGTCCTGAAGGCGACGCCTCCAAAACTCCACGTCGGGCGGGGCATATTCGTCGAGTGGGTCGCGCGGCGTGGCGTGGACCAGCAGGAAGCGCGTGTCGTCCAGCGTCAGCATTTGCGAGACGGGCAGGCGCGACAGGAAGCGCATGTCGGCCTCGACGAGCCGCTCGCGGGTGACGGCGCGGGTGACGCCGGTCAGGTAGCGGTAGCCGGTGCGGCCGTTGACGACCACGTTCTGGGCGGCGCCGTGGTCGTGGTTGCCGCGCACCGCGGCGCGGGCGTGGCGGCGCACCCAGTCGACGCACGGCGCCGGCTCGACGCCGTAATCGACGAGGTCGCCGAGGCACAGGCAGACGTCGTGCGGCTCGGCGAGGGCTTGCAACGCCGGCCAGTTGCCGTGGAGGTCCGCCACCAGGAGGATGCGCATGGGTCGCCCGCCGCGGAAAAAGCGATGAGAGTGCTTGACGCGCCCACTCCTTGCAGAGTATACCCGAAGGGACAAGGGAGGAAAGAAGGGGGGAGCGTTCCGTGTGCTTCCCCCGTGAGCCGGCGCCCCGGGGAGTCCTTTCACCACGAGGAGAGGGCGTCATGGCCGTCGAACGACCGCAGCGCCGCATGACCTTGCGGCAGCAGATGACCCATTCCGAGAAGGTCGTGCGCGACCTGATCGAGCACATCAACTCGGTGCTGATGCCGCGCGAGGTCGACTTCCGCGACCTCAGCCGGCCGATCCGGCGCAAGAGTCATTACCCCACGCTAATGGCGCTGCACAACTCGCTGAACAAGCTCCAGGAGGCCGGCGCCGAGACGCACACGATGGCCGACTACCTCCTCGACCAGCTGGGCGAGATCCGCGAGCACGCCCGGCGCGAGCGGATCAACCGGCGTTAGCCGCGCGCGGCTTCGCACCCGCATGCCATTTAGAACAACGGCACTGGGAATCAGGGCGATCCGATGACTGAGGCGAAATGGTTGGTCTGCACCGAACTTCACGAGATGCTCGCCTTTCTAGGGCGCAGCGAGAAAGCAGATGAACGTCGACTGCGGCTGTTTGCTTGCCACTGCTGCCGCCGCGACCTGCCATCACAGCCATCCGAATGCCTGATTCGGATTCTGGAACTCAGTGAGCGATACGCACTTGGGACTGCCAGATTTGAGGAACTCAAACCCGGTCCCCCCGCCGGGACTCGGATTCTCCTCGGGAGTTCGGGGCAGTTCAAACAAGAGGATGAGAACGGCCTTGCTCACGCGGGGGTGTGACGGGCTCGGTCGCCGCGTCACGGCCCGGCGAGGAGGGGGGCGCGGATTCGTCTCATCCCAAACCCGATTCGTCTCACCTGGGTTGTCATTATTCTCATCTGGGGGGTGGTGAAACCGTGATCGGCGTTTCAGCGCACGGCGCCGCCGTTGACGCGGACGACCTGCCCGGTGACGTAGGCGGCGGCCGGGGACGCGAGCCAGCGGGCGGCGGCGGCGACGTCCTCCGGCGTGCCCCAGCGCTTCAGCGGCGTCTCGCGCAGGACGCGCTCCTGCCACGCCGCCGACGCCCCTTCGCCCCACGCCGTCCGGACCCAGCCGGGCGCCAGGCAGTTGACGCGCACCTCCGGCGCCAGGCTCGCCGCCAGGCTCTTGCTGAAGGCCATGACCGCCGCCTTCGCGGCACCGAAGAGTTGGCCGCTGTCGCCCGCCATGCCGGTGTCGGCCTGGTCCCAGCCGATGTTGAGGATCAAGCCACTTCCACGCTCCTTCATGCCTGCCCCGACCTCACGCGACAGGAGCATCGTCGCCGTCACGTCAACCGCCAGCAGTTCTTGCAACTTACGCTCGAAAGGCCACTGCGCCGCCTCGCCGGTGAGCGTGTCGGCGCCGGCGTTGTTGACCAGGACGTCGACGCTGCCCCAGACGTCCCACGCCGCGCGCGCCAGCCGCTGACACGCTTCGGGATCGCTCACGTCGGCCATGAGGGCGTCGCTACGCACCCCGGCGGCGCGCACCTCGGCCGCGACCTCCTCGGCCTTCTCCCGCGAGCGCCGGCCGTGGACGATCACGTCGGCGCCGCCGGCCGCAAGGCTCAAGGCGGTCGCGCGGCCGATGCCGCTCGTCGAGCCGGTCACGACGGCGTGCAAGCCGCTCAGCTCACGGCCGGTCAGGCGTCCGCGCATCTGGCGCACGGTCAGACCGAGGCGCGGTTGAAGCAGGTCCGGGGCGATTTCGGCGAGCGGGTCGAGGACGAAGAGGCGTTCGTGCAGGCGCGGGTGCGGCAGCGTCAGGGCGTCGTCGTCGCGAACGACGTCGCCGTGGAGGAGCAAGTCGAGGTCGATAATCCGCGGCCCCCAGCGTTCGGAGCGGACGCGGCCGAGCTTCGCTTCCGTCTCCAGGAGCAGGCGCAGCAGTTCCTCGGGGCCGAGGTCGGTGTGCAGCTCGGCGGCCGCGTTGAGATATTTGCCCTGGCCGGCCGGACCGCCGACGGGGTCGGTTTCGTGGTAAGAGGACACCTTGGCGACTGCGACGCGCGGGTGTTCGCGCAGCAGATGCAGCGCGCGGTCGAGGGAGCCGCGTCGGTCGCCGAGGTTGGCGCCGAGGGCGATGTACGCCGTCACGGTCATGGGTCGTCATCCTCGCTCCGCCGCGAGCGGCATCACGGCGGCTTCGATCCGCACCGCGCAGAACTTGAACTCGGGGATCTTCCCGAATGGGTCGAGCGCGTCGATGGTCAGCACGTTCGCCGCCGCCTCGCGGAAGTGAAACGGGATGAACACGCTCCCGACCGGCACGCGGTCGCTAGTGCGCGTCTCCAACCTTATCGCCCCGCGGCGCGAGCGCACCGTCACCACGTCGCCGTCGCGAACGCCGTGCCGCGCCAGGTCGTCCGGGTGGACCTCCACGAACGGCCGGGGCTGCAGCGCATCGAGGGCGGCGGCGCGGCGCGTCATCGTCCCGGTGTGCCAGTGCTCCAGCAGACGCCCTGTGTTCAGCACCAGAGGATACTCGGCGTCGGGCAATTCCTTCGCCGGCGCGAAGGGGCAAGGCACGAACTTCGCCCGCCCGGTCGCCGTCGGGAAGCGGTCGCCGAACAGCACCGCCTCGCCGTCGCCGGCCGCGGGGTTGGGGCACGGCCACAGCTTGCCCGTGCTGCCCAGGTGTTCGTAGGTCAGACCTCGGTAGCTCGTCGTCAGAGAGCTGAATTCGGCGAAGATCTCCTCCGGCCCGGCGTAGCGCATCGGGTAGCCGAGGCGCGTCGACAGGTCGGCGATGATTTGCCAGTCGAGGCGCGCCGCGCCGGGCGGGTCGATCACCTTGCGGCCGACCTGGACGCGGCGGTCGGTGTTGGTGTAGGTGCCGGTCTTCTCGAAGAACGACGTCGCCGGCAGGATCACGTCGGCGAACTCGGCCGTCTCGGTCAGGAAGATGTCCTGCACGGCGAGGAAGTCGAGGTTGGCGAGCGCTTTTTTCACCTTGTTGATGTTCGGGTCCGACAGGAAGGGGTTCTCGCCGAGCATGTACATCCCTTTGACGCCCCCCGCCAGCGCCGCGGACATGATCTCGACGACGGTCAGCCCCGGCTGCGGGTCGAGCGGCACGCCCCACGCCGCCTCGAACTTCCGCCGCACGTCCTCGGAGGCGACCGCCTGATAATCGGGATAGACCATCGGGATGAGGCCGGCGTCGGAGGCGCCTTGGACGTTGTTCTGCCCGCGCAGCGGGTGCAGCCCGGTGCCGCGCCGGCCGACGTTGCCGGTGAGAAGGCAGAGGGCGATGAGGCAGCGGGCGTTGTCGGTGCCGTGCGTGTGCTGACTGACGCCCATGCCCCAGAAGATCATCAGCGCCTTCGCCCGGCCGACGGCGTGCGCCACCGCCTCGATGGTGGGGGCATCGAGGCCGCACAGGCCGGCGACGCGCCCCGGCGCGTAGTCGGCGACGAGGTCGCGCAGCGCCTCGAAGTTTTCGGTGCGCGCGCGGACGAACGGCTCGTCAACCAGGCCGTCGCGGACGAGGACGTGCATCACGGCGTTGTAAAAGGCGACGTCGCCGCCGGGTTTGATACGACAATACCACGTCGCGAAGTCGGCGATCTGGGGGCGGCGCGGGTCGACGACGATGAGCCGGGTGCCGCGCTTGACCGCCTCCTTGAAGAAGGTGGCGGCGACCGGGTGGTTGGCGGTGGTGTTGGTGCCGGTCAGGAGGAGGACGTCGGCGTGGCGGGCGTCGCCGAAGACGTCGGTGACGGCGCCGCTGCCGATGCCTTCGAGGAGCGCGGCGACGGACGAGGCGTGGCACAGGCGGGTGCAGTGGTCGACGTTGTTGGTCCCCAGCGCCGCCCGCATCAGTTTCTGAAAGAGATACGCTTCCTCGTTGGAGCACTTGGCCGACCCGAAGCCGGCGAGGGCCCCGGAGCCGTGTTTCGCCTTGATGTCGCCGAGGCGGCGGGCGACGAGGTCGAGCGCCTCGTCCCAGGACGCCTCGCGGAAAGCGGCCGAGGCCCCTTCCGCCGACAGCAGTCCCTTCGGGTAGAACTCCGCCCGGCGAACAAGCGGCTTCGTCAGCCGCTGCTCGTGGTGCGCGTAGTCCCAGCCGTAGCGCCCCTTGACGCAAAGGCGGCCGTCGTTGACCGGGCTGTCGCGCCCCTCCGCCCAGAGGATGCGGTTGTCCTTGACCTGGTAGGTGATGGCGCAGCCGACGCCGCAATAAGGACAAACGCTATCGACGGCGTGGGTCTGGGCGCGCGGCACCAGCGGCAGCGAGAGCGGCTTGTCGGTGAGGGCGCCGGTGGGGCAGACGGCGGCGCACTCGCCGCAGGAGACGCAAGAACTCTTGCCCATCGGCTGGTCGAGGTCGAAGGCGATCATCGTGGCGTGTCCCTTGCCGCCGCGGCCGAGGACGTGGTTGGACTGCACCTCGTCGCAGCCGCGGATGCAGCGGTCACAGAGAATACAGGCGGCGTGATCGACGGCGATGACGGGGGACGAGAGGTCGTGCCGCGCCGCGCGCGGTTTCGCGTTCGCGCCGCCCAGCCCGTATTTCCGCCCCAGCGCCTCCAGTTCGCAATCGCCGGTGGTGCGCTCGCGCGCGCACGGCGTCGGGTGGTCGTCGAGAAGCAGCGCCGTCAGCGTGCGTCGATGCTTCTCGACGCGCTCGCCGCCGGTCCGCACCGCCATGCCGTCCTCGCAGGATTGCACGCACGACGCCGCGAGGACGCGGCCGCCGACGTCCACGACGCACAGGCGACAGACGCCGACCGGCCGCAAGCGGGGATGGTGGCAGAGACCAGGGATGTCGATGTCGTGCCGCTTCGCCGCGTCCCAAATCGTGGTGCCGGCGGGAACGGTCACGGGGAGGCCGTCGAGGGTGAGGGTGACCTGTCGCTCGCTCATCGCGGAATACCTGCTCGGCACACGAGGATCGGAGTCACCGCCCGGTCAGTCCGAGGGAACGCGCGAGCGCCTTGTCTACCTCGGCCATCTTTTCGGAGGTCAGTTCGCCGACACACTGGCCGAGGCGGGCACCGTCCACCGAATAGACGTGACCGCAATGGACGACGCTCTCCTTGACCAATCCCGCGTCTCCCGCCTCCAACAGCACACCGATCGGCAGTGAAGCGGCTCGGAGGTTGCTCGTGACCGCGACGACGATCGTCAAAGCACTGTGTTGATTCCCGACGTCGTTCTGAACGACGACGCAGGGGTGACGCCCGCTCATTTCGTGGCCCGTGGCCGGGTCGAAATTCAGCCAATATACCTCTCCGCGGCGGGGGAAAGAGGGCGCCGTGGTGCTCATGACGTCTCCTCGTCGCCGGGCCAGGTGTCCCGGACGGTCCGGAAGAGCGAGGCGGCCAGACGGCGGTCCTCCTCGGCGATCTCCTTGTAGATCTTCGCGACGTCCGCCGGCCAGGGCCGTTCTTCCTCCAACGCCTGAACGGTGATGGTCACCTTTTGGTTCGTGCTAAACGGCAACGGCTGGACGGGACGAAGGACGCCGTCTTCAAAGACCGCTTCGACGGTTAATGTGGTCATGGACATCGGCCCTTTGCACTTGGGACAACTCTCCTAGAGTATCACTTGGTGACTTCCTCCGGCCAGTGCTTCATCACCGACAGGACCGGGTTGAGTGCTACTTGCCCGAGGCCGCAGATCGACGTTTGCGCCATCGTCTCGCCCAGATCGGGCAGCACTTGTAGCTCTGTCCGCGGCGCCTTCCCCGCGCACACCTGTTCCAGCAATTCGACCGCCTTCTGCGATCCGAGACGACAGGGCACGCACTTGCCGCACGACTCGTTGCGGAAGAAACGCACCCCGTTCGCCGCCAGCGCGAGCATGTCGGTCCCTTCGGCGACGACGATGACGGCGCCGGAGCCGAGCATCGACCCGGCCTTCGCCAGCGCCTGGAAGTCGAGCGGCGTGTCGGCCAGCGCGGCGGGCATCCAGTTCGACGACGCCCCGCCCGGCGCGAACGCCTTCAGCGCCCGCCCGCCGGAGACGCCGCCGCCCAGGTCGATCAGCTCGCGTACCGTCGTGCCGACCGGCACCTCGTAGACGCCGGGCCGCTCGACGTGTCCGGACAGGGCGATCAGCTTGAGCCCCGCGAAGCCCGGCTTGCCTTGAGCCTTCCACCACGCTGGGCCACGCCGGACGATGCCGGGGATCAGCGCCAGCGTCTCGACGTTGTTGATGACGGTCGGCCGTCCGAACAGGCCGTGCGTGCCGGGGAACGGCGGCTTGTTGCGCGGCTCGCCGCGGCGGTCCTCCAGGCATTCGAGCAGCGCCGTCTCTTCGCCCAGGATGTAGCCGCCGGGGGAGACGAAGATCTCGACGTCGAACGTGAAGCCGCTGCCGGCGACGTTCGCCCCGACGAGGCCGGATTGCCGCGCCTCGTCCAGGGCGCGGGCGAAGCGGCGGCGCTCCGGCTCGTATTCGTGGCGGATAAAGAGGATGCCGCTGTCCGCGCCCGTCACGAGGCCGGCGAGGAGCATGCCTTCGAGGACGAGGTGCGGCGCGCCGTCGAGTAGGGCGCGGTCCTTGAAGGTGCCGGGCTCGCTCTCGTCGGCGTTGCAAATGACGTACTTCGGATCGCTGTTTTGCGCCCGTACCAACTCCCACTTGATCGCGGTGGGGAAGGCGGCGCCGCCCATGCCGCGCAGACCGCTCTCTTTCAGCGCCGCGAGGACGCGAGCCGCGGCGGCGTCTCGACCGTCCCGGAGCAGTTCGCCCAGCAGGCCGTAACGCTCCCCCGGCGTGGCATACGGGTCGCAGCGCCAGGATTGCGGAGGTGTCGGGGCCTCGTGCGGGGCGTGGTTGACGGCGATGGCCGGCGCCCCGTCGCAGCGGCCGAGGCAGGAGACCTCACGGACGACCGTGTCGGAAGACGACGTGTGCTGTTCGCGAAGTCGGCGACAGGCGTCCGAGGCTCCGTTGAGCCAGCACGACACGTCCCGGCACACGGCGACGTCGAGAATCGGCGGCGGCGACGTGCGGAAATGCGGGTAGAACGACACCAGTTCGTGGAGGCGGTGCAGCGGCACGTTGTCGGCGCGCGCCAACTCGCGCAGCGTCTCCTCGGCGAGGTAGCCGTGCTCTTCCTGGAGTTCGCTGAGGCGGCGGAGCAGGTTCATGGAGGCATCATAGCACCCGTCCGAATGGCCCGCGAGGGCAGCGGATGCCTGGTGCCGAAAGGCGACGGCCGGGTAGAATGGGCGTGACGAAACCGGGCGGAAATCCTTGGCGGAGGCTTCGCGATGAACAAGCTGTTGGAGATGCCCACGTTCACGCCCGAAGACCTGCTGAAGATGCCCGACGGCGACCGCTTCGAGTTGGTGGACGGCCGACTGGTGGAGACGAACGACATGAGTACGCTGGCGTGCCTGGTCGTGACGGAGTTGTTGACGATCTTGAATGCCTATTGCCGCGCCAACCGGCTCGGCTGGGTCTTCCCCCCTCATACGACCTTCCAGTTCTTCGCCGACCGGCCGAGCAACGTCCGCAAGCCGGACGTCTCCTTCGTCCGTCATGGGCGCTTTCCGGGAGAACAACTCCCTACCCACGGGCATACGCCTCTGGCCCCCGACCTGGCCGCCGAGGTGGTCTCTCCGACCGACGAGTTCGAGCATGTCGTGTCGAAAGTGCAGGAATACCTCGGCGTCGGCGTTCGCCTCGTCTGGGTCGTCAGTCCCCTGACGCGGACGGTCCTCATCTACCGCGCCGACGGCTCGATCGCCGGCCTGCGCGAGGACGGCGAGTTGGACGGCGAGGACGTCGTCCCCGGCTTCCGCTGCCCCGTGCGCGACCTCTTCCCGCCGGCCCCCGCCGCCCCGACGGCCTGAGCGGCGTCACAACTCCATCAGTTCCGCGAGGCCGGCGGCGGCGACCTGGCGCCCGCCGACGTAGTGCCCCGCCGCCGTCCAGGCGCGCACTTCCGAATCGGCCGAGCCGAACAGACGCGCTTGCAGGTCGTCGATATCCTTCTCCATCTCCTCGAAGTGCTTCGCCCAGAGGAACGCCTCGTCGCTGGCGACGCGCTTGTCGCTCTGCCAGCGCATCTTGTGGAACAGCAGGGTGCTGTGCGGCGTGACGACGCGGCGGCGGCAGGCGGCGAAGAGCAAGAGCGCCGCCGACGAACACTCGCCGACGACGATCGCCGTCCCTTCGATCTTGCGGTGCCGCATGAGCGTGACGACCGCCAGCGCCCCGTAGACGCTGCCGCCGGCGGAGTCGATGTAGAAGACGCACTCGCCGCCGGCGGGGACGTCGAGGAGGGACTTGACGACGTCCTCCTCCCAATCGTCCACGTCGCCGATGACCGCCAGGTCCGTCGTCCGCTTGCGCGATTTCGTTGCTTTAGCCATGCAGATGGAATGTAGCGCCCGGCGCGGCCTTGGCAAGGGGCCGCGTCGGAACCCCCTGCGGGCCGTTCACGGAGTCAGCAGGTCGTCCAGGATCACGAGCGGGAGATTCGCGACGCCGCGAAAGCCCGCGTCGTTGGTGACGAAGAGAGCGCAGGACGCCTGTTGAGCCGTGGCGGCGTGCAGTGCGTCGGGGGTTCGCAGTCTTGTGGTCGCGCGCAAACGGGCCGCTCCCCGCAGAATGGGTTGCGTGATGGGGAGCAAGCGCAGGTCTGTCCCCAGGAGCGTCCTTTCAAAAGCCATCTCCAAGGTGGTATCGCCACTTTTCAGGGGACCGACCAGGGCCTCCATCAACGTCAGTTCGCTGCTGACGATCTCGACGGTCCCCGCTTGAGCGGCCTGCCACAAGGGCTCGATCAAGGGCCAGTAGGCCGGGAAGCGCTCCACGGTGTAAATGAGAGCCATCGTGTCGATGTAGACGAGCCCCGAGGCCGGCAGCGTCAGCGCTCCCATGAGTCGCGTTCCTCCTGGATATGCCGGTCCGCCTCTTCCGGCGTCTTGAAGAGAAGGGGGCCGGGCGGCAACGTGGCCAGGAATTCCAACATCGACATGCGGCGCGGCTGCGGCTGTTCCGGCAAGACGACGATGACCTCCACGCGCGCGCCGTCCGGGAGCCCCGGGTCGCTGAGTTCCAGGCGGTGGCCGGGAAGGACCGTCGTTTCCAGTCTCAAGGTCGTTGGCATCGGTCACCCCTCCGTATTCAGAATCAATTCCCCTCGCGTTACGTCTGCTTCGCCTCCAACTCCTGCCAGCGGGCGTACAGCGCCTCGACGGCCGCCTGCGCCTCTTGCAGCGCCCGGCAGCATTCCTGGAGCCGGACGTGGTCGCCGCCCTGTCCCGCCGCTTCCACCTCCCGCTGCCGCGCCGTCACCACCTCTTCGGCGAGCAGGATACTCTCCTCCATCCCTTCCCACTCGCGCTGCTCCTTGAAGGACAGGCGACGAGTCTTCTCCCGCGACGCCTTCGCGGCCTTCGGGGGCGCGGCCGCTTTCGACGCCGCCTCCTGAAGGTCGCGCTGGGCGTTGGCCCACTGCGTGTAGTCGGCGAAGAGCCGGGCGCCGCCCTGGCCGTCGAGGCCGAGAATTTCCGTACACAGACGGTCGAGTAAGGAGCGGTCGTGCGTCACCAGCACGAGGGCGCCGGGGAAGTCGGCCAGCCCCTCCTCCAGCACCTCCAGCGACGTGATGTCCAGGTCGTTGGTCGGCTCGTCCAGGAGCAGCACGTCGGCCGGCGAGAGCATCAGCCGCGCCAGCAGGATGCGCGCCTGCTCGCCGCCGGACAGGTCGCCGACGGGCAGGTCCAGCTGCTCCGGGCGGAACAGGAAGCGCTTGGCCCACGCCGTGATGTGGTACGACCCGCCGCGGTACTGGACGATGTCGGCGTTCGGCGACAGGGCGCGGCGCAAGGGGACGGCCCGGTCGAGCTGCTTGCGGTCCTGGTCGAAGGCGACGACCCGCAGCGCGTCGGCGCGCTCGACCGTCCCGGCGTCCGGCGCCGCCTCGTCGGCCAGCACCCGCAGCAGCGTCGACTTGCCGCTGCCGTTGGGGCCGAGGAGCCCCAGCTTCGTCCCCGGCGACAGCGTGAAGGACAGGCCGGCGAAGAGCGGGCGGCCGCCGAGCGACTTGGTCAGGCCCTCGACGGCGAGCAGCTTCGCGGTCTTGCGGCCGGTGGCGACGAAGTCGAGGTCGGCCGTGCCGGTCGGGGTGTTGCGGGCTTTGAGATTTTGCAAATCGCCGATAAGCCGGTTCGCTTCCTGGGTACGCGACGCCGACTTACCGGTGCGCGCCTGGGCGCCGCGCTTCAGCCACTCCACCTCGCGGCGCACCTTGCTGGCTAACGACTGCTCCTGCCGTGCCTGGCCGGCGAGGAACTCCTCGCGGCGGGCGAGGAAGTCGCTGTAGGTGCCGTCGACGCGGAAGTAGCCGTCGGGGTAGGCGCGGTTCAGCTCCACGACCTGGTTCGTGACGTTCTCCAGGAAATAGCGGTCGTGGCTGACGGCGACGTAGGCGAACGGGGCGTCGCGCAGCAGCTCTTCCAGCCAGAGAATGCCTTCGAGGTCGAGGTGGTTGGTCGGCTCGTCGAGGAGGAACAGGTCCGGCTGCCGCACCAGTTCGCGGGCGACCGCCACGCGCTTGCGCCAGCCGCCGGAGAGGGTGCCGATCTTCTGGTCGCCGCGCGCGAAGCCGACTTTGCCGAGGGTGATGCGGACGCGCGTCGCCCGCTCGTGCTCCTCGGCGCGGTCGCCTTCGAGGGCGGCGGCCAGGACGTCCTCGACGGTCTGTTCGGGGTCGAACTCGGTTTCCTGGGCGAGGTAGCCGAGGCGAGCCGTGCGCCGCAGCGCCACCGTGCCGGCGTCGGGCGTCTCGGCGCCGACGAGGATCTTGAGGAGCGTCGACTTGCCGGCGCCGTTAGGCCCGATCAGGCCGACGCGCTCGCCGGCGCGCAGGTCGAAGGAGATGTCGGTGAACAGCGGACGGGGGCCGTAGGCTTTGCCCAGGCCCTGCGAACTCAGAAGGACTGTCATCTTCGGGACGCCTCTTCCCTGGCCGGAGCCGGCCGGCGCCGGGACCCTCCCGCTGGCGCCGTATCAAGTCATTGTAATGAGCGGAGGCCGGCCGGGGGGTGTCACGAAAAAGGCGGTGCCTGTGACACCCCCGTGACACCCCCGGACACCCTATGACACCCCGTGACACCCCCACACGCGCGTGGGACACCCTGCCACTGCGGCAGGCCCAAGAACCTCGTCCTGAATCGCTGCCGATTTACGCCCCGCGACTCCCGCGGTTCTTCTTGAGGCGGTCGATCAGCACGGCCGCGAGGATGACGGCGCCCAGGACGATCTTTTGCTTGAAGCTGCTGATGCCGGTCAGGTTCATGCCGTTGTTGATGACGGCGATGACGAAGGCGCCGATGAGCGTGCCGAACATCTTCCCCTCGCCGCCGAACAGGCTCGTCCCGCCGACGACCACGGCGGCGATCACATACAGCTCGTGCATCTGCCCGTAGTTCGGCGAGCCGCTCTTGAGCTGCGACGCCATGACGACGCCGCCCAGCCCCGCCAGCAGTCCCGACAGCGTGTAGGCGAAGAGCAGCACCCGCGCTACCGGCACGCCCGACAGCCGTGCCGCCTCGCGGTTGCCGCCCACCGCGTAGACGTGTCGCCCCAGGACCATGCGCGACATCAGCACGTGCGCCGCCGCGTACAGGAGCAGCATTAACACCACGGCGTTCGGCAGCCGGAACAGGTCGGCCCCGCCGCCGAGCCAGACGAACGTGTCCGGGATCTCGTAAACGCTGTTGCCCTGCGTCAGGTCGCCGGCCAACCCGCTCGCCGTCAGCATCACCGACAGCGTGACGAGGAACGGCGGCAGGCGGAACCCGGTGACGAGTGCGCCCGAAGCGAAGCCGACCGCCCCGGTGGCGGCGACCGCAGCCAGGCACGACAGCGCCATTCCGAGCGCCGTCGCCGAGCGGCCGCCGGCCACGCGCTCGATCAGGAGCGTCGCCACCACCGCCGACAGGGCGATCAGACTGCCGACCGACAGGTCGATGCCGCCCGTGATAATGACCACCGTCATGCCGACCGCGACAATCGCGATGACGGCGATCTGGTTAGCGACGTTCAGCAGATTGTCGGCCTTGAGGAAGGTCGGCCGCCACGCCGTCGGCGGCACGACGACGCGCGGCCGGCCCAGGGCGGGGAAGTCGTCCTCCAGGTCGGCGAAGACGAGCCACGTCGACGTCGTCCGCGTGCAGGCGAGGACGTCGAGGCGGTCGCCGCCGCGCGCCAGCCGCTCCAGTTCCTTGCGGGCGTCGGTCGGCTCGCCGGTGACGACGCCGACGACCGGGACGCCGGCCGCAGTCAGGTCGTCGCGCGCCTGCCCGGCGAGGGCGACGTCGTCGGCGTGGCCGCCGGCGACGATCAGCACGCGGGCGCCGGGGCCGGCGTCGCGCGTCACGGCCTCCGCGAGGCGATGCCCGGCGGGGGCGCCGCTCGGGTCCTGTTCGCGCAGCGTCAGCGCGCTCCAGACGACGCACAGCAGCAGCAGCACCTGCAACATGCCGTAGTCGGCCAGGAAGCGCGACAAACCCGCGAAGCGTCGTCCGCTCATGTCACCCCCGCCGCCGGATTACTTCAATTCCGGGTCTTTTTCCGCGTCGGCCCTGCGATACAGGCTCGTCGGGATGAGGATCTCCGGCTCGACCGCCTCCCCCTTGGAGTGGCGGACGAGCGCCTTGACGACCTCGACGCCCATCTTGTCGGGGAACTGGATCGGGTCGGCGTAGATCTTGCCTTCCTTGATGGCCTGCTTGCCTTCGGGCTGGCCGTCGAAGCCGATGAGGGTGATCTGTTCGGCCTTCTTCGCCTTCTCGACGGCGGCGCGGGCGCCGAGGGCGGACGGGTCGTTGATGGCGAAGATACCGCGCAGGTCGGGGTGGGCTTGCACGGCGTCCTCGGCGGCCTTCAGTCCCTCGTGCTTGAGCCCGCCGCCGTCCAGCTCGGCGACGACGTCAATCTTGCCTTTGCCGGAGGCGTTGTGGGCGTCGATAGACTCGCGGAAGCCCTGGACGCGGAGGCGGCACGACTCGGCCTGCTTGAAGTGGAGAATGGCGACTTTGCCGCCGGCCTCGCCGAGGGCCTCGATCATCGCCTTGCCGGCCTCGCGCCCGCCGCCGAGGTTGTCGGTGGCGACCTGGCAGACGATCTTGGCCCCGGGCTCGCGGCAGGGGATGTCGACGGTGAAGACGGGGATGCCGGCCTCGTTGGCCTTTTTGATGACCGGGACGACGGAGCGCGACTCGCACGGGCTGAGGACGATGGCGGCGACCTTGCGGACGATGAAATCTTCGATCTGGTTGGCCTGCTTCGCCGCGTCGCGGTCGGCGCTGACGACGACGGCGTCGTAGCCGTGCTTGGCCCCCTCGGAGGTGATGTGGTCGCCGATGACCTTGAAGAAGGGGTTTTCCAGGGTGAGCAGCGAGACGCCGATGGTGCCGCGCCCGGTGGCCTTGGCAGGGAAGGTGCCCGAGGCGGGGGTGCCGCAGCCGGCGAGAACGGCGGCGAGGCCGGCCACGCCGAGGCAGACGAACAGGGTGCGCATAGAGAGGACTCCGGGGGTCGCGTTGCGGATGCCACTGTGTTAAGGCGTGCGGCGCGCGGCGTCAAGCGCTTCCCCACGCCCGGCGATTGCTTCCCGAGCGCCGACCTGTTACCTTCGCCCATCCCTAGTGCGGGGACAAGGGACGTGTTGTTCGTGTCGTCGGAGCCGCGCACGGAGCGTACTCGCGGAGTAAGCGGCCTGTATGTCCGAGCCGCGCACGGAGCGTACTCGCGGAGTAAGCGGCCCTCCCCGCTGTTGGCGCCGCTTCTCGGTGGTACGCCAGAGCCTCCGCATCGTGAGAAACGTTGCCCACAGCGGGGAGGGCCGCTTACTCCGCGAGTACGCTCCGTGCGCGGCTCGGACGAACAACACCTCGCTTGCCCTCGCACTGGTGACGCTCGTTCCAAGTGGTAATTTAGCGGTATGACCTCTTTTCCCGACTGGCCCGTCCCCGACGACGACGTCCTCGAAGCGCTGCGGGCGTGCTACGCCGACGGCTCGTGGGGCAAGTACGAAGGCGCCTACGTCGGCCACTTGCGGGAGCGCCTCGCCGCCGACCACGACGTCCCCTTCGCGCTGACCTGCGGCAGCGGCACGTTCGCCGTCGAGTTGGCCCTGCGGGCACTCGGCGTCGGCCCCGGCGACGAAGTCGCCCTCGCCGCCTACGACTACCCCGGCAACTTTCTGGGCGTTCACGCCGTCGGCGCCCATCCCGTCCTCGTCGATCTCGACGCGGCCGGATGGCAGATGTCGTTGGAGAGCCTGCGCGAGGCGGTCGGGCCGGCGACGCGCGCCGTGATCGCTTCGCACCTGCACGGCGGACTCGTGCCGATGCGCGAGTTGACCGAGTTCGCCGCCGGGCGCGGGCTGCGCGTGATCGAGGACGCGGCCCAGTGTCCGGGGGCGGTCGTGCAGGGGCGGCGAGCCGGCACCTGGGGCGACATCGGCGTGCTGAGCTTCGGCGGGTCGAAGCTGCTCAGCGCCGGGCGCGGAGGAGCGATCCTCACGCGGCACGCCGACGTCCACCAGCGCGCCCGCCTCGCCCAGCACCGCGGCAACGTCGTCTGTCCCCTCTCCGAACTGCAAGCGGCCGTCCTGCTGCCGCAGCTCGACAAGCTCGACGACCGCAACGAAAAGCGACTCCGCAACGTCCGGTTTCTCGCGGCGCGGCTCGACGGCGTTCCCGGACTGCGCCTCTTCGGGGGACAGCCGGCCGACAGCCGGCCGGGCTACTACAAGGTCGGCTTCCAGTTCGACGAGGCGGCGTTCGGCCTGACACGGGCACGCTTCGTCGCGGCGCTGCGAGCCGCGGGGGTCGCCTTCGACGAGGGCTTCCGCGCCCTCCACGCCGGCCGCTCGGCGAGCCGCTATCGTAAGGGCGGCGACCTGACTGAGGCCGACCGCGCCCACCGAGGTACGGTCGTCCTGCACCACCCGGTCCTCCTCGGGAGCGAGGCGGACGTCGAGGAAATCGCCGCCGCGGTGCGCGGGGTCCGCGCGAACGCCGCGTTCCTACAATGACTCGACAGGCCGTCCCGCTCAAGCTCACCGACGGGGATTTCTCATGCAGCGGATCCGTTTCGTGATGGTCGGCGGCTTCCTCGGCGCCGGCAAGACGACCACCCTGGCCCGGCTGGCGCGGCACTACACGTCGCTCGGCCGGCGCGTCGGCCTGGTGACCAACGACCAGGCGCAAGACCTCGTCGACACCCACAGCCTCCGCTCTCAGGGCTTTTCGGTCGAGGAGGTCGCCGGCGCCTGCTTCTGCTGTCGCTTCGACGACCTCGTCGGCAAGGTCGGCCAGTTGGAGCAGGGCGAGCGGCCGGACGTCATCCTCGCCGAGCCGGTCGGCAGCTGCACCGACCTCGTCGCCACCGTCGTGCAGCCCTTGAAGGACCTGTACGGCCAGCGCTTCGAGGTCGCCCCCTACGCCGTCCTCTTCAAGCCGAGCCACGGGCTGCGCATCCTGCGCAACGAGGAAAGCGGCGGCTTCTCGCCCAAGGCGGCCTACATCTTCCGCAAGCAGCTCGAAGAGGCCGACGCCGTCGTCATCAACCGCGCCGACGAGCTGTCTCCCCAGCAGGCGGCGGAGTTGACGGATTTGGTAGGGCAACAGTATCCCAACGTGCCGGTCCTGCGCCTGTCGGCCAGGACGGGGGCCGGGTTCGAGGCCCTCACCGAACTCCTCGACCAGCAGGGGCCTTTCGGGAAGAAGATTCTGGACATCGACTACGACGTCTACGCCGAGGGCGAGGCGGAGTTGGGCTGGCTCAACGCGACCGTGCGCGTGACGACGCCGCACCCGGTCGGCCTCGACGGCGTCCTGCTCGACGTCGTCGGCCGGCTGGCCGAGGTGCTGCGCGGGCGCGGGCTGGAGGTGGCGCACCTGAAGGTCATCGGCCTGGCGGACGGCCTGTTCGGCGTGGCCAACCTGGTGAGCAGCCGGACGGAGCCGGAGCTGTCGCTGTCGTCGCACGCCCGCGTCACCGAGGCGGAAGTCATCGTCAACGCCCGCGTCGCCGCCGACCCGGCGGTCGTCGAGGAACTGGTGCGCGAGGCAATCGAGGAGGCCGTCGTCACGCGCCGCGGCGGGCGGGCCGAGGTGCGTGGCGTGCAGAGCTTCCGGCCGGGGCGGCCGACGCCGACGCACCGCTACGCGGCGGCGAAGTGACATCGCGTCCGCTCCTCCGACGTTGCGACTCACACCGACTCACACCCCGACTCACAGCGCCCGCGCCTTCCTTTCCCTGCTTTTTCCGGGCTTTTCGTCGAGGTGTGAGTCGTGAGCGCCTGTGAGTCGTTCCCGACACATGGCATTTGTTGTCTTTGCCCGCAGGACCCGACGTGCGACGAGGGTATCCCCGACGGGTCCTCGTCCTGTCTTCCATTCTATCAGGGTTCACGGGGGGCGGAAAAGCACCGCGGTGGTGTCAGGAAGCGTCAGGAAGCGACAGGTCGTCGGATTCGGGAAAATCTCCGGCTGCCGCGATTGGCTTATCGCAGGCTGCGATAAAAGCGCTTGACTTATCGCAGCCTGCGATTATTCTTCCTGGAGAGACGTTCCGTCGGCCGATGAGTTGTAACGTGCGCGTCATCTCCAAACGGCGGCTGCGCGAGTTCTGGGAATCGCGGAAGCATGACTCCGTGATCGCCGAACGGGACTTGTCCACCTGGTACAAGCTGGCCAAAGGCGCCGCCTGGGCCAACTTCGGGGGGCTCAAGCAGACGTTTGGGTCGGCCGACCAGGTCGGCAACTGCGTCGTCTTCGATGTGGGCAACAACCGCTACCGGCTGATTGGCCGGGTGAACTATGAGGCGGGCATCCTCTACGTCCTGCGGGTGATGGACCACGCGGAGTACGACGGCAAACGCTGGGTCGAAGACTGCGGATGTCACAAGCCGCCCCCCAAGAAGCCGGCCCCGGCAAAAAAGGAACCCGCGAAACAATCGCCGGCCCCCCGCCGGCGGAACGGAAGGAGGTAAGCGAGATGCCCGTCAAGACCCCCACCCCGGCGCCGGCGGACACCTACTTCGACCTGGTGAGGCAGTTCCCCCTCACCCACCTCCGCGACGACGACCACCTCGACGAAGCTCAGGAGGTACTCGACCGATTGCTGTCCCAGGACCTCGACGAGGGGGCGCGGGCGTACCTGGACGTTCTGACCGACCTGGTGGAAGCCTACGAGGAGAAACACGTCCCGATCCCGGACGCTTCCGAGGCGGATGTCCTGCGCGAGTTGATGCGGACCAACGGCCTTAACCAGCCGAAGTTGGCGAAGAGGGCCGGGATTGCGCAGTCGACCCTCTCGGCCGTCCTGAACGGCAAGCGGTCTCTCACCAAGGAGCAGGTGGTCAAGCTCGCCAAGTTCTTCCACGTGTCCCCGGCCGTCTTTCTGCCGGCCTGAAGCGCCCGGCGGAATTTCGGGCTAACCGAGTACCTCACGGTAAGCGTCGTCGTTGAAGCCCACGAGCAGCGTGTCGCCGCGCCGCAAGGTCGGCGCCCGCAGGTTGCCCGTCGGACCCAGCAGGTGCGCCGCCAGCGTGTCGTCGTCCGGCGGGTCCGTCGTCATGTCGAAGGCGACGACCTTCTTCCCCTTCGCCACGACGACCCGGCCGACGGACTTCGCCAGGGCCAGCGCCTCGTCGCGCCCCTTGCGACTCTTCGAGGCGTCGGTCCGCTCGCCCACCGCCCACGCGCCCGACTCAAGGAACCCTTGAGCGTTCCGGCAACTCGTTCAAGACTTGCGGTGGTAGAGCCAGTCGATGGTTCCGGACATGGAAGACCTCTGGTGTGATCCGAGGGTGCGCGCCGTCGTTCCGGGGGTGTGCATCGTCGTTCCGGAGGGGCGCGGGTACGCGCCTCGGTGTGGTGTTCCGGGGGTGCGCTGCGCGACCCCCGGCTGTGGGATGTAACCCCTTCGGGGTAGGTCCGGGGGCATTTTACCCCGCAGGGGTTGCATCCCACAGCCGGGGGGTCGCGTACTCGCGCACCCCTGGACACCTTAATACTTCGGCATCGTCGGGTCGATCCCGTCCGCCCAGGCCAGGATGCCGCCCTTGAGGTTCTTCAGGCGGCGGAAGCCCTGCCCCTTCAAGTAGGCAATCGCCTTGGCGCTGCGCATGCCGCTCTTGCAGTGGACCACGATCTCGCGCTCGCGGTCCAACTCGCCGACGCGCTGCGGCAACTCGGGCAGCGGCAGCAGGACGCTCCCGTCGAGGCGGCAGATGTCGTACTCCGGCGGGTTGCGCACGTCCAGCACGAACACCTTGTCGCCGCGGTCAAGGCGGCTTTTCAACTCCTGGACGGTGATCTCTTCGCCGTCGTCCGCCGGCGGGGCGGCGGACTCCTGGCCGCGCACGCCGCAGAACTGCTCGTAGTCGATAAGGGCCGTGATCGTCGGGCTGTCGCCGCAGATGGGGCACCTCGGGTTGCGCCGCACCTTGAACTCGCGGAAGCTCATCTCCAAAGCGTCGTACAGCAGCAAGCGGCCGACGAGCGGCGAGCCCTTGCCGAGGATTAACTTGACCGCCTCCGTCGCCTGGACGCAGCCGATCAGCCCCGGCAGGATGCCCAGGACGCCGCCCTCGGCGCAGCTCGGCACCTCGCCCGGCGGCGGCGGCTCCGGGTAGAGACAGCGATAACACGGACCCTTGCCAGGGTAGAAGACCGACGCCTGGCCGTCGAAGCGGAATATGCTGCCGTAAACGTTCGGCTTCTTCAAGAGTACGCAGGCGTCGTTGACCAGGTAGCGCGTCGGGAAGTTGTCGGTGCCGTCGATGACGACGTCGTAGGGCTCCAGGATTTGCAGGGCGTTGGCCGAGGTCAGGTGCGTCTCGTACAGATCGACCTTCACCTCGGGGTTGATGGCCCGCAAGCGGTCGCGCGCCGAGTGCAACTTCGGGCGGCCGACGTCGGGGGTGCCGTGGATAATTTGCCGTTGCAGGTTGCTGAAATCGACGACGTCGAAATCGACCAGGCCGAGGCGCCCCACGCCGGCGGCGGCGAGGTAGAGGCCCAGCGGCGAGCCGAGGCCGCCGGCGCCGATGAGCAGGACGCTCGACGCCTTGAGGCGCTTCTGGCCGTCCATGCCGACCTCGGGCATGATCAGGTGGCGGCTGTAGCGGGCGATCTCATTGGAGGAGAGGGTGTCGGATTGGGACATAGGATATCTTGTAAATGGTCCGCCGCTCGCGGCATCGCAATGGCGAAGCCGCGAGCGGCGGGGCAAAAGAACGAGCCGCGGACGACGCAGCAGTTGTGCCCG
>JBBROG010000099.1:0-27206 GCA_038229635.1 Gemmatales bacterium
CGCGCGGGCGGTGACGGTATACTGAGGACGACGCATGGCTCCCCCTTGGAACGACGTTGTTGGCACAAGTCATTCTAGGGAGGGAGCTTGCGTCCTTCTGCCCCCCGCCGCTCTCGGGGGACGCCCACTACGAAGTACTGAGTCTTTAACAACAGCTGGTGGAGGTCATGACGCTGAGCCTCCGTGGCTGTAAATTTTTCAGGGGTGCTGAAATTCCTCGATACACCCACCCCCGGAGGGATCGTCACATTCCTCGGTGGCTCCTCCTGGAAACGGCCTCCGAGCTTCTTGGTCGCCCCATTGGCCGCCGCCTTCTCGGCCGCCGCCTTCTCGGCCGCCGCGAGTCGCGCGGCGGCAGCCTAAGTATACGCGCGCCGAGAACGAATCACCCCGTGTACTCCCGGAATTCCTCCAGCGGGGCGTCGAAGTCCGCCGCCATCCGGATCTTGCCGGCGGCGCTGCCGGCCTTACAGGGCCACGAGGTCCGCTCCTCTTTCCTCATCCGGGCGAGCGGCTGTCCGTGGTCGAGAATCGTGATCTCCTCGCCCGGTCGGAGCCGTTCAAGCAGTTCCGGCAGACGGGCCTGCGCTTCCTCTAACGTGACTGTTGACACGACCGTCTTCCCACTCACGTCTTCCGGTGGCCCCGAGTTGCTGGTGGCGGACGGGGATCGAAAGCCTCGACATTAGTAACCCAAGTAGCCTTCGTAATTCCCCTGCTCCTCGGGCGGCGTCGCCGTGCGGAAGGCGGAGACTTCCTCGGACCCGACCGCCAACACCACGGGGCCTTCGGGCGTCGGGCGGTAGATGACCTCCTGACAGAGGCCGTCGAAGTACCAGCCGATGGTTTCCAGGTTCAGCTGCCGCCGCCGCGCCTCGTCCGCGGCGGCGCCGGGGGGGAAGGGAGCGTAACTTTCCTCGATCAATTCCCTGACTTCCGGCGGCGGCGTGAGGAGGCCGTGGGGCAACTCGGAGGGAAGTTTCCCTTTGAGCGACAGGGCGGCGTTTGGGATGGGGTAACTCAGCATGGGGGAATCCTCCAGTTTCAACGTACCCGATGTCCCCGCCGGAGTCGATGCCTTTCCCCGCTTCGCGCGAAGAAGGAGAAGGAATTTCGGAGATCTCCCTGAGCCTGCTCACGCCCCGCCGCCACACCGGCGAGAGGCGGTTCATGTGCGCGGCGCTGGCGTCGCGCGGCGCCGCTCATTGACGCCCGCCGCGCCGCCGTGTTACCATCCCTTCTTCCTACCCGAAGGAGGACACCATGAGGGAGAACGTGTTGACGCGCCGCTCCGCGCTGCGGGCGCTCGGCGCCGGGGCCGCAGGCGCCCTGGCCGTCTCGGCGCATGCCGACGAGGCGCGCAAGCCGAACGGCCACATCAAGCAGTCGGTCTGCGCCTGGTGCTACCGCATCAAGCCCGAAGAACTCGCCGTCAAGGCGAAGGCGATGGGCTACCAGTCGATCGAGCTTCTCGGCCCCGAACAGATCAAGGCGGTCAAGGCGGTCGGCCTGACGTGCGCCGTGATGCGCTGCAAGTCGGGCATCGAGAACGGGCTGAACCGCAAGGAGAATCACGACCGGATCGTCAAGGAACTGCACGACGACATCGACTTCGCCGCCGCCGAGAACATCCCGAACGTGCTGACCATGTCGGGCAACCGCAAGGGGATGGCCGACGACGTCGGGCTCCTCCACTGCGCCGAGGCCCTGAAGCGCGTCATGAAGCACGCCGAGGAGAAAAAAGTGACCGTGCTGATGGAGGGGCTCAACAGCAAGGTCAACCACAAGGACTACATGTACGACAAGACGCTTTGGGGCGTGGAGTTGTGCCAGAAGGTCGGCTCGGACCGCTTCAAGCTGCTGTACGACATCTACCACATGCAGATCATGGAGGGGGACGTCATCAGCACGGTCCGGCAGTACAAGGACTTCATCGGCCACTACCACACCGGCGGCAACCCGGGGCGTCATGAGATCGACGACACGCAAGAGCTGAATTACCCGGCGATCGTCCGCGCCATCCTGAAGACGGGGTACGAGGGCTTCCTCGGGCAAGAGTTCATCCCGGCCCGCGAGCCGATGGCGTCGCTGGCGCAGGGGTTCCGCATCTGTGACGTGTAAGAGCCGACATGCTCCTCGCGGCTTCGCACCGATGCGAAGCCGCGAGCGGCTCGCGCGGCGGGTACTCACTTCTTCCGCGGCGGCGTCACGACGGTGATGTCGGGCCGTTAGGCACGGTCATTGCGTCGTCGCTTCGCCGTGACCGTGTTCTTCGGGAGGCGACGTGGCCTGCGAATCAACGTCCGCCTTCGCACTCTCCTTCGCCTTGAGTTGCTTCTTACTCAGTACGTCGTTCGCCCGTGCGATGAGAGACGTCGCAAGAGACGTCACCTCGGCGGACCGCAGCACTCTCTCCAGGAGTTCACGGAACTCCTGATCCGACACGGCTTCGTTCGGCAGTTTTTTCCGTTCAAAGAAATTCGGAACAGTAGTTGCCGCTCCAAGGGCCTCTCCAAGGGTTTTCGGCCGAAACAACTCGGCGTCTATCCAAACGGGGTAGACCATGCCGGCCCGGCAGGAGGCGGTGAGGATACGCTGGCGGTAGCCGCCGAGAGCAGGCACGACGATGTCGAGAGTGAAAATCTCGTTTGACTTCTCTTCCTCGTTCCTAACTCGACCCTCGCCTACTAACAAGCCGTCCGTCTGTCTTGTAAGCGCGTCGGCCTGCTGCATGAGGATAACGAAGGGGGACGAAATCGTCGGTTTGATGTCGGGAGACCAAAGGCTTTCGAGAGCGGTAGACACGGGTCGTTTCCTCCGCTAGACATCGAGTTGGAACAGGATGGGGAGGTGGTCGGAAAACAGGTCTTTGCTAGGCGCTCCATTTTTCAAGAATGTCCGGTCCCCGTCGCCGTCGAGGATCTGAAGGTGGAGCAGACGATTCATCAGTGAAGGGCGCAGTAACACCTGATCCAGAATGTGCCAGTGATGGTTACTCGGGACTGACGAATCCCAATAGTACGTACCCGCCGGTCCGGGCGTCCGGTCGCCGAATAAGCCCCACATGGGATTATAGAATCTGCGGTGGGTCTTGCCCCGGTGCCGGCGGTCGGCCCGGCGCGCGAGGTCTTTGGTCATGTGGCCGTGGAAACCAGTGACGCTGACCATGCCGGGGTCGAACGGGTTCATGTTGAGATCGCCGACGAGTACGGTGTCACAAGAGCGATATTCCTCTTCGATATCTACAATCTCTCCGGCTAACGACTGTGCCCAAGAGTGCTGGTCGCTTTCGCGCACCCCTCCGCTCTTCGCCGGTAGGTGAACGACCGCGAGCAGGAGAAAGGGTACGCTTTTCGTCCGGAATTGCCAAACGGTCATGTCACCGGCGACGTTGTTGAAAAGCGCCTCCCAATGTTCGGCGGGCAGCCGTGAGACTACCCGCACCTTATGACCGATCTGTTCGTGTGCCTGGTAGGCTCCTCGTCGGAGTTCATTCAGTCTGTCAACGAGTACCCCCGTGTTGACCGGGCACTCCGCCAGGAGGAATACGTCAACGGTGTACGTCACGGCCAGCCTGACCAGGGCAGGGACCGTTGCCTCGTTGTCGGCCAAATTCCAGAAGAGGAAAGAAATCATCTCTTCGCCTCTGGCCTCACCTCCCCGGCCTTGCTACGGCCTCTGTGCTTCTTTCAGCTTACAGCCCGCGTCGTCGTTCGCAAGAGCGGCCCCGGTCATTCCCAGCCTGTTGGCGCTTACTTCTTCCGCGGCGGCGTCACGACGGTGATGTCGAGTCCCTCGGCGCCGAGGCGGTTGTCGAGCAGGTCGACGCGCCCGCCCTCGCGGAGCTTCTCGAACAGCTTGCCCATCTCGTCCCACCAGATCGCCGCCAGCGCGTCGGGGTTGTCTTTCCTCATCCGCTCGTACTGCCGCCGGCGGCGCTCGAAACTCTCCGCCTCGGCCCGCGCCATCAGCCGCCGCTCGTTCGCGTAGGACGCCGCCATCTGACCCAGGCGGTAGCGCTCCGACTCGGCCTTGCGCAGCGCCTCGTCCGCCTCCTGCTCCGCCTTGTAGCGCCAGGTGCGCGTCGCCGTCTGCGCCTCCGTCACCTGGTCGAACGCCCCCTTCACCTCCGCCGGCGGCAGCAGGTGCGTCACGTTGGCGTCGCGCACCTGGACGCCGATCCGGTACTCCTCCAGGCGGTGTTGCGTCTCGGCGACGAGCCACGGCGGCAGATCGACCTTGCCGCGCAACAGCACTTCGTCGACGGTGCGGCCGGCGACCCACTCGGCCAGCGCCGTCTCGGCGACGCGCGCCACCAGGCCGTCGGCCCGGTCGGCGTGGACGACGTAGTCGGCGACGCCATCGCGGAGTACCGTGCAGTTCAGGACCACGTGCAGGTTGACGAGGTTGTGGTCGCCGGTCAGGAGCTGCCCCGCCGGCGTCGCCTGGCCGCCGTCGTCGTCGCCGGGGCGGTAGCCGACTTCGACGCGCCGCACCTGGTCCACCGGCACGCGGTCGACGCGGTCCAGGCCCCACGGCAGGCCGACCCACAGCCCCGGCTCGGGTTGCTCGTCCAGCACGCGGCCGAAGCGGCGCACCACGGCGCGCTCCCCCGGCCGCACCTGCGTCAGGCCCGTCAGAAGATAGCCAAAGATCGCGAGGAGGGTCGCGACGAGGAGAAGGCGTCGCACGATCATTTCCCCCCCGGCTTCGGCGGGCCGAAGAGCAGGTCGAACAGCTCGCGGTGCGCCGACAGCAGCAGCATCGTCTTGTTATCGCCGAGGATGCGCTGGTACTCCTCGAGCTTTTTGAGGAAGGCGTAGAACTGGACGTCCTTGGCGTGCGCCTCGTTGCGGACGCGGTCGGCGTCGGCGTCGGCCTCGCCCTTGACGCGCTGCTCCGCCGCCCGCGCGTCGGCGAGCAGGCCGCGCACCTTGCGCTCGGCGTCGCTCTTGATGTCCTCGGCCTGCCGCGACCCCTCGCTCTGGTAGTCGGCGACCTTCTTACTCCGCTCGGCGCGGATGCGGTCGAAAATGGCCTCGCGCACCGCCGGCGGGTGGTTCGAGCGCCGCAGGCGCACGTCGACGAGGTCGATGCCGTAGTCGTCGCGCGCCGGCCCCCTCAGTCCGTCGAGCAGGCGGCGGCGCAGGTCCTCGCGCTTGGCGTCGACCTTGCCGGGATCGACGCTGATAAGGTCTTCTAACTCCATTTGCCCGACGGCGGCGCCCAGTTCGCCGGAGACGCGGCCGCCGAGGATCGTCCGCGCCCGCTCCGGCGTGCCGACGGTGCGCAAGAAGCGGTCGACGCCGTCCTTGTCGGCGACGCGCCAGCAGACGTAGGCGTCGACGGTCAGCGTCTTGTCGATGGTCTTGCCGCGCGGGTCGTGCGTGAGCAGTTCGGCGCCGGGGAGGTCGAAGACCTGCAAGCGGCGGTCGAGACGTTGGACCGACTGCACGGGCGCGGGGAGCTTGAGGTGCAGCCCGGCCTCGGCCGCGTCGGCGCCGTCGAAGGTGGCGACGGGGCGGCCGAACTGCGTCAGGTAGACGAACTCGGCGCGGTCGACGGTGAACAGCGACGAACGCAAGAGCCAGAAGGCGAGGGCGAGGAGAACGATCAGGTAAATAGACCTACGCATGATAAATATCCTCTGAGTACTCGGTACTGAGTACTCACGGCCCCTCGTTCGCCTCGCCGCGCCCCGAGCGGACCGGCGCCCGCTCCGCCGGCGTCGGCGTCAGCGCCGGCACCCGGAACTGCTCCGGGTCCATGAGCAGCAACTGCCGCCGCCCCGGCAGCTTGTCGGCGTCGACGATCATCTTGTCGCGCCCCGCCAGGGTCCGGCCGAGCGCGTCCCAGTAGGCGCGGAAATCGCTCAGCGCCGCCCGCGCCGCCCGCAGTTCGCGCCGCCGCTTGTGATAGTCCTCGACCGCCGCCGACGCCGGCCGCCCCGCGCGAACCGCCGCCCACGCCTCGACCAACAGCCGCCCTTCCGTCGCGAGGCTCAGTTCACTCCGCGCCCGGTCGCGCGCCAGGAAGACGTCGCGCCCCGCCTCGGCCGCCGTCACCTTCTCCGCCCGCGCGGCCTCCGCCTGGCGCACCGCCTGGAGAGCCAGCGCGTGCGCCTCGGCGAGCGACAGCCCGCTGCGGCCGCCGTCCTTCTCCGCCTGGCGCCACAACTGCCCCGACTGCGCCAGGGTGCGCGGGCTGTACTCGACCTCGGCCCGCGCCTGGTTCACCTGGCGGTCACGCGCCTCCATCGCCCGCGTCACGTCCTGGTAGGCCGGCACCACCTCCTGCGGCGGGTGCAAGTCGTGCAGCGCCAGGCCGTCGAGGCGCACGCCGAGGTCGTTCGGCCCGCTCGGCCCGCAGCGCTCCGTCAGCCGAGCCAGCACGTCGGCGGCGAGGCGGCCCCGGTCGGCGGTCAGCAACTCGGCGGACGGGCGCCCCGCCACCGCCTCGCGCAACACCGATTCCGCCGCCGCCCGCAAGATCGTTTCCGGGTCGCTCACCTCGAACAGGTACGTTCGCGGCCGGCGGATGCTGTAGCGCAGCGTCGCCTGCAGCTCGACGAGGTTGCCGTCGCCGGTGATCATGACGGCCTCCTCCTCGACGCGGCGCTGCCCGTCGCCGCCGTGCGGGCTCGACCACGCCAGCGACGCCGGCAGCGCGGCGCCCGCGGCGGCGCGAAAGCCGATCTCCACGGTGCGGATTTCGTCGGGCCGGACGCGCGTCACGTCCTCGACCGGCCACGGCCAGCGCCAGTACAGCCCCGGCCCGAGGTCGTCGTCGAGCGCCCGGCCGAAGCGGCGCACCAGCGCCACCTCGCCGGCCTCCACTTGCGTCAGCCCGCTCAGCGCGTAACCCGCGAAGAGCAGCAGCACCAGTGCGGCGGCCACCGCTTTCCAACGGCCGAGGAGCCAGTCCAGGGCGTCGTGGGCGTCGAGGGCGCGTTCCGCGCGGGCGTTGAACGATTCCCAACTCGCCAGCCAGCGCCGCACGGCCGGGCTCGCGGGGCGCTCGAAGCGGAGCAGGCGCATGGCGTTGAGCAGCACCGCCAGCGATCCGAGTTGGTGATAGACCACCGCCGCGATCGGCCCCTGTTCGTACCAGCCCGCCGGCGCCAGCAGCGGCCACAGCCACGCCGTCGCCACGACGCCGACGAGGTTGACGCCGAACGCGAAGATCAGGATGTTCTGTCGGATGACGCGCACCGTCTCGCGCGACAGCCGCACCAGGAGCGGCAGGTGCCTCAGCGGGTCGCCCATGAGGACGATGTCGCCGGCCTCGGCGACGGCCTCGATGCCGCCGACCGCGAGGCCGACGTCGGCTCCCGCCAGTGCCGGCGCGTCATTGATGCCGTCGCCAACCATCGCCACGCGCCGCCCCGACTCGCGCCGCTCGCGGACGTATTCCGCCTTTTGCTGCGGCAGAAGTCCCGCACGCACTTCCTCGACGCCAAGAGCCTCGGCGACCGCCTTCGCCGCCGCCGGCCGGTCGCCGGTCAACAGAACGACGCCGCCGACGCCGAGGCCGCGCAACTCCGCGAGGACGGCCCTGGCCTCGGGGCGGACGCGGTCGCGCGCCCCAATGACGCCAATAACGAGGCCCGAACGCGCGACGAGGAGAGCCGTCTGCCCCGTCGCGTCAAGTTCCTCCAGTGTGCCCGTCGCTTCGGGCGGAATGGCTACGCCCTGTTCCTGGAGTAATCGCGGCGTGCCGACGACGACAATATCCCCCCTCACCCCCAACCCCTCTCCCCCAAGGGGAGAGGGGAGAGCTGGGATCCGCGCCGTGACGCCGCCGCCGGGGTGGGCGAGAAAGTCCTCGACGGGTTCCGGCGCCCAGCCGCGCGACGCCGCCTGTTGCACGATCAATCGTGCCAGGGGGTGTTCGCTGCGTTGCTCCGCGGCGGCGGCGGCGCGCAGCACCTCATCGGGCGTGGCGCCGTTCAGGCCGATCACGTCGCCCGGCTCGAGCTTTCCCTCGGTCACGGTGCCGGTCTTGTCGAAGGCGAACGTGTCGACCCGCGCCAATCGCTCCAGCGCCGAGCCGCCCTTGATGAGGATGCCCGTGCCCGCCAGCCGCCCCAGCGCCGCGATGACCGCCGCCGGCGTCGCCAGGATCAGGGCGCACGGACAGGCGACGACGAGGACCGACAAAGCGGGATAAGCACTCAGCCGGATCGCCCGCGCCATCCCGAGCGCCTCCGCGCCGGCGGGCCGGAACAGAGGGGTGCCGTGGAAAACCAGCCCGACGAGGAACGTGAGCGCGGCGAGCCCGAGGACGGCGGGCAGGAAGTAGCGGGCGAGGCGGTCGGCGGTGCGCTCGGCGGGGGCTTTGTCCTTGAGGGCGCGGGCGGTCAGTTCGAGGACGCGGCCGGCGACGGTCTGCTCGCGCACCCGCTTCGCCTCGACCGTCAGCGCCCCGTGGCCGTTGAGCGAACCAGCCAGTACCTCGTCGCCGGGTCCCTTCTCGGCGGGCAGGCTTTCCCCTGTGAGGGCGCTCAGGTCGAGGGCGGAGCGGCCGTCGACGACGACGCCGTCGACCGGCACCTTGGCGCCGGGCTTGACGACGACGCGGTCGCCGACCTGCACGTCCGCGACGAGGGCGCGCACTTCCTGGCCGTCGCGCAGCAGCCAGCAGCGCAGCGGGAAGACCTCGGCGAGCTTGCGGACGGCGCGCTGGGTGCGCTCGAACGTGAAACTTTCCAGGCATTCGCCGAGCATCCCGACGAAGACGACCTCGGCGGCGACCAGCGGCTCCTGGAGGAGGATGGCGGCGACGACGGCGATGCCGAGGGCGAGGTCGGCGCCGATTCGCCCCCGGACGAGGAGGCTGTCGAAGGCGCCGAACAGGGTGCGGGCGCCGCCGAGGAGGGCGGCCAGCAGAGCAAGGCGATAGCCGTAGGCGGTGTTCGGCCAGGCCGGCAGCTGCCACGCGCGCACCGGCTCCCAGCCGGCGAAGGCGGGCCAGAGGTCGGCGGCGAGCAGCAGGGCGAGCAGGCCGGTGAGCAGGTAGAGCGATAGGTCGCTCTCCCGGTCGAAAGCCCTGTCGGCGTGGGAAATCTCGCGGTGCATGGGGCAGGTCCGGGAGAGCGGCTTGCCGGTTCGCGGAGGCGGGGGAGGTCACGCGGATTCGGTCAGGCTAGGGGAGCGGCGCGGGCACGTCAAGCGCGGGCCGGGATGTCATCTTTGACTTCCCGCGCAGGAACGCGCAGGAACGCGCAGGAACGCGCAGGAACGCGCAGGAACGCGCAGGAACGTCTCAAGACGGTACTCCACGGAGTTTGCATCCCGCGGCTCGTCCTTTCTTCTGGGTGGATTCGATGAGGTCGAGGTGTCGGAGCAATTGCAAGTTGGCCTGAACCGTCCGTCGCGGTGTATCAAGATCCAGGTGCTTCAAGATTTCCGAGATGGGCGCCGGTCCCGTTCGGGCCAGGACTTCCAGGAGGCGGCGCTGTAGCGAGCTGAGATCGTGGCCGACCCGCGTCGGGGCCACGTACAGCGTGGACCGAAAGCGGACGACCACCTCACGAGAGTCCGACTCGATCTCCGGCGGCGGCAGCCCGGCTTTCGTCGTCAATTCGGCCATCTTGAGCGTACCCCGGCCCCACGCCTGTAACCCCGTCAAGAGGTGGCGCACGTCGCGGGTGCCGGGTTCGTCCACGCGCCGGCGGCGGATCGCCTCGTCGAGGGTACGGACGATTTCCCCGTGGTCGAGGTCAGCCAGCGTGACGCCGACGGCGGGGCGATTCTCCCAGCGGGCCGACCCGTGCATCCGCTCCAGCAGCAGACGCTCGTAGCGCCCTTGCGGCATCTGGATCGTCGTTGGTCCGTTGCGGGCGTAGGGGCGCCCGTCGTAAGTGTGCGGCGTGCCGCCGCCGCCGACGCGGAGGGCGATGACGGTCAGGCCGTTCGACAGCACGACGGGCTCGATGTCGGGGAAGGCGGGCGGCTCGATCCTGCGCAACTCGTTGGCCACCTCTTCCAGGGTTTGCCCCGTCACCGTCTGACCGACGATCTGCTTGCGGTCGGTCACGCCGAACAGGACAAAGCCGCCCATGCCGTTGAGCATCGCGCAGACGGTTCGCATCGCCTCCGAGCGCTGGCCGGTCGTCTTCTTGAACTCGACGCGCTCCGACTCGCCGCCGTTGACGAGGTCCGTCAACTCTTGCAGGTTCATGGAACGGCCCTCACGCCCTGGAGCGCTCGACCTCCTGCCACGCCCCCTGGAACCAGCGCATCTCCTCCGCGATGCCCGCCGCGAGGTCCGGCTGTTGCAACTCCGCCGGCAGCACTCCCCAGGCGTAGGTCTCCACCTCGAAGTGTTCCGTGTCGCCGTGCCGGTGGATCTCCCGCGCGCACTCCAGGATGGCGCCGCGCGACGCCTCCAGACGGCCGAAGCGCTCCAGGTAGATCGGCACGTGAAAGTGGACGCGCATCTCGTCCGGCGGACTCCGGCGCGCCGCGGCGAGCGCCGGCGCCAGGTCCTCGTAAAACACGGGCGTCGCGTCGCCGGCGCGGGCGACGGTCTGGTGCAAGTAACGGTCCTCGTCGAACCCGGCGAGTTGCGCCAGCGCCGCCGCGCGCTCCTCCGGGGGCGTGCGCTGCAACGGCAGCACGACGGCCGACGACACCTGCACCTTGCCGACGCCGATCCCCGCCCGCCGGTAACGACTCAGAACCTCCGCTTGATCCTCGAACATGACGACCGTGTGGCAGACGTCGTGACAGACGCGCAGGTGGCGCCGCACCGCCGCCTCGTCGCCGCCGGGCAACAGGTAGTCCTCGAAGAAGCGCACGACGTCCTCGCAGCGCTGGAGGACGCACCCCGGCTCCGGCTCCAGGCACAGCGAGACGAGGCGCCCCGTCTCGCGCTCCAGCCGCGCCAGTCGCCCCGCGACCTGCCGCAGCGCTCCGGCTGCCGCGGCGAGTTCCGTCGCCGCGGGGTAAGGCTGCCCCCAGCAGATCGGCAGCGTCGAGATGCTGCCTTCTTGTCCGGGAGGCAACAGCGCGTCGAGGATGTCAATTATCTGAAGCGTGTAGCGTAAGCGGTCCGGCTGTCCCCACGTCGGCAGGTAGACCTGATGCTTGACGACGCGGCTGTGGAAGTCGCCGTAGGGGAAGCCGTTGAAGGTGAACGGCACGAGCCCGGCTTCGGCGAGCCACGACCGCCATTCGGCGAGCGTGTCGCCTTGCAGGATCGCGGCGGCCGACGACGCCGACAGCCACAGGCCGAGGCCCATCGGGGCGGAGGAGCTGAACAGCCGTTTGACCGGCAGGGCGAAGCGCTCGAGGTTGGCGCGCGTCTGAGCCAGGTCGGCGCCCGCGTGGACGTTGGTGCAATAGCCGATGCATGCCGCCATCGCTCTCTCCGGGTCGTCTCGGGGTTCCCTTCCATTGTACCGCCGCGCGAGCGGCTGGTCTGGATCGGCGCGGGAGACGGCGTCACAATACGGGTCGGGAGAGTGGGAATCGAGGGCCGGCGTCATGTTCGTCATCGGCATCGCGGGCGGGTCGGGGTCGGGGAAGACGACGGTGGTCGAGCGCCTCCTCGGGGCGCTCGGCGAGCCGCTCGTCAGCTTCCTCCCCCACGACGCTTACTACCACGTTGGGGCCGACATGCCCGGCGACCTGCGCCGCGCCGGCAACTGGGACCACCCCGACGCCCTCGACAACGCGCTCTTCGTCCGCCACGTCGATGAGCTGTGCGGGGGGCGCCCGGTCGAGCGCCCCGTCTACGACTTCGCCGCCCACGCGCGCCGCCCCGAGACCGTGACGGTCGAGCCTCGTCCGGTCCTGCTGCTGGAAGGGATTCTCCTGTTCGCCCTCGCGGAAGTGCGCGACCGGATCGGCCTGCGCGTCTTCGTCGACACGCCCGACGACCTGCGCGTGGTCCGCCGCGTCCGGCGCGACGTGCGCGAGCGCGGCCGGTCGGTCGAGTCGATCGCCGACCAGTACGAGGCGACGGTGCGGCCGATGTACCGCGCCTTCATCGAGCCGTCGCGGGTCCACGCACACGTCGTCCTGCCGTGGGAGTTCCACAACGGCCCCGGCGTGGACGTGCTGGTGGCGCGGCTGCGGGCGGAAGTCGGCGCTGGCCGCGCGTCGTCGTAGCAAGTACGATGCTCCCGGTGAACCCTCGACAACCCGAAAAGGTCATGCCGATGAAGCACACGACGACGGCCGCGACGCTGGGCCTGGCGCTCCTCCTCGGCGCCGCGGCCCCGGCGGCGGAAGGCCCGGCGGTCCTCGACGTCTGGCCCGCCGGCAAGGTGCCCGCCGACGCGGGCGGCGTCGGCGCCGAGAAGACGACCGAGGGGAAGTCCCCCGTCGGAAAGATCCTGCTGGTGACGAACGTCACGACGCCGACGATCAAGGTCTTCCGGCCGGCGAAGGACAAAGACACCGGCGCCGCCGTCGTCGTCGCGCCGGGCGGCGCCTACAGCGTCCTCGCCTGGGACCTGGAGGGCGAGGAGGTGGCGAAGTGGCTCAACACGCTCGGCGTGACCGGAATCGTCCTCAAGTACCGCGTGCCGCGCCGCCCCGGCGAGGACAAGGACAAGCCGCCGGTCGGCCCGCTCCAGGACGCCCAGCGAGCGCTGAGCCTGGTGCGGAGCAAGGCGAAGGAGTGGGACATCGACCCGAAGCGGATCGGCCTCCTCGGCTTCTCCGCCGGCGGACACCTGGCGGCGTCGGCGGCGACCAACTATGACAAGCGCGCCTACGACGCCGTCGACGACGTGGACAAGGTCGGCTGCCGGCCCGACTTCCTGGTGCTGATCTACCCGGCGTACCTGACGGCGAAGAGCGGCGAGGGGCTGGCGCCGGAGATCCGCGTCACGAAAGAAACGCCGCCGACGTTCTTCGCCCACGCGACGAACGACCCGGTCACGCCGGAGAGTAGCGTGCGCATGTACCTCGCCCTGAAGCGCGCCGGCGTCCCGGCCGAACTGCACGTCTACGCCTCGGGCGGGCACGGCTTCGGCCTGCGCCCGAGCGAACACCCTTGTTCGACGTGGCCGTCGCGCTGCGGCGAGTGGATGAAGACGCGGAAGATCCTCGACGGCGGGAAACGCTAAGAGGAGGCGGTCACTTGGCGGGCTCGTCCTCGGGGTAGACGTCGGGCAAGGCGTTGGGACGCACCGTGCCGCCGTCGTCCTCCGGGGCCGGCTTCTCGGCGGGGCGCGGCTTCTTGACGCCTCGCAGCAGGTCGGCGACGTCGCGGGCGTCCAGCTGCTGCGTGTGTTCCGACGCGGCCAGGAGCGGCGCGGGCGGGGGCGGCGCCTCGTCAGGACCGAGGTAGACGCGGAACTTGTAATTGGCGATATTCAGCTGGTCGTTCGGCAGCAGCGCGGCCCGGCGGACGCGCTGGCCGTTGACGCGCGTGCCGTTCGTGCTGCCGAGGTCGCGCAGCAGGAGCAGCCCGTCCGTCTTGACGATGACGCAGTGCATCTTCGAGACGCTCTTGTGCTCCAGCCGCAGGTCGGAATCCTCCTTGCGGCCGACGACCGTCAAGTCCTTGATGATCGTGATCGGAGGTCCGCCTTCGAGCGGGACGAGTTGGGCGCGCATGGTATTCTCCGAGGTTGTTCGGGCGGCATCGGTCGGGGCGGGGCAGTCCGCCGCTTCATCAGTTATAATCGATGCGCGGGTTGGTTCCAAGCGCTTCCTCTCGCGGGAGGAACGGTGCCGAGGAGGTTGCGATGCCGTCGCGCGTGCAGGAGTCGTATCGTGTCGCGCTGGACTCGGGCGAAGCGCTGGCGGCGTCGCTGGCGTTCACCGGGTCGCCGGGCGGGTGGGCGGTGCTGTACGTCCACGGCTTCGGCTCGTCGCGCTTCGGCGAGAAGTCGTCGGCCCTCGAAGCGGCCTGCGCGCGGCGCGGCTGGACGTTCGCCTCGTTCGACTTCCGCGGGCACGGGCAGTCAGACGGCACGCTCCTCGAACTGCGGCCGAGCGGACTGCTCGACGACCTGAGTGCCGTCTGTACCAGCCTGCGCGGGCGCGGCGTGCGCCGCGTCGGGCTGGTCGGGTCGAGCATGGGCGGCTGGGCGTCGCTCTGGTTCGCGCACCGGCAGCCGGATGCGGTCGCGGCGTGTGCCTTGATCGCGCCGGCGGTCGACTTTCCGGGCTTGCAGACGCGGCGGCTCCGTCCGGCTGAGGTGGAGGAGTGGCGGCGCACCGGCCGGCGGCGCGTTCAGAATCAATGGGTCGATGTCGAGGTCGGCGCCGGCCTCCTCGAGGAGGCGGGACAGTTTCCGCCGCAACAATTGGCTGAGGCGTGGACAAAGCCCTTGCTGATTTTCCACGGCCTGCGCGACGACGTCGCCCCCTACGAGGAGAGTTTGGCGTTCGTCCAGCAGGCGCCGGCGGCTGACATCGAATTGCGCCTGTGGAAGGGCGGCGATCATCGCCTGCTGGCGTACCGCGACGTCATGGCCGAGGCGGCGTGCGACCTGTTCGCACGCAGCACGAGTTGATGGACAAGGAGGAAGAAGTCGCGATGAGCGCACCGATCAACGGCAGTGCCGTGAAGGCAGCCACGGGGAAAACGCCGCGCTGCCCGCGGCGCATCGTGCTGGTCGAGGGCGGCGAACAGGGCGAGGTGAGCCGCGTCCTCGCCGAGTACGAGGGCGCTCAGGTGAGCGGTAAGCGGCTGCACCAGGATCTGGTACGGTTCGCGGACGAGCACCACGGCGCGGCGGTGGCCGCCGAGTGGCTCGGGCCGCTGGGGTGGACGCGCTTTCTGTGGTGCAAGCGCTGAGAGTCTGTTCTGGAAGCCCCTCTCCCCTTTGGGGAGAGGGGAGAATTCAGCGGCGGCTCAGCGCTTCACGTTCGCCATCTGTTCCAGCGCCAGCATGAGGGCGTGCGTCCCCTTGCGGGCGTAGCCCTGGGCGCGGACCGCCTCGTAGAGTTGCTTCGACAGGGCCAGCCCCGGCAGGCACAGGTTCATCGCCTCCGCCTCCTTCAGCGCGATGCCCATGTCCTTGATGAAATGCTCGACGAAGAAGCCTGGCTCGAAGTTGCGGTCGATGATCCGCGGCCCGAGGTTGTTCAGCGACCAGCTCGCCGCCGCGCCGCCGCCGACCGATTGCAGCACCGTCTTCAGGTCGAGCCCCGCCTTGTACCCGTACAGCAGCGCCTCGCAGACGCCGATCATGTTCGTGGCAATCAGGACCTGGTTGACCATCTTCGTGTGCTGCCCGGCGCCCGCCGGTCCCTGATGCACGACGGTCTTGCCCAGGCACTCCAGCAGCGGGCGCACCGCCTCGACGGCGTCCGCGTCGCCGCCGACCATGATCGACAGCGCCGCGTTCTTGGCGCCGACGTCGCCGCCGGACACGGGCGCGTCGACCGCGTGGACGCCCTTCGCCTTGGCGGCGTCGTGGATCTCCCGCGCCAGCGACGGCTCGCTGGTCGTCATGTCGACGAGGACGCTGCCCGCCTTACTGCCGGCGAGGGCGCCGTCGCCGCCGAGGAAGACCTCGCGCACGTCCTTCGGGAAGCCGACGATGGCGAAGACGACGTCGGACTGCTGGGCCACGGCCTTGGGCGTGTCGGCCCAGGCGGCGCCCTCGTCGAGCAGCGGCCTGGCCTTGTCGCGCGTCCGGTTGAAGACCGTCGCCTTGCAGCCCTTGGCCATGAGATGGTGGCACATCCACCGGCCCATCACGCCGGTGCCGATCCAGCCGACGCGCGTCGTGCCGGGTTCCGCCTTGGTCAGGGACATGGGTCGTTCGCCCTCCGGATTCGCTCGACACGCCTCGGGTCACGTCGGTGCCTATGCTAGCGGGCGCCGACGGCGGCGGCAAACCGTCACGGCGCCGGCCGCAGCGTCACCGCCCGCAGGTCCATCACCGCGACGCCCGGCTTGCTCTTCGGCGCGACCGTCCGCGTGTGCCGCCCCGCCCGCACAAAGACGATCCGATAAAAGCGAATTTTCCCGCTTCTTGACTTTTTCCTTGTCAGGCGGCTTCCCCTTCGACTAGGATAATGTCGTCACTTTGTCAGGCACTCGTTCCGGTTCGTGCGATCAGTGACGGTTCGACGCCAAGGAGCGACGGTGACCGACCTCATCCGCGAAAACGAGTCCCCGCGGTCTCACGGGTTCCCGGCGAGAGGGGACGATCTCGCCACGCTCCACCGAGACTTCTCGCCCGGACTGCACGGCCTGCTGCGCCGCCATCTTGCCCCGATACGGCCGGGTACGGGACGACCTCGTCGAAGACGCTTTGCAAAACCTCTGGTATCGCCTGAGACGGGACGAAAAGACCCTGCGACGAGTGTACAAAAGAATAGGGGGGGGGGGGGGGTAGGCTGCTCCCTGGCCGGCCTGGCTCTCGGCGAGTTGCGCGCGCTGTTGCGTGCCGAAAGGCGGCGCGGGCGGCACGAACGAGCGTGTATGCGGTCCGAGCCGGGCGAGGACGCGAGCAAGTCCGTGCCGCTCGACATGCAGGTCGAAGAACTGTGCGGTTCCCTCACGCCCCACGAACAGGACTTCTTCCGCCAAAAATGGCTCGGACAACTCCCGGAGAGCGCGCCCTTGATCCTGGAGCCGGCCAACGCCCGCCAGCTGACCCGGCGCGTCCGCGAGAAGGCAGCTGCCTATGTCGGCTAACGGCTGCGGGAGAGAATTTCGAGGAAAAACTTTTTCCGGGCGTCACAAATGGCCTTCGAGCGGCCCCTATACAGATAGAGAGAGCGGTTTCACCAATGCCGTCCGAGATCGGGGCAGGTCGGGGAACTCAACCTTGAGGTGCCGGGAAGAACAAGCTCCCGCGGTAGAGTATTTCGTGCGCAGTACCCATCACTCAAGCTGAGGAGGTCTGTACATGCTCAAGAAAGTGTGCGTTCGCCTGGGGTTCGTCCTCCCCGCCCTACTGTTCTTGGCGGCCGCCGACACGATCACGTTGGCCAACGCCACCCCCAATCCCGGAGGCAACGCGAATCAAGTCGGCATGGACGGGACGTTCGGTGTTGATCCCGCTAATAACTTCAGCCGACTTGATATACTGGCCAAAGAGACGACACGGAATGAGACCACCTTCGGCCAACCGAAAAACGTCGACCTAACAAAAGGCACATTCGACGGAACTCTTGGCGTGGCACCAGGGACATATGACTGCTGGGCGCGGCTCTACACCGTCAATACCACAAAGAAGACCGCAAGTCTTCTCGACAGTAATAAGATAAATGCCGTCGTGAAATGACCTTGTGGATTCACTTCGGCAAAGAGATACGAGCAGTTCTGTCTGTGCGGCTGAGTTCTGGGAAGCGAGCGGCCGATTCACGCCGCCCACTTCCTAGTGGCGGACGAACCATCTAACATATTTCCCTGCAAGCACTTGTATTTCTCAACAAGAGCTTAAAAACATCAATACCAATAACGCAAGTCCTTTACCTGGCGAGATTTAGATGGTGCGTTCGCCCTGGTCCACTTGCGCTGGGCTTAATGAATTTACATCGCCCAGGACTCTTGCCGGACTCGCCCGGAGAACCGATAATAAGTTAACTATCAAAATGAATACGTTAATTACCTTCAGCATTTCCAAGATCCATCCTGCTGTGCCCCCACCCCTGAATTGCTCGGGAAAACGGCGGCGCGCCGCGACGCTCATAGAAGTCCTCATAGTCATAGCGATCATCGGAGTGTTGATCGCGCTGCTACTGCCGGCGCTGGGAAAGGTACGAGAGGCGGCCTCGCGCATCCAGAGCATGAACAACTTGAAACAGGTCGGCTTGGCCGTACATCATTTCGCGGACGTGCATCAAGGAAAACTCCCGACGGTGAGCGGCGAAGGTCGAAGTGCCAACGCGGATAGCTCCTTGTTCTTTGCGCTGTTGCCTTTTCTGGAACACGGCAATTATTACGCGGAAGTGACGGCCGGCGCTCGCCCGCGCGGCAGCGCCTATACCGTTCCGCAGTACGTGAGCCCCGCGGACCCAACACTTCGCGATTATCGGGATGCGGAAGGGCTAGCCAGTTATGCCGCCAACGCAAGGGTCTTTTCGCAAAATCCGAATCTCACAACGACTTTCTCGGACGGGGCTTCGAACACGATCGCGTTCGCCGAACACTATTCTCTCGACTGCGCGGGCGCGCAGTATAATTGGTTTGTGTACGACGACCCACTTCTCCTCCCTGGGGTTTTCAACATCTTACTCAGGCGAGGAACATTTGCCGACTTCTCGGCGGCCAACAGGCCCTATGACCCACTCAAGGATGATGTTTATCCCATTACAACCGGGTCGGGATCCACGCGCCCTTCGGTGCCAGGTTTGACGTTTCAAACTCGCCCCCGCGCCGACGAATGCGATCCCCGGCTGGCTCAGACGCCGCACGCGAATGGGATGATTGTGGCTCTCGGTGACGGCGGCGTGCGCGTCGTTTCCTCAAGCGTCTCCGTAGCGACGTACTGGGCGGCCGTGACCCCTCGGGGCGGCGAAATCCTCGGTGACGATTGGTAATTCGTACTTTGAGTTTGCGGGATGCGGGTAGGCGAAGAAACTGCTGAACGGGCCGGCTACTGCCGTCGAGGCGGCTCATCGGTCGTCGACGAAACGCCGACAGATTGGCAAGGTCTTCAGGTAAGAGTGCCCGTAGCTCGTCAGTACCCGCGGGTCGAGGACGACCACTATCTCCGTGTCCGTGCGCGAGCGGATCAGTCGGCCGATACCCTGTTTCGGCGTATTGTTTTCTCAGCGCGTGACGTTCGCCATCTGTTCCAGCGCCAGCATGAGGCGCGCGTCCCTTGCGGCCGTAGGCCTGGGCGCGGCCGGCGCGCCGCCGACCGATTGCGGCACCGTCTTCAGGTCGAGACCCGCCTTCGGGGGTTACGCCGGTGCCGATGCGAGCGGGCGGCAAACCGTCACGGCGCCGGCCGCAGCGTCACCGCCCGCAGGTCCATCACCGCGACGCCCGGCTTGCTCTTCGGCGTGACCGTCAGCGTGTAGCGCCCCGCCTTCTCAAGCGCCACCGTGCCGAGCGCGCGCGCCTTGAAGTTCTGGAAGTGCCCCGTGTCCTCGACGGTCGTCCGCAGCGCCTGCCCGGCGACGGCGAACTCGACCTCGGCGCCGCCCGACCCTTTACCGCAACCTTGTAGGATCTCCACGGTAAACATACCCGGCTTGGTCAGGGTGAACTCCCAGCCCGCCGTGTCCTCTTTGCGTGTCCAGAAGCCGAGCGTGTTCTTGTGCGGCAGCGGCTCGTAGCGCAGCTGCAACCCCCGCACGTCCGCCGTCCGCGCGGGCAGCGTGACGACGCCGTTCGCCGTCTGCGGGTTGGGGACGTAGTCGGGGTTCGGCGTCGTCATGCGGGCGCCGACGTCGTGCCGCCAGGCGTCGAGCTTCGCCGCCAACTCCTTCGCGACGTCCGGCTTCGCCTCGAGGAGGTTGCGATTCTCGCCGACGTCGTGGCGCACGTCGTACAACTCGCGCCGCCCCTCGTAGAACTCGATGAGCTTGTAGTCGCCGGCGCGGACGGCGCCGCCCGGACGGCCGCCCTGGTTGCTGTAGTGCGGGTAGTGCCAGTAGAGAGCGTCGCGCTTCGGTGCCGCGCCGCCGCGCAACAGCGGCGCCAGGCTGACGCCGTCGACCTTCGCCGCGCTCGTCACGCCGCACAGGTCGAGCACCGTCGGGACGAAGTCGACACTGCTGACCGGCACGTCGCTCACCCACGCCGGCTTGACGACGCCCGGCAGCCGCACCAACAGCGGCACGCGGATGCCGCCCTCGTAAAGATAACCTTTTCCCTCCCGTAAAGGCGAATTGATCGTCGCCGGCGTGTTCGGCCCTTCCGAAGTGCAAAGGCCGCCGTTGTCGGAGGTGAAGAGGACCAGCGTCTTCTCGGCGAGCTTCAGGTCGTCGAGCTTCTTCAGGACGCGGCCGACGCCGTCGTCCATGCTCTCGATCATGGCGGCGTAGATGGGGTTGCCCTGCTGCCCCGGATTGGCGCCGGCCTTGTACTTGGCGATCGCGTCCGCCTTCGCGGCCAGCGGAATGTGGACGGCGTAATGCGCGAGGTAGAGGAAGAAGGGCCGCTCCCGGTTCCTCTCAAGAAACAACTCCGCTTCGGCGGTGAGGCGGTCGGTCAAATACTCGCCGTCGGGCGCCTTCTCCAGTCCCGGCATGAAGGCGCCGTCGCGGCCCCGGAACGGGGCGAAGTAGCCGCGCGGCGAGCCGGTCTGGTCGCCGGCGACGTTGACGTCGAAGCCCTGGCGCTGCGGCTCGAAGCCCTTGCCGCCGAGGTGCCACTTGCCGACGTGGGCCGTCGCGTAGCCCGCCGCCTTCAGCGCCTCCGCCAGCGTCACTTCTTCGAGCGGGAGTTGTTGGTTGATGACGGGGCGCCGCAGCTTCTGGTCGGGGCGGTCGGGCCGTCCGGGGAGCCAGTCGGTGAGGTTGAGACGTGCCGGATACTTGCCCGTGAGAATGGCGGCGCGCGTCGGCGAGCAGACGGGACAGGCGACGTAGGCGTCGGTGAACGTGGCGCCGGAAGCGGCGAGGCGGTCGAGGTGCGGCGTGCGGTAGTAGGTGCTGCCGTAGCAGCCGAGGTCGTTGCGGCCGAGGTCGTCCATGAGGATGAGAACGACGTTCGGCCGCTCGGCGGCGCCAGCGGGAGTCGCCGCCAGGCACAGCATCAGGGCGAAGACGAGTCGGCGCGTCGAGGTCGGCATGGCGAGAGTCATCCGAAAGGCTTTGGGTTCGTCACGGTTGCAGCAGTTCTTCGGGAGAGGCGACCTTGAGCGCACGCAATACCGCTGCTTTTAGCCAGTCGACCTCGGCGGCGGCGATGCGCTGCGTCACGGCCTCGGGCAGCGACGGAAAGCGGACTTCGAGGACACGCCGCAGCGTCTCGCGATACCCTGCGTTCTCGCCGCGCGCCTCTGCGAGGGCCGCCTCCTTTGCCCGGAGTTCCGCTTCCTTTGCCCGGAGTTCCTCCTCCTTTGCCCGGAGTTCCTCCTCCTTCGCCCGGTATTCCTCGCGGAATCTCTTGCTGAATTTCTCGCACAGTTCCTCTTCCCAGGTCTGACCCAGGGTATGACTCATCGTCGTGACCTCCTCTTTCAGGCGAACGTCACTCTGACTCGCGCGGGCCGCCTCGATCAGGCCCGCGTGCTCGCGCCCCGGCCGGCGGTACAGCGACCAGTACAGGACCATGCGCAGCAACTGATTCCAGTAAACCGGCCGCGTCGTGCCCAAGGGCTCGATCTGTCGCATCGCCTCCCGCAAGACGCGCTGAAACTCTTCGGGGGGTTCTCGCTCCGCCCGCGCCACGGCGAGCGCTTGCCACCACGGCTCGCCGCTCCGCAACAACTCCTCGGCGGTATGCTCCGGCAGATCCCACAGCGGCATGCGCCACTCCGGCAGCCACGCCTTGAACTCGTCCGGCGCCTCGAACAGATCGGCGAGGCGGCGGCTCGCGTCCCACGCCACCTGCCCGGTGTGTAGCACGACGGGGATCACCGGCGTCAGGCGCAGCGGCTGGCCGCGCTCGTGGTGCTCCTCCCAGGCCCGCCACTCCTGCTCCCAGTACAGCACCGCGTAGACCAAGAGGCGCAGCGGCATCGCCTGGTCGGCTGTACTTTGGTGCTCGACCAGGACGCAGATCAGCACCTCGCGGCCCGAGGCGTCGCGGAAGGGGATGCGCACCAGCAGGTCGCGCTCGCGCTTGCGCCAGTCGTCCAGCAGGGCGGCGGGCTTCGCCACCTGCAACCGCTCGTAGGCGAGGTGGTCGGCGACGGTGGGGGCGACCGCGCGGAGCAGGGCGCGCAGATTGTCCGGCTGGAGCAACCCCTCGCGGATGACGCGGTCGGGGAAGTCGTTCGGCAAATCGGTCTGCGCGCGAGCCATCGGCCGGATCTCCCTGCCACTCCCTTCCCCGTCCTCGCCAGCGCCAATTCTATTCCCTCCGGCGGAAGCTGCTCAAGGGCGAATGCGAAGCCGCAAGCGGCGAGTCGGTGGCCATCCCCGCGCCGCTCTGTTACAACTACCCTCTTGCAAGCGCTCGTCGCGCGCCCTAGAAGAGACGTCTCCGCCCCCATGAGGCGCGCCCGAACTTGCCGGAAGGGACGGTCGTACTACGATGAAGAGGGAAGGCTCCTTCCTGTCATGGCCCGTGAATCGCTTGCGTAGCGACGCCCCCTCATCTCGCGCGGCCCTCCCGCGGCAGGCCCCCAGGATGATCCCATGATCGAAGTCAAGAACCTCACCAAATACTTCGGCCCCGTGCTCGCGGTCGACTGCGTCAGTTTCAACGTCGCCCGCGGCGAGATCGTCGGCCTGCTCGGCCTCAACGGCGCCGGCAAGACGACGACCATGCGCATCCTCACGACCTACCTGCCCGCCACCAGCGGCGGCGCCGCCCTCGCCGGCTTCGACGTCCGCACCCAGTCGCTCGACGTCCGCAAGCGCATCGGCTACCTCCCCGAGAACGTCCCGCTCTACCCCGAGATGCGCGTCGAGGAGTACCTCGACTACCGCTCCAAGCTGAAGGGCCTCGGCCGCAAGGACCGGCAGACGCGCATCGACTACTGCCTCGGCCGCTGCCGCATCCGCGAGGTGCGCCGCCGCCTGCTCGGCACGCTCTCCAAGGGCTACCGCCAGCGCGTCGGCCTCGCCGACGCCATGGTCGCCGACCCGGCCATCCTCATCCTCGACGAGCCGACCGCCGGCCTCGACCCCGTGCAGATCCGCGAGACGCTCGCCCTCATCAAGGAACTCGGCGCCAGCCGCACCATCCTCCTGTCGACGCACATCCTCTCCGAGATCGAGGAGGTGTGCGACCGCATCATGATTATCCACCGCGGCCGGCTCGCCTCCGACAAGAAGATCGCCGACCTCGAAATGACCGACACGGTCTTCGTCGAGGTCCACGGCCCGAACGACCGCGTCGTCGAGGTGCTGCGCACGACCGACGGCGTCGACGGCGTCCAGGCGCGGCCGTTCGGCGACGGCGTCGTCGCCTGCGAGGTGACGCTGCGCAACCGCGACGACATGCGCGAGGCCATCGCCCAGCGGATCACGCGCAACGGCTGGACGATCCGCTCGCTCGACCAGCGGCGCAAGAAGATCGAGGAACACTTCATGGACATCGTCAGCACCGGCGACCCGCTGCGGGACAAGGCAGGCTAATGTCCGCCGCTTGCGGCTTCGCACTGTTGCGAAGCCGCAAGCGGCGCGAGCCGGCCGGCCGAGTTAACGAGGACAGGGAATCATGTCGAGCAAGGCGATTCGCGAGAAGAAAGACGACGGCCGCCCGGCGTACCACTGGACCACCCCGGCGGAGTTGTCGCCGTCGCTGACGCGCGACGCCGAGCCGACGGGGCCGCGCCTCTTCGGCGCCGTCGGCCTGGCGCTGGTCGTCTTCGGCGGCGTGGCCCTGCTCGTCCACCTCAGCGGCCGCACGAGTAGTTGGGTCGGCCCGACGTGGGGCGGGCTGGCGACGCTGGCCGGGCTGGGCGGGCTGCTGCTGCACGCCGCCGGCGACAGCGACCTGCAGATCCGCCGCGCCTACATGTCCTTCGCCTACCTCGTCCTCGCCCTCGGCGCCCTCCTCAGCGTCGTCCCCTACAAGGGACCGGCTTTCGGCCTTTTTCTGCCCTACGGGCTCTGCCTGCTGCTGGTGGGCCTTCTCTTCCAGATGGCCTTCGTGCGCAACGAGGTCGAGGCCAAGACGCGCGACTACGCCCTCTACGCCCTCGGCGGCGTCGGGGCGCTGCTGGCCCTCGCCGGCTTCGTGGGCGGCAACATCTCGACGAGCTTCCTGCTGCCGAACGGCCTCCTGATGGTCGCCGCCGGCTTCGTCTTCCTGTGGGCCTTCGTCGGCCTCAAGGGGGTGACGGACGACACCGGCTATTACGCCGCCCTCGGCGTCGGCGCCCTCGGCGCCCTCGCGGCGCTCCTCGCCCTCGCCCGGTCCATGCCCCATATCCTCTCCCAGACCGACGCCTTCGCGCGGCGCGGCTGGCTCGCGGGCTCGGCGCCGTACCTGATGCCCAACGGCCTCGTCCTGCTCGGCGGCGGCCTGGCCTACCTCGCCCTCGCCCTCTTCATGACCTCGGAGCGGCCCTTCGTCATCATGACGCGGCGGCAGCTCGGCGCGTACTTCTACTCGCCCATCGCCTACTTCATGCTGCTGCTGTTCGCCCTCGTCGCCTGCCTCTACTTCGGGCAGTTCGTGGGCGACCGTCTCCTCGACCCGATGACCAACCGGCCGAAGACCGGCGTGCCCGAGCCGATCATCCTCTCGTATTTCTTCAGCCTGATTCCCATCTTTTGTCTCGTGTTCGTCGTGCCGGTACTGACGATGAACCTGCTCAGCGAGGAGAACCGCAGCGGCACGCTCGAGATGACGCTGACGGCGCCGCAGGAGGAGACGACGATCGTTCTCAGCAAATTCGCCGCCGCCCTGTTCCTCTTCATGATGACGTGGGTGCCGTGGGGCCTGTTTCTCGTCGCCCTGCGCGTCGGCGGCGGCAACCCGTTCGACTACCAGCCGTTCCTCGCCTGGCTCATCGTCCTGCTGTTCACCGGCGCCGGCTTCGTCAGCATGGGCGTTTTCTTCTCCAGCCTGACCAAGAATCAGCTGACCGCCGCCGTGTTCACGTTCGTCGGCATGTTGCTGCTCGTCGTCCTGTTCCTCGCCAAGCAGCAGATGACCTCGCAGGACGCCCTCTGGTACAAGGTGTTCTCGCGCGTGTCGTTCCTCGACCTCTGGTTGGAGGCGCTCGACGGCAAGCTCGCCGTCAGTCAGCTCTTCTACCACCTGTCCGTGACCGTCTTCTGGCTCTTCCTGAGCGTCAAGGTGCTGGAGTCGCGCAAGTGGCGCTGACGAGCGCGAACAACTCCGTGAGGAATACTCGGTTATGTCCACCGCCAAGGGACCCGTCCCGACCGCCGCCTGGATGCAGGTGCTCAGCCGCAACCGCCAGGCGGTTTCCTACGCCCTTTTCGGCCTCGCCGTCGTGCTGCTCGGCCTGGCCGTCTTCCTCGGCTACAAGTACGGCAGGGAGTTCGGACCGGAAGTGGCGCTGAGCGGCGTCCTCGGCCTGGCCTTCGCCGTCCTGGGCCTGTGGTTCCTTCAGCCCGACACGCCGGGGCTCGCCGAGCGCGACCTGACGTACCTCGTCGTCCTGCTCGCCGGCGGGCTGCTCGGCCTCGGGTTGGTCCTCCTGTCCGCCGACTTCGGCTACCGCTGGTGGGACGTCCTCAGCGGCGGGCCGGAGAAGTGGCGCGGCGACCTCAGCAAGCTCGCCGCCGTCGTCGTCGGCCAACTCGCCGGCCTGGCGCTCCTGTTCGTCAGCCTCTCCGTCGCCCGCGCCGAGGACCAGGACAACCCGCTCCTGCGCCGCCTCCTCTACGGCTACGCGGCCGCGCTGACCGGGTTGCTTCTCTTCGAGATCCTTCTTATCGTCAACGTCCTCGCCTACCTGAAGATGCCGCAGCCGTCCGACTGGACGACGCAGGGCATCTACACCCTGAGCGAGCAGTCGCAGAAGATCCTGCGCGGGCTGGACAAGCCGGCGCGCGTCGTCGCCGTCTTCGCCACGCGCCGCGACATCCCCTACCAGGACGTGACGAACCTGCTGAACAACGCCAGCGGCGTCGGCGGCAAGTTCTCCTACGAGGAGGTGATGCGCCACCAGCAGCCGGTGCGCATGGGGGAGCTGCGCGAGAAGTACTTCGTCGACGAGGAGGGCCTGCTCGTCCTCTACGGCGACGACAAGGACGCCGCCTTCCAGTTCCTCAAGCAGGAGGAACTGTACGACATGGCGGAGGCGGCGCGCGGCAAGCGGCCGCCGTTCCGGGGCGAGGACGCCCTGATGAGCGCCATCAGCTACCTTTCCGAGGGGAAGTCGAAGGCGGTCGTCTACTTCACGCAGGGCAACGGCGAGCTGGACGTCTCCGGCGGCCTGGGAGACGTGCGGCCGGACCAGCGCGCCGGCGCGCTGGTCCGCCAGTTGGAGAAGGGCAATTACGAGATCAAGGGTCTCGTTCTGGGCCAGGTCGGGCGCGAGGGGAACCCGAAAGTCGTCGTCGCCGACAAGGTGCCCGAGGACGCCGCCGTCGTGGTCGTCGCCGGCCCGCAGCGGCCGCTGCCCGGCGAGACCGTCGAAACGCTGCGCAAGTACCTGACGACGGAACACGGCACCAAGCGGAAGGGGACGCTCATCGTGCTGGCGGGCGTCGTCGAGAACGACGGCCGCATGGCGTCAACCGGGCTGGAGGGCCTGCTGGGCGAGTACAACGTCGAGTTGGGCAATGGCCGCGTGCTCTCCTTCGCCATGTACCAGAGCAACGCCAGCCCCGCCACCGTCTACACCTACGCGAGCCCGCAACTCGCCGGCCGCAACTCCATCGCCTCGTTCCTCGCCGGCGACAACCCGCTCCAGCCGCAGGCCCTCCCGGTCCGCAACGTCCGCGGCGTCCAGTCGAGGCGCGGCGGCCCGCCGGGCGGCGGCGCCCAGGCCCAGAACCTCCTGCTGGTGCCGTCGAATCTGCTCGTCTGGTCGGAGGAGAATCTGCGCGAGGACCCGCGGGCGATGCTGGACAAGATCCGCGGCAACCGCGAGGAACTCAAGAAGCTGTCGGCGAAGCTGAGTCAGGAACCGCTGTCGATCGGCGTCGCCGTCACCGAGGGCAAGGGGGGCGGGTTCGACCCGGCCAACCCGCACGCCGGCCTCGACCGGAGCGAGGGCACGCCGCGCCTGGTCGTCGTCGGCAACGCGGCGTTCGTCTCGGACGCGGCACTGGAGCGCAAGGGGCAGGCGAGCGAGATGGCGGTCGGCCTGTTCGCCAGCAGCCTCGCCTGGCTGCGCGAGAAGCCGAACTCCCTGAACATCGCGGCGCGGACGCGCAAGGACTACGAGATGGCCGCCGACACCGACGTCGACCGCATGGTCTTCCTGCCGGGCGCCCTGATGGCCTTCGGCGTCGTCGGCCTGGGGCTCGGCGTCTGGGTCGTGCGGCGCCGCTGAGTACGGAGAGTCGGTTGCGTGAGCCCCTCTCCCCTTTGGGGAGAGGGGTTGGGGTGAGGGGTTGAGTCTTCAGCGGGTTGGGGGGGGGGGGGGGGGGCGGCCCCCCCCCCCCCCCCGCCCCCCGCCGGGGGGGGGGGGGGGGGGGGGCGGGGGGCGCCCCCCCCCACGCCGCGGGGGCCGGCGCTTGCGGCTCACCCCCTTCCCGCCGCCCTTCGGGCGTCGACCTCCCCCG
>JBBROG010000100.1:0-27196 GCA_038229635.1 Gemmatales bacterium
CCCCGAAGGGGTTACATAACCCAGCCGGGGGTCGCGCAGCGCACCCCCGGAACAACCACGACGGGGCGCGTACGCGCGCCCCCCCGGATCAACGACGCGCACCCCCGGACAGCCGGTCGCGCGAATTCGCGGAAAACGCCCTTGCAATTTTCTCAGTCCCCCCAGATACTCTATCTTTCCTGGAACCACAAGGTTCCTCGGCTCCCCTGGGGGGACCGTGGTTTCGGGGCGGCGCACGTCGCCCCGGACCGACTCGCACCCGCGACCTCGTTTGTCGGCGGCCTCTCCGTAGGCTCACGTCGCCAGGTGTTCCCCCTTCAGGGAGTTCGTACTCTCCGGCAACGGCGCCGGGACGCCCGCGGACCCTCGTTTGTGCCCCGGAGCGTCCCGGCCTGAAGTCTTCATCCTGAAGGAGGATCTCTCATGCCGCAGCGCTCTTCGTGGCAGCGTCTCGTCCGCCGACTCCCCGCGACCTCCCTGAGTTGCGAGGCGCTGGAGAGTCGCCTGGTGCCCGCGTCCGTCGTCCGCACCGGCTCGGGGGCGAACGCCGCCGCCATTCAGGCCGTCGTCGACAGTTTTCGCACCGACCTGGGTGGCGGGACGGCCAACGCGAACGTCGCCGGCAGCTTCCTCGCCGGCCGCCGCGAGATCAACTGGGACGGCGTCCCCGACACCGCCGCCTCGCCCAACACGCTGCCCGCCGACTTCTTCAACACCACCTCGCCGCGCGGCGTCGTCTTCGCCGGCCCGACCGCCAGCCCGACGTTCCGCGTCAGCGCCAACAGCACCAACACCACCAGCACGCCCGTGCGGTTCGGCGACCTGAACGCGGCCTACGCCACCAGCTTCACCACGTTCTCGCCGCAGCGGCTGTTCACGCGGGTCGGGAACAACGTCACCGACGTGAGCTTCTTCGTCCCCGGCACGATGACCCCGGCGACCGTGAGCGGCTTCGGCGCCGTCTTCACCGACGTCGACAACACAAGCGCTACGACGATCCAACTCTTCTCCCCCGGCGGGACCAGCCTCGGCGTCTTCACGGCGCTGGCGTTCAACAACGGCCTCTCCTTCCTCGGCGTGTCGTTCAACGCCGGCGAGCGGGTCGGCCGCGTCCTCATCATGGCCGGCAACGTCGCCGTCACCGCCACCGCGTCGCCGAACGACGTGGACGGCGCCGCCTCCGCGAGCGACGTCGTCGTCATGGACGACTTTATCTACGGCGAGCCGCGCGCCCAGCCCGACGTCCTCGCGGTCGACGCGACGAGCAACGCCCTCGTCCGCTTCAACGCCGCCACGCCGGGGACGGTCATCAGCACCACGCCCGTCGTCGGCCTGGTGACCGGCGAGAGCCTGGCCGGCATCGACTACCGCCCGGCGAACGGGCAGCTCTACGGCCTCGTCGTCAACGGCACCAGCGCCCGCCTCGTCACCGTCAACACGGCGACGGGGCAGCTCACGCAGGTCGGCGCCGCCTTCACCGTCAGCGGCACCAATTTCGGCTTCAACTTCAACCCGGTCGCCGACCGCATCCGCGTCGTCAGCGACGCCGACATCAACCTGTCGGTCAACCCCGCCGACGGCACCGTCACCGCGCAGACGGCCCTCAACCCCGGCAACCCGAACGTCGTCGCCGCCGCCTACACGAACAGCCTGCCGGGCGCCGCGACGACGACGCTGTTCGACATCGACTCCGGCACCGACAGCCTCCTCACCCAGAACCCGCCCGCGAGCGGCACGCTGACGACGGTGGGGGCGCTCGGCGTCGATACGTCGGGGGTGGCGGCCCTCGACATCGAGGGCGGCACCAACACGGCGCTGGCGGTACTCACCGTCGGCAGCACGTCGGGGCTTTACGCGATCAACACCGTCACCGGGGCGGCCACGTCCCTCGGCCCCGTCGGCGCCAGCCTGAGCCTGAAGGGCCTCGCCATCGTCCCGGCGCCGAGCTTCACGATCACGCCGGCCGTCAGCGTCGTCGAGGGGAACTCGGGGACGACGCCCGTTTCGGCCACCGTCTCGATCGTGGGCGACATCCCGGCGGGGCAGCCGGTCACGGTGCGCGTCGCGACGGCGAACGGCACGGCCCTCGCCGGCACCGACTACACCGCCCTGGCGTCGACGACGCTCACGTTCACGAATAACACGCCGCAAACGGTGACGACGACCGTCCTGGGCAACACGCTCAACGAGCCCGACAAGACGTTTACCTTCAACCTGAGCCAGGCGACGGGCGCCCTCATCGCGGGCAGGACCAGCACGGTCACGATCACCAACGACGACGCGCAGCCGTCGCTGTCGGTCAACGACGTGACGGTGACGGAGGGGAATAGTGGCACGAGCAACGCCGTCTTCACGGTCACGCTGTCGGCTGCGAGCGGCCAGACGGTCACGGTCGTCGCCACCGTCCGCGGCGTCACCGCCACGGCGGGGAGCGACTTCACCGCCGTCGGCCCGTTCACGCTGACGTTCGCCCCCGGCGTCACGACGCAGACCGTCACCGTCCCCATCGTGGGCGACACGATCGCCGAGCCGACCGAGACGTTCAACGTGGTGCTGTCCGCGCCGACCAACGCCGCGCTCGGCAAGGCCACGGGCGTCGGGACGATTCTCGACAACGACGCGGGCGCCGGCACGCCGGGCCAGTGCTACGTCGGGCAGCTCTTCCGCGACCTGCTCGGCCGCGAGGCCGACGCTGGCGGCCTGGCGTTCTTCGCCGCGGCGATCGACCGCGGCGGCGCGACGCGCGGGCAGGTCGCGGAGGCGATCGAGTCGAGCCAGGAGTACCGCGTCCGCGCGCTGGAGGCTCTGTACCAGCGTTACCTCGGCCGCTCCCTGGACGGCTCGGGCCGGACGACGTGGCTCGCCTTCCTGGCCGATAACAACACGTTGGAGGGGGTGGCCGTGCGCGTGATCGGCTCGTCGGAGTACCTGGCGAAGGCGGGCGGGAGCAACGACCGCTTCCTCCAGCAGGTCTACACCGACGCGCTGCGCCGCACCATCGACGCCAGCGGCCAGGCCAGTTGGGGCGCCGAACTCGCCAGCGGCCGAAGCAGCCGCGCCGACGTGGCGGCGGCAATCCTCGCCAGCGCGGAGTCGAATCGGCTGGAAGTGACGGACCTTTACTCCGCGGTGCTGCGGCGCACGCCCGACGGCGGCGGCCTCGACGGCTTCGCGGCCTTCCTCAACGGCGGCGGGTCGGACGAGACGGTGCGGGCACGGCTGCTCGCGTCGGACGAGTACTTCGCCCGCTTCTGCCGGCCGACGGCGTGACTCCCGTACTTAGAATGCCAAAAGAACTAACCACAGAGAACACAGAGAAAGACACAAAGAGAAGAGGAAGAAAGCCGCGCGGGATCGGTTGTTCTCTTTTGCCTTTTCTCTGTGTTCTCTGTGTTCTCTGTGGTTAGTCCTTTTTGGCGCCCTTAGTCCGGGATCCCGCCGGCGCCTCGGGCGAAAGACGACTTTACGGACTCGGATCTTTCTCACCGCCGCGCGGCACGAAGCGCAGCGCGGCGGAGTTCATGCAGTAGCGCAAGCCGGTCGGCGCCGGGCCGTCCTCGAAGACGTGGCCGAGGTGGGCGTCGCAGCGGTCGCACAGCACCTCCGTCCGCACGCTGAACCAGCCGCGATCCTCTTCCGTCGCGACGCCGCCTTCCGCGAGCGGCTGCCAGAAGCTCGGCCAACCCGTCCCGGAATCGAACTTCGTCTTGGCATCGAACAGCGGTTGGCCGCAGCAGACGCACACGTAGGTGCCGTCGTCCTTGGTGTTCCAGGTGGCGCCCGAGAAGGCGCGCTCCGTCCCCTTCTTGCGCGCCACCCGGAACTGCTCCTCGGTCAACTGCCCGCGCCACTCCTCGTCCGTCTTGTGGATCTTGTCGCTCACGGCCTGTCCTCCTCCTAATCTACCCATTTACCCGGATCCCTCTCCGACCCAGGCCGAACGTTCTCCTGCCTCTCTATTGTACGCGGTCGGGAATAGCCCACTCCGCGCACTTTGACAGTGCGGGCCGGGTGAGAAGGAAATCCGTCGTCCGCCCTGGCGGCGCGGACGCCTGAGCCCGTCACGTTCGGCACCTTCGGCAGGCGCGGAAGCGAGGCAGGCGGGGCAAGGCTCGTAAGCCTCCGGGGGAGTGATCGGGCGGTCAAAAGGCGTCCGATACAAGACCCTGGACAGGTTGGCGCGTTCCGCGACGCGATGTCGGGTGGGGAAGCCCACTCCGCCCGAACCACCCCGCAGCCCGCGGGGCCAGCGTGCGGGGGGTCACGCGCCGGCCACACGTCCAAGGAGTTTCCCTACTGGCCCTGGTCCGATGAGGAGGCGAGATCATGAGGACGCGCTTGGGAGCGCCGCTGCTTGCCGTGTTGGCCGGCCTGCTCGGGCTAGCCCAGCACGCGTCGGCAGCCCACTGTGGCGCGGCCGGGTACGCGAGCTGTAATACCCCCTGCTGTGACGCCCAGTGCTGCTTCAGCGAGTGCCAGCAGCAGTGCAAGACGAGTTACAAGCTCGTGTACGACACGGTGCTGGAGAAGCGGTGGCACACCTGCTACCAGACCGTTACCGAAACCGTGTGCAAGCCGGTCACCAAGACTTGCTACCGCGACGAGTGCAAAACGTGCTACAAGACCGTCAACGAGACCTGCTACAAGAGCGAGACGGCGAACGTCTGCAAGCCGGTCTGCGAGACGCACTGCAAGGAGGTCTGCGAGACCGTCTGCCGCCCGGTCTGCACCACCGGCTACAAGGAAGTGTGCGAGACCGTCTGCAAGCCGGTGTGCGAGACCTGCTGGAAGGAGTGCCACTACACGGTCTGCAAGCGGGTCCCGGAGTGCCACGTCAAGGAGTGCTGCCACACGGTCTGCAAGCCGGTGTGCGAGACGCATTGCGTCAAGCACTGCTACCAGGTGTGCAAGCCGATTTGCGAGACGCACTGCAAGGAGGTCTGCAAGACGGTCTGCAAGCCGGTGTGCGAGACGCACTGCAAGGACGTCTGCACGCAGGTCTGCAAGAACGTGTGCGAGACGCACTATAAGGACGTCTGCGTCTCCGGCTGCCGCGAGGAGTGCGTGACGGGCTGCAAGGACGTGTGCAAGACGGTGTGCGAGCAGGTCTGCACGACGAAGACCGTCGCCAAGAAGTGCGGCGAGTGGGTCTGCGAGACCTACTGCAAGCCCGGCAAGAAGAAGTGCGTGTGGCAGGACTCGTGCGACTGCTGCTTCGACCCCTGCACCTGCCAGAACGTGTGCAAGTCGAAGAAGGTGAAGGTCGAGTGCCAGGAGCCGGACCAGGTCTGCACCCGCAAGGTGTGGAAGGAACACACCGTCTGCGAGCAGGTTCCGGTGACGACCACGGTCAAGAAGACCGTCGTCGAGAAGGTGCCGTACACCTACACGAAGAAGGTGCCGTTCACCACCGTCAACAAGGTTCCCTACACCGTCAATCGGACGGTTCGCGGGGCTTACGTGGACGGCGGCGTCGGCGGCGGCCCGGCCTGCGGCGGCGCGACCGGCTACGACTGTGAAGGCCCCGGCCGCACGTTCGTGGAAGGCGCGGTCGCCAAGAAGTCGGTGCCCTATACGACGACCCGCATGGTGTCCGAGGTCGTGAAGGAGTCGGTGCCGTACACGACGACTCGCATGGCCAAGGGCGCGTATGTGGACGGCAACGGCGGCACCTTCGGCTGCGAAGGCCCCGGCCGTTCGTTCCAGGAAGGCGCCACTGTGTCCGAGGACCGGACGGTCACGACGACCAAGATGGTCAGCGAAGTCGTCCGCAAGCAGGTTCCCTACACGGTCTGGAAGACCGTCCAGGAGGACCATGTGAAGAAGGTGCCGTACACCGTCACCCGGATGGTGCCGACGACCGTGAAGCGGCAGGTTCCCGTGACCATCACGACGATGGTGCAGGAGAACGTCGTCAAGAAGGTGCCGTACACGACGAGCCGGATGGCGAGCGGCGCTTATGTGGACGCCTGCGGCAAGGCTTACGGCTGCGACGGCCCCGGCCGTCACTTCGCCGAGGGCTCGACCTACTGCAAGCAGGTGCCGTACACGGTCTGCAAGCAGGTGCCGTACACGGTCAGCACCAAGGTGCCGTACACGGTGACCGAGATGGTGCCGACGTGCGTGACCAAGAAGGTGCCGGTGCAGGTCTGCGAGGACGTGTGCGTCAAGAAGGCGCGCATGGTGCCGGTGACCGAGAGCGACTGCTGCGTCGCCAAGCCGAGCTGCCCGACGACGCCGTGCTGCCAGGTCGAGTGCAAGAAGCCCGGCCTGCTGGACCGCCTGAAGGCCCGCCTGGCCTGTCACACTAGCTGCGAGACGAGCTGCGACACCTGCGGCTGCAAGTAACGACCCCCCGCCTCCTCGGGGCTCACGCGGGAGCGGGTCGCCGGACCCGCTCCCGCCCCCCGACCTGTTTAGCCGCCCGCCCGCAGGGCGGCGGGTCGACCGCGTCGCCCTGCGGTCGGCCACGCCGCCCTGCGGGTTTAACCGTCCGCCCGCAGGGCGACGCGGTCGGCCCGCCACCCTGCGGTCGACCCGCCGCCCTGCGGGCGTGCGGCTAAACTTTCTCGCCGCCGAGGCGCGCCGCCTCTTCCAAATCCATCAGCAGGTCCGCGGCCGACTTGTAGCGGTCCTTTCGCTTCTTCGCCAGCAACCGCAGCACGACCTTCTCCAACCACGGCGGCGTCGCCGGCTGGTACTTCGTCGGCTTCTCCGGGTTAAGGTCGCGGACGCGCGCCACCAGCTGCTCGACCGTCTTGCCGGTGAACGGCGGGCGCCCCGTCAGCAGGCCGTACAGCGTGGCGCCCAAGCCGTACAGGTCCGAACGCGCGTCGACGTCGGCCCAGCCGTTCGTCCGCTCCGGCGAGAAATAGGCGAAGTCGGGCTCGGGCTCGTCCTCGCCGCCCAGGGGGGCGTCGTTCGCCTCCTCGATCGCCCGCGTCAGCATCAGGTCGCCGATCTTCGCCGTCTTCGATGCGGCGTCGCGGAGGATGTTCGTCGGCGTGATGTGGCCGTGGATGAGGCCGTGCTGGTTGGCGCAGTCGAGCGCCTTGGCGATTTGCAGCGCCACCTTGTAGGCGACGCGCCAGTCGGGCGTGCCGTCCTTGCGGACGTGCTCCATCACCTGCAAGGCGGTTTTCCCCTCGATGTAGTCCATCGCCACCCAGCAGTGGGGTCCGGTCTTGCCCGCCGCCTGGACGGTGACGAGGTGCGGGTGGCGCAAGGGGAGCACCAGCTTCATCGTCTGGACGAAGCGCTTGACGGCGCCGTCGTCCTGGCCGATCTCCTCGCGCAGCACCTTCAGCGCGACGGTGTGGCCCTTCTTGGCGTCGGTCGCCTTGAAGACCACGCCGACGCGGCCCTGGCCGAGGACCGGGCCGAGGTCGAAGTGGGCGAAGTGTTGACCGCTCCAGTCTTCCAGGCTCGGCCCCGGCTCCTCCTCGACGACCTCGATGTCCTCGTCGGGCGGCTCCTCCTCGGGCGGCACCTCGCCGACGTGAAAGCGCAATTGCGTGTCGCCGATCTTCAGGACGTCCCCTTCCTGAAGCGTGCGGCGCTCGATTTTGATGCCGTTGACGAACGTGCCGCCGGCGCCTTCGTTGCAGAGGACGGTCACCTTGTCCTCCTGGCGCAGCACCTGGCAGTGGTTGCGGCCGACCTGCGGGTCGTGCAGCTGGTAGTAGGCGGTGGCGGCGCGGCCGACGAGCAGGTCGGGACCCTCATGGACGGGAAAGGCGCGGCCCTTGTCGGGGCCGGCGACCACGAGGAGATGCAGGTCCATAACCTCGTACCTCCGGGCTAAAGGAATGATAACGGTCGAGGCGGCTCACGCAACCGCAGCCTCGGCCGTGATCCCTCCACGGCCCGGAGCCGTGACATCCCAAGTCGTGTCATGCGAAGCGAGTCGTCTCGAAGTAACGGAGATGACTGTATCCGATCCGTCATGAAAAAGCTAGGAAAGATCGCGACGACTCACTCGACGCGCCGTGTCGGCCGGGAAGTCCGTGCCGAAGCGCTCGTTCAACTCCTTCAGGATCGCCGACAGCGGCTCGAAGATGACGCCGCACGTCCCGAAGCGAATCGCAGTCACGGCGGGGGGCCGGGAGCGACTCACACCGACTCACACCCCGACTCACACCCCGCCGCGCCCGTTTTCCCTGCTTTTTCCAGGCTTTTCGTGGGGGTGTGAGTCGTGAGCGCCTGTGAGTCGTTCCCGGCGCTCGCTTCCTTTTCCCGCCCCCGACCCTGTCCGGGCGCGGCACGCGAGCCTCCGGCAACGTCGCTGCCCGATCTCCCTTGTACCTTCTCAATCCTCAATTCCTCATTCTCAATTTGCGACAGGCCTCCCGCCGCGCCACCGCCCGACCTCCATTATACCCGCGGGCGTCGGGGCCGGGAAAGATCCCGGATGGTGTCAGGAAGGGACAGGCGGCGCGAAGGGCGGGGGCGGCTCTTTCCCTTCTCCGCAAGTCCTTGATTTTCAAGGAACTGGCGGCTATTTTGCTCACCTGTCAATCTCTCCCATGACGATGTCGATGCTGCCGACGATCGCCGGCACGTCGGCGACGAGGCAGCCGGCGCAGATCTCGTTCGTCACCGACAGGTTGCAGAAGCTCGACGACCGCGCCCGCACCCGCAGCGGCACCTGCCCCTTCGCCGGGCTGCCGACGACGTAGAAGCCCATCTGCCCGCGCGGCGCTTCCGTCTCGACATACGCCTCGCCGGCCGGCAGGTGCTTCGGCAGGTCGGCGCGGTGGCTCCCCTGCGCCGTCGCGTAACGCCGCAGCCCCTGCTCCGCGAGCTTGATGCTCTCGATCACTTCGAGCATGCGCACCATGAAGCGGTGCCAGGCGTCGCCGATGACCGCCTCCTTGGGCGCCCACTCCGGGAACGGCGGCACGACCGCCCGGAAGTCGTAGGTCTCGTAGCCGCAATACGGCTCGATCTTGCGCAGGTCGAACGCCGGGTCGCCTTTGGAACTGTCGAGCGAGCCGCGCAGCATCGGCCCGGTGCAGCCGTGCGACAGCGCCAGGTCCTTCGACAGGACGCCGACGTTGGCCGTGCGCTGCACGAAGATGTGGTTGCGCGTCAGGAGCGTGTGGTACTCGTTGATGCGCGGCTTGAGGTAGTCGAGGAACTTCTGGCAGCGCTCGACCCAGCCCTGCGGCAGGTCGTCGTGGACGCCGCCGACGGTGATGTAGCTGTACGTCAGCCGGGCGCCGCAGACCTCCTCGAACAGGTCGAGGATCATCTCGCGCTCGCGGAAGGCGTACAGGAACGGGCTGAACGTCCCCAGGTCGAGGCCGTAGGCGCCCATGCCGACGAGGTGGCTGGCAATGCGGTTCATCTCCGCGATGAGGACGCGGATCACTTGCGCCTTCTCGGGGATCGTCATGCCGCACAGCTTCTCGACCGCCATCGAGAAGCCGAGGTTCATGTTCATCCCGGCCAGGTAGTCCATGCGGTCGGTGTACGGGATGAACTGGATCGGCGTCACGTTCTCGCCGATCTTCTCGGCGCAGCGGTGCAAGTAGCCGAGGTGCGGAACCACCTCGGAGATCACCTCGCCGTCGGTGCGCAGCACCAGGCGCAGCACGCCGTGCGTGCTCGGGTGCTGCGGACCCATGTTGACGAGCATCTCGTCGGTGCGGACGTCGAACTCGATGATCGTCTGGTCGTTCGCGGGAGCCTTCAATTCGGCGGTGGCCATGTCGGGTCTCTCAGTACGGAGTACGCCGGAATGCCTTCTTCGTTTAGCCGCCCGTAGGGCGGCGTGCATCCCTCTGCGGGTAGAAACGCTCACCCTCGGGGCGACGCCGCCGGCCCGCCGCCCTGCGGGCGGGCGGCTAAACAAAGGTAGAAACGCTCACCCTCGGGGCGACGCCGCCGGCCCGCCGCCCTGCGGGCGGGCGGCTAAACAAAGTCTTAGCGTCCGCGGATGCCGTGGTATTCCAGCGGGAATTCGTAGTCCTTGCGGAGCGGGTGGCCCACCCAGTCGTCCGACAGCAGGATGCGCGTCAGGTCGGGGTGGCCGACGAACCAGACGCCGCTCAGGTCGTAGACCTCGCGTTCGTGCCAGTCGGCGGTGCGCCACACCGACGTCACCGACGGCACCTCCGGCAGGGCGCCCGGCTTGTCGTCCTTCCAGCGCGGCAGGACCAGCTTCAGGGCGAAGCGGCGGAACTGCTCCTTCTCGCCGAAACTGGAGAGGTGATAGACGATTTCGAGGTGCGGCTCGAAGCCGGCCTTGGGTGCCTTCTTCGGGTCGGGCTCCAGGTAGTCGACGCCGCTGATGCAGTTGAGGAACCGGAAGTTCAGGCGCGGGTCGTCGCGCAGGAAACGGCACACCGCGACGAGGTCGGCGGGGTCGAGGACGACGTAAGGGTCCGTGCCCGGCGCGTCGAGCTTCTCGGACTTGATCTTGTCGCCGAACTTCTGTTTGAGGACGGAGACGATTTCCGCGGGGGTCATCGGGGGACTCGTTCTGTGGTTTCCGCCGCTCGCGGCTTCGCGCCCAAGGTAATCACGCCTTGCCCGCAAGCTCGTCCGGCAGGAGCGTGTAGCCGGTGCGCGACGGGATGGGGATGTTGACCGGCTGGCCCTTGGTGAGGGACTTCATGCCGCGCACCTTGTCCTGGACGCGCATCAACCCCTCAAGCAGCGCCTCGGGGCGCGGCGGGCAGCCGGGGACGTAGACGTCGACGGGCACCACCAAATCGACGCCCTTGACGACGTTGTAGCCGTACTTGTAGTACGGCCCGCCGCCGCAGGTGCAGGCGCCCATCGCGATGACGAACTTCGGGTCGGGCATTTGGTTGTAAAGGCGGCGCACCCGGCTCGCCATCTTGTAGTTGACGGTGCCGGCGACGATCATCAGGTCGGCCTGGCGCGGCGTCGCCCGGAAGGCGCCGGCGCCGAAGCGGTCGATGTCGTAGCGCGAGCAGCCGACCGCCATCATCTCGATGGCGCAGCAGGCCAGGCCGAACGTCATCGGCCACATGCTCGACTCGCGCGCCCAGTTGATCCCCTGCTCCAGCGACGTGACAATGAAGCCTTCTTCCTCGAAACGCCCTTCCAGCCAGCCCATATGCGATCCCCCGAATCCGAGGAGTGACGGTCGAACGGAACTCGGTCAGTGCCCCGCGCCCGCGAACACCTTCTCGACGGGCGCCGGCGGCGGCGCCTTGGCGACGACGTCCGGCGGCTGGGCTCGCTCGGGCAGGGCGCGCACCCACTGCAAGTCGCCGCGCGCCCACAGGTAGGCGTAACCGACGAGCAGCACCGCGAAGAAGACGAGAATGTCGCCGAACGCCATCCAGGCGTAGCTCCGGGCCGCGGCGCGGTCGCCCTCGGTGATCTCGTGGCCCGGCGCGACCTGCATCAACTCCCGCTTGGCGACGTCGACCTGCCCCGGCGCCGCGGCCTCCGGGTTGGCGACGGCGTTGGCCTGGCCGAAGACGATGGCCCAGGGGAAGAAGAACGCCACCTCGACGTCGAAGACGACGAACAGCAGGGCGACGACGTAGAAGCGCAGGTCGAACTGCACCCAGGCGCTGCCAATCGTCGGCTCGCCGCACTCGTAGATCGTCTGCTTCTCCGGGTCGGGCTTGATGGGCCGCACCAGCTTGCCGATCATGAGGTGAATGAAGACGAAGCCAGTCCCGATTACCAGGAACAGCAGTAGGTAGCCGACCAGTCCGCTCATCGGGAATCCTCGCCCGCGCCCGGGGTTAGTTGCTGTGGACTTCCGCCTTCAACTTCTGCCGGCCGGCGAAGCCGGCGTCGACCTCGTGCCAGTAGTCGACGCCGGGCTCGCCGAGGCGCCAGCACAGGCAGACTTCGTGCCCGTCCTTCCAGGCGGGGAAGTCGATGAGGCCCGTATAGTAATCCTTCAACTCGACGCCCAGGGCGGTCAACTCCCGGACGTAGTCGTGCATCCGCTCCTCGGCGCGCTCCTGGTCCTGGTGGAGCGTGGCGAACTCTTCCTGGTAGGCGTCGCCGAGGCGGGCGCCCTTGCCGGTGTCGGCGAGGCGCTCGAGGCGCTCCTGGCGGTCGCGCAGGCTGGTCGCCAGCTCGGTGATGTCCTTGACGATGGCCCCGACCAGCGGCAGGCTGGCGTTGGCTTCGGCGGCGGTGAAGAACTTCTTCCCGCCCTTACGCTTGCCGGCAGTCATACCTCTCTCCTTCTGGGGCGGGCGGCGCGTCACGGCGCCGCGGCGGGAACGGCCGGCTTCGGCGGGGCCGGCGGCTCCGGCTTTTTCTCCCAGACGGGTTGCGATTCGTGCTTCGACGCGGCCACCGCCGTCGGGTTGAGCGTCGCCTGCCCCCACGCCACTTGGAGCGGCAGCGTGGCGTAGTCGACGACGCAGCCGTCGCGGCTGTAGCAGCTGATATCGTAGGTCGACCCCATGAAGATGCAATCGACGGGGCAGGGGTCGACGCACAGGGCGCAGAACATGCACTTGGTGTAGTCGATCTTGAAGCCGGTGACCTTGAAGCCCTTCAGGGGCGGCGTGGCCTTTTCCTTGTCGATGTAGATGCAGTCGACGGGGCAGGCGCGGGCGCACTTGTCGCAGCCGATGCAGGTGGTCAGGTCGAAGCGGTGAAAGCCGCGGTAGCGCGGCTTGACCGGCACCGGCAGCTCGGGGTACTCGAAGCGCTCGGTGTACGTCTTGCGGCGGTACGTCTGCACGAAGTACCAGAGGGTGACGTACAGGCCCTGGCCGACCGTCTTGATCGCCAGGTAGACGTTATCGAGCCAGCGGAGGAAGGCGCGCATAGGACTTCCGGAATAAGGGCGTCGGCCGGCGTGGTTCGTGACGACATCGGTGATTATAGGAAGGGGCCAGGCGGCCGCAAGGTGGCCGTCACGGCAGATAAAACCGTCCGCCGCCGCGGTAGTCGTCGAGGTCGATGAGATATTCGAGCAACTTTTCAACGACGCGGTCCGCGTAAGCGCGGCTGCGCTTCACCTGCTCCGCGTCCGCCAGCGTGAAGACAGGCAGGCTCCGCGGCGTATTGTGGGCGCGGATCGTCGCTTCCAAGGAGTCGGGGCCGTCGTGGTTGCGATTCCCCGTCAACAGAGCCATCTGACGCTGCTGACAGAAGTGCCAGATCACGTCATCCGGGGTGTTCGCCGCCAGGCCGAGTTCGGTACACGTCCACACGCGGAGCCCCAACTCACCCCAAATGCCTTGCCAGGTCTCACTCGACAGGACGTGGGAGAGGATCCGCCCTTGCCCCTGGATATTGACGTCCACAAGGATCCCCCGCATGGTTCGCCTCCTGCTCGCGCTTCTTCCGCTCGAGTTCCTCGCGAAGGGCCATGAGCTTCGCGCGGGACTTTTTGAGCTTCTCCTCGACCTCGGGCGGGTTGCCGCGGGCGATCCGCTCCTCGATCTTGGCGTTCATCGCCATCACCTCGTCCTTGTGGTCCTCGATGTACTTCATCAGGGCCAGCACCTCGTCAAGGGAGATGGGCAGGAAGTCGGCGATCTCCTCGGGCGTTTCGCCGGCGCGGAGGTAGGGGATGAGGTCGAAGACGGTGATGCGGATGCGGGCCAACTCCGGCCCGCGGCCCCGGTCGCGGATGACGATCTCGTTCACGGCGTCCTCCTTCACGGCGGCGGTTCCATGGTTTTCCTCCGCGGCACGGCGGCGGCGCACCTCTTCCCCGCGGGCCTTGATGATGGCGTGCCAAGGCGACTTCTTCAGCTTTTCCTCGATTTCGGGCGGGTTGCCGCGGGCGATCCGCTCCTCGATCTTGGCGTTGATCGCCATCACCTCCTCCTTGTGTTCCTCGATGTAGCGGATCAGGGCTTCCACTTCATGGGTCGAGAGCGCGAAGCAGGCGGCGATGTAGGTGGGGTGGTCGCCCTCGCGCAGGTACGGGATGATGTCGAACACGGTGACGCGGGTGCCGGCCAGTTCCGGCCCCCGTCCGCGGTCGCGGATGACGATCTCGTTCACGGCGGATTCCTCCAGGACGACAAACCCGGCTGCCGTCATTATACCCGGCCCCGACATCGGGTCAGCGCCGTTCGTAGCGGTTCCCCGGCAGACGGCGCACGACTTTCTTCATCTCCAGTGTCAGCAGCATCCCCGTGAGTTGTTGCACCGACAGAGTCAGTCGCTGAGCCATCTCGTCGGCGTGGCGCGGCCCCTCGGCGAGGAACTCCCACAGGCGCCGTTGGCCGTCGTCCAGGTCCGGGGGCGCCGGCGCCTCGGCCGGCGGCGACGGCGAGCGCACGCCGTCCAGCTCCTCCAGCACGTCCTCGGCGCCGCGCACCAGGATGGCTCCCTGGCGGAGCAACTCGTTGCAGCCGGCGCTCGACTCGGCGTCGACCGGCCCCGGCACGGCGAAGACGGTGCGGCCCTGCTCGGCGGCGTGGTGGGCGGTGATGAGCGTGCCGCTCTTTTCCGCCGCCTCGACGATGACGACGCCGCGGCACAAACCGCTGATGATGCGGTTGCGCCCCGGAAACAGCTCGGCCAGCGGCCCCGTGCGCATCGGCGCCTCGCTGAGGACGGCACCCGAGGCAGCGACCTCTTCCGCCAACTTCGCGTGTTCCGGCGGGTAGACGCGCGAAAGGCCGTTCGCCAGCACCGCGAGCGTCCGCCCGCCGGCCTGGAGCGCCGCCCGGTGAGCCACACCGTCGATGCCGCGCGCCAAACCCGAGACGATCGTGTAACCGGCCCGCGCCAGGTCGGTCGCCAAGCGTTCGGCGACGCGCCGGCCGTAACTCGTGTTCTTGCGCGAGCCGACGAGGGCGACGGCGTTGACGTCGCGCGGCTCGACCGAACCGCGGGCGTAGAGCAGGAACGGCGAATCGGCGATTTCCACGAGGGAAGGAGGATAATTCGGCGTGCCCCGCGCCAGCAGCGAAACGCCGTGCCGGGCCGTCAACTCCAACTCGGCGTCGACGTCGATGGTTTGCCTTGCCCGCGACAATTCGTCCGACAATTTCGAGCCGAGAAAAGGCACCTGGCGCAATTCATGGGCGCTCGCGCTCAGCGCGGCGCCGGCGCCGCCGAAGCGCTCCAGGAGGGCGGCGGTCCTGCGCGGGCCGATGCCGGGAACCAAAAGCAGGGTCAGCAATTCTCGGGTTTCGAGGGTAACGGAAAGGGGCATGGCGATAATCCCTGCTGGCCGTGGAGTGGCTGCCGTCGGTGGCGCCGCCTCACGAACATATCATCCCGCCGCCTCCCGCAACACCCCCCGCACCTCGTCCTCCGGCACGTCGTCGAACAGCGCCACCTCGCCGAGCCGCGTCGGCAGCACCAGCCTTAAACGACCCGCGACGTTCTTCTTGTCGTTGCGCATCACCGCGACCAATTCCTCGACCGGCCACGCCTTCGGCGCCGTCGGCAGCCCGAAGCGCTCCAGCAGCTGTACCTGGCGCGCCGTCGCTTCGGCGGGAATGAGTCCGCGCTTGTCGGCCAACCGGCTGGCGCACGCCATGCCCGCCGCCACCGCCTCGCCGTGCAGCCACGCCCCGTAGCCGCCGACCGTCTCGAAGGCGTGCGCGAACGTGTGCCCGTAGTTCAGCACCGCCCGCAGCCCCGTCTCCTCGCGCTCGTCCTTCGCGACGACGTCCACCTTCAACTGACAACTGCGGGCGACGACGTGTCTTACCGCCTCGGGGTCGCGTCCCAGGACGGCGTCGGCGTTCGCCTCCAGCCAGGCGAAGAAGTCGGCGTCGAGGATGACGCCGTACTTGACGACCTCCGCCAGGCCGCTGCGGTACTCGCGGTCGGGCAGCGTCGTCAGCGCGGCCGTGTCGACCCAGACGCCGACGGGTTGGTGAAAGGCGCCGATGAGGTTCTTGGCGCGCGGGTGGTTGACGCCGACCTTGCCGCCGACGGAGCTGTCGACCATCGCCAGCAGCGTCGTCGGCACCATGAGCAGAGGCAGGCCGCGGTTGTAGGTCGCCGCCACGAAGCCCGCCAGGTCGCCGACGACGCCGCCGCCGACGGCCACGACCAGCGTCTTGCGGTCGGCGTGCAGGTCGACGAGCCGGTCGTACAGGCGCGACGCCACCGGCAGCGCCTTGGCCGCCTCGCCGGGGCGCAAAACCTCCATCGCGACGTCGAAGCCCACGGCTTCGAGCGCCTGGCGGGCCAGGACCGCGTAGAGGCCGGCGTTTTCGTCGGTGACGACGAAGGCGCGCTCGCCGCGCGCTCTCGTCCGGGCGAACGGGCCGAGGCCGCGGGAGTCGTCGCTGAGAACGGCGATGTCGTAACTCCGCTCGCCGAGGTTGACGCGGACGGTGGTCATGCGAGATCCCAACGCGAAGGTCTCAAGACAAAGAGCGCGTTCGCACTCTACCGCACTGCGGTCGTGTCGGTCAATCGTAGCGAGATACGGAGAAGCCGTTCCCGTGCGGGAGTGAAAGCACGACGGCGAGACGAAGTGAGCAAAGGCTGACGTCGTTCGCCCGGCGGCCGCCCCGAGGGGGATTGCCGGACGAACAGCGTCAACGAGGTCTTTTGGATCAGGCGCGGGAGCGGGCGGGCGCTTTCTTCTTCGGCGCCGCTTTCTTTTTCTCGGGCGCCAGGCCGAGGAGCGCGCGGACCTCGTCGTCGGTGAGCATGTCGCCGAAGGCGACGCCGGCGGCGAACTCGCGGGCGCCCTTCGGCTCGGCGTAGATGACGCACGCCTCCTGGGTCCGCGACGTGCCGCCGTCCGCCGAACGCAACTCCAGCGTCAAGACGGTGCCCGATTTGACGCGGCGCGTCAGCGTCAGGCCGGCGCCGGACGCTGACAGGTCGCGCACGCGGACTTCGCCTCGCGCGGCGCGCGGGTTGAGGACGGTGCAGCCGCACGGCGCCGCCGGGTCGGCGGCGTGGCGGACGGCGCGGCGGCGCTCGCGGGCGCCGGCGGGCGCGGCGGGAGGGGTCGTTCGTCTGGCCATTGGGTCCTCGCGAGTCGTGCGGTCGGGGGCGACGCCTTCGCTCCTGTCATAGCTCACGGAACGGGCGCGAGCAACTTTTTGCCCCCGCGTTGTATCCATTTGCGCCGGCGTATTTGACAAGGCCGGTTACATATTGAAGATTCCTCCAGACAGTGAGAAGGCGGGCGCGGGCGAGTCGCCTCGACCCGGCGGCCGCCGACCCCCACCTCACCCTCCTCAAGGCTTGGCGCGGGAGGCCGCACGGACGGGCGGCCGCCGCCGGCGTGTTCCACCCCCGTGTCCGGGAGAGAAAGGGACGCTGATGGTGTCCGGAGCGAACGCAGTCGCGCTGCTGCGAGACGGGATCGCCGCCGCCAGGGCCGGCGACAAGGCCACGACGCGCCGCCTGCTGCGCGAGGTGACCGACCGAGAGCCGCACAACGAGGTCGCCTGGCTGTGGCTGGCCGGCGTCGCCGAGTCGCCGCGCGACGGCCTCGACTGCCTGCGACAAGTCCTCGACATCAACCCGACGAACGACCGCGCCCGCGAGGGGCTCAAGGCCGCGCTGCTCCAGGCGGGCGTCGCCGCCGCCAAGGCCGGCCGCAAAGACGAGGCCCGCCAGTTCCTCCACGAATTGACGCGCGAGGATCCGCGCCACGAACTGGCCTGGATGTGGCTCGGCGGCATCGCCGCTTCGCCGTGCGACAGCGTCCCGTGCCTGCGCCGCGTCCTCGAGATCAACCCGGCGAACGACCGCGCCCGCGAGGGGCTCAAGGCCGCGCTCTTGCAGAGCGGCGTCGCCGCCGCCAAGGCCGGCCGCAAAGACGAGGCCCGCCAGTTCCTTGACGAACTGATTCGGGAAGACCCCGCCCACGAGACGGCCTGGCTGTGGCTGTCCTCCGTGGCGGACGGCCCCGAGAAGGCCCTCGCCTGCGCCCACCGCGTCCTGGAGATCAACCCGAAGAGCGAACGCGCCCGCGAGGAGATCAAGCGCCTCCACGCCGAGCTGGCCGCCGCCAAGCCCGCCTGGGTGTGCCCGCTCTGCTTCACCGGGGCGGAAGCGCCCGAGACGATCTGCCCCGCCTGCGGCGCCGTCACCACGCTCGGCGACCTCGACGCCCTGTTCGCCTCGCCGGCGGCCGACCCCACCACCATGCACCGCGCCATCGAATACTACGAGGACGCCCTCGTCCACGAGCCGACCTTCGACAGCCACCACGCCCTCGGGCTGGCCTACGCCAACCTCAAGGACTGGGAGTCCGCCTCCGAGTGTTTCCAGGCCGCCCTGAAGATGCGGGCCGCCGACCGCGCGGTCCGCGCCCGCGTCAACGCCTTCCTGACTCGCCTGGCGAGCGAGGGCGGCGCGGACGACGACGACGGGGAGAAGGCCCCGGCGCGGCGGCGCATCCTGATCGTCGACGACAGCCCGACCGTGCGCAAGGTCGTCTCCCTGACGATGGAGAAGCACGGCTTCGAGGTGCTGGCGGCGGCCGACGGCTACGAGGCCGCCGACTGCCTGAGCCGCACCGTGCCCGACCTGATCCTGCTCGACATCACCATGCCCGGCATGGACGGCTACCAGGTGTGCAAGCTCATCAAGGAACACCCGGACACGTCCGTCGTGCCCGTCGTCATGCTGTCGGGCAAGGACGGGTTCTTCGACAAGATTCGCGGCAAGCTCGCCGGCTCGACCGCCTACGTCACCAAGCCCTTCAACCCCGACGAACTGCTGAACGTCGTCGAGAAGCACTGCCTGAAAAGGTGACTTCTCGCCGCGCGGAGAGTCCCACGATCATGAGCCGTACCACCAAGAAAGTCCCGTTCGCGCGCCCGCCCGGCGTGGGCGCGACGGCGGCCGTCCTCGGAGGGGCGGACAACGCCCTGCTCGACGAACTGATCCTGCTGCTGTCGAACCTGGAATATCTCCGGGTGCAAATGGCCGACCAGCGGGAGCGCGGCCGGCCGGCCGAGGTCGTGCGGGCGCTGACGCTCCTCATGGACGAGGCGGTCGGCACCGCCGAGCGCCTGCCGGCGGACGAGGCCGACGACGGGGCCGACCTCCTGGTGCTCGCCGAGGTGGGCAACTTTTACACCGCCGCCCAGGAGGCGCGCCAGGCGCTGGGCGGGTCGTCCCTCCGCTCGCTGTTCAACCTGTTCCGCGCCGCCCACGACCCGGAGGAGCCCGCGGCGCCGGCGGCGCGGGTCGGCGCCCAGTTTCTCGAAGTGTTCCGGGCCGTCCTGGGGCTCTTCGACGGACGCTTTAGCGACCCCGGCGCGGCGGCGGAGTGGGCGCAGGCCCGCGACGTTTTTTTCGCCGACTTGACGCGGACACTCGGCCCCCAGGGGGGCTGAGCCGCCGTCCCAGGAGCAACAGAGATGGCAAAAGGCACGATTCTCGTCGTCGAAGACAGCCCCACGGAAATGCGCCTGGTGACGACGTCGCTGCGGCAGGCCGGCTACACGCTGACGACCGCCACCGACGGCGAGGAGGCCCTCGAAAAGGCGGACCGCGACCACCCCGCCCTGATCGTCCTCGACGTCGTCCTGCCGAAGAAGAACGGCTACCAGGTCTGCCGCCAGCTGAAAACCGCCCCGGCGACGAAGGACATCAAGATCCTGATGCTGTCGAGCAAGAGCCAAGATACGGATCGCTACTGGGGCATGAAGCAGGGGGCCGACGCCTACCTGACCAAGCCCTTCGACGAGCAGCAACTGCTCGCCAACGTCAGTCAGCTGATGTGACGGCGTGTCCGTTCCTGACCCCCCTGTCCGAGGCGCGATTCCTCATGCACCGCGAGAATGATCCCTCCCCAAGCTCGCCGGAGCCGGGGGACGGACCCGCCCCGGGTCCGGACACGCCGCCCTCCGTCGACTGGATGGAGATGCCGGACGTCCCCGCCCCGGTAGGTCTGCCTTCGTGGCTCGACATGGATTTGCCGGCGCTGGCGTCCGCCCCCGAGCTGCCGGAGCCGCCCGAGCCGACCGCAGAGGCCGCCGCAGAAGCTCCGCCCGCGCCGCCCCTCCCGCCGCCGACTCAGGAAATTCCTCCGCGGACGCTCCAGCTGGCCGACTTGAACGAACTCCTCGCGTCCTCGCGCCCGGAGGCCGTCGAGGAGCCGGTCGCCGTCCCCGGCCGTGCCGCCGCGGAGGAGCCGTCGCCCGGCGTCTGCTCCGCGCACAAGGTCCCCATCGCCCGCAAGGGGCGCGGCCAAACGGTCGGCTACGGCATCACCGCCCGCAACACGCGCCCGCACCCCATCCACGACTTCACGATCGAACACGAGCTGCCGCCAGGGGCGCGCCTTGCGAACACCCAGCCGGCCGCCGAAGTCCGGGGGAACCGCGTCGTCTGGAAGTTCGGCCGCGTCGAGCCCGGCATGAAGACGCAGGTGCGCGTCACGGCCGCGCCGCCGGCCGGGGAGGAATTCCCCCCCGAAGGTGACTTCAAGATCTCTTATTCGCTCAAGGCCGCCGAGCCGAGGCCGCGCCTGTCCCTGCGGGTCAGCGGCCCGAAGGGCGCGGGCGTCGGCGACGCCGTCCTGGTGCGGGTGGAGGTCGCCAACCGCGGCGACGCCCCGGCCGAGGCCGCGTCGTGTTGCGTCGAGCTGCCGGCCGGACTGCGGCCCGCGTCGGGCAGTCTGGCGACGTTCCTGCTCGGCACTCTGGCGCCCGGCGCGAGCAGCCACCTCTTCCTGCAACTCACGGCGTCCGCAGCGGGCGAGCATGTCTGTGTCATCGTGGCCGAGGCGAGGGGCGGACGCCGCGCCGCCGCCCGCCTCACCGTCACGGTCGCCGCGCCGGCCCTGCGCCTGAGCCTGGATGCGCCGCCGCCGTGCCTGCCCGGCGCCGACGTCGCGGGCCGCGTCGAACTGAGCAACGACGGGAACGCCCCGGCCGAAGCGGTCGAGGTGACGCTCGCGCTGCCGGAAGAGGCGCGGCCGCTGAGCGCCTCGGACGGCGGTCACTGCGACCCGACCGCCCACCGAATCACCTGGCGCCTCGGCTCGCTGGCGCCGGGACAGACGCACACTCTGGCGTTCGCCTGGCACGCCGAATTGCCGGCGGAAGGCGTCCTCCGCGCCCGCGCGGAGGACGCCCGCTGCGCGCCGGTCGAGGCCGAAACCCGCGCCGTCATCGGCACGGGCTCGGCCGCGGAAGGCGGTCTGCTGGAGGAGCTGCTCGGCGCCATCGACGCCGAGATGGGCAGCCGGTTGAGCGAAGCGGCGCCGCGCGCGGCCGCCGCGCGCCAGACGGGCGACCGCTACCTGGTCTTCACGCTGGCCGACATCGACTACGCCGTCCCGCTGGCGAACGTGCTGGAAGCCGGCGTGCCGCCGCCGGCGACGCCGGTGCCGCACGTCCCCGAGTGGGTCGTCGGCGTGGCCAACCTGCGCGGCGACGTGGTGTCGCTGGTCGACCTGCGCGGCTTCCTCGGCCTGGAGGCGGAAGCGGGCGGCGCGGGTCGCCGGCTGCTCGTCGTCAAGGCGCGTCAGGAGGAACTGACGACGGGGCTGCTCGTGGACCGGCTGTGCGGCATTCGGTCCCTGCCGGAGGCGCGGCTGTCCGGCGCGGAGGCCCTGGGTGAGTCGCCCGTCGCGCCGTTCGTCCGCGGCATCACCGAGGAGGAGGGCCGCGTGGTCGTCTTCCTCGACCTGGACCGCCTGCTGCTGTCGCCCGCGATGCGGCAGTTTGAGGCGGCTTGAAACGCGCGCCGGGAGGCCGACGGCCCCCGTTCGCCGGCGAACTCAATCGGCCCCTGGGAGGTGTTCTCATGCGTCGCATTTTGGATCTCGTGACGGGCAGCGTCCGCACGAAATTGCTCGTCGCCTTGCTGTTTCTGACGCTCGTCCCGATGACCCTGCTCTGCCTGGTGACGGAGAAAAATGCCGAGCGGGCACTCCACCTCCGGGCGTCCGGCCCGCCGGAGTCGGGCGCGGCCCTCCCGAAGGAGGTCGAAGAAGAGGCGCGGCGCGCCGCGCTCGACCTTCGCGGGACCACGGCCGCGGTCTTCCTCTGCGCCTGCGCGGTCGTCGTCGCGGGCGCCTTCCTGACGTCCTGGAGTTTAACGAGGCAGATGACCGCGATGAGCGCCGCCCTCGACGGGGTGGCGGCGGGCCAGTCCGACGCCCGCGCCCCGATCGTCAGCCGGGACGACTTCGGCCGGATGGCGTCGGCGGTCAACGCCATGCTCGACAACGCCTCGGCGCTCGCGCAGTCTCGCGAGGAGCGCGACGCGATCCAGGCGTCGATCCGCAAGCTCCTCGACGAGGTGAGCGGCGTCGCCGAGGGCGACCTGACCAAGGAGGCCGAGGTGACCGCCGACGTCACCGGCGCGCTGGCCGACTCGTTCAACTACATGATCGATCAGCTGCGGCTGATTATCGGCAACGTCAAGGACGCGACCGAGCAGGTCGGCTCGTCGGCGGCGCGGATCTCCGGCACCGCGACCGACCTGGCGCGCGGGAGCGAGCAGCAGGCGGAGCAGATCGTCGGCACGTCGGCGGCCCTGGAGGAGATGGCGAACAGCATCCAGCAGGTGTCGGAGACCGCCGCCCAGTCGGCGTCGGTCGCCGACCAGGCCCTCGCCAACGCCCGCCAGGGCAACGAGGCGGTGCAGGACACCATCCAGGGCATGACGCGCATCCGTGACCAGGTGCAGGAGACCGCCAAGCGCATCAAGCGCCTCGGCGAGTCGTCGCAGGAGATCGGCCAGATCATCCAGCTCATCGACGACATCGCGGATCGCACGAGCATCCTGGCCCTGAACGCCTCGATCCAGGCGGCCGCCGCGGGCGACGCTGGCCGCGGCTTCGCCGTGGTCGCGGCCGAAGTCGAGCGCCTGGCCGAGCGCTCGACCGACGCGACGAAGAAGATCGCCACGCTCGTCAAGACGATCCAGGGCGAGACGAACGAGGCGGTGGCCGCGATGGAGAAGGGCATCAACGAGGTGGTCGAAGGGTCAAAGCTCGCGAACCAGGCCGGCAAGGCGCTCGGCGAGATCGAGGGCGTGTCGCGGCGGCTGGCGGAGCTGATCCAGTCGATCTCGACGGCCTCGACGCGCCAGGCGAAGGGGTCGGAGGCGCTGTCGAAGTCGATGGCGGGGATCTCGGAGGTCACGCAGTCGACGGCGGCGGGCACGAAGCAGGCGGCCGAGTCGGTGAGCCGCCTGGCGTCGCTCGCCGACGACCTGCGCTCCTCGGTCAGCGCGTTCCGGCTGCCCGGACAGAAGGGGCGAAGCAACGGCCACGCCAACGGGCACGGCGCCGCCGGCGCCCGGCCGAAGCCGGCCAGGGTGTGACGCCGCGCGGAGTAGGGACGAACCCATCCCCTGGAGAGAGAGCGCCATGGCGCGTAACACGGATCGCGAAGTGGTCCTCGGCTTCGTGGCGGAGGCCGTCAACTACCTCCCCCAGATCCGGGACGGCCTCGCCGCCTTCGTCGCCGACCCTTCTCGACTCGACAAAGTCGAGGAAACGTACCGCCTGGTCCACACGATCACGGGCGCCTCGTCGATGGTCGGCCTGGACGGCCTCAGCCACATCGCCTCCGTCCTCGAACGGGCGGTGGAGGAGGTCGTCGCGGGCCGTCTGCCGACCGACGCGGATCATGTCGCTCTGCTCCATCGTCTTATCGACATCATCGCGGACTACCTCGGCGGCGTGCGCGACGACACGCTCTTCGAGCCGCCGCTGCTCGAAGAGGCGGCGCACCTCCGGCGCCTGCTGCACGACCTGCCGGAAGAGACGCCGCCGGAGTTGCCGCCGGCCGGCGCGGCCGACGATCTCGACTGGAGTGCGCTGACGCCGTGGGACGCGGCCCCGGGCGACGAGATGCCGCCACTGCCCGGCGTCGGTGCGGAAGACGTTCCCCCCGCGCCGCCCGCCGCCGAGCCGGTCCCCGGCCTGGCCCCGGACGACGTGTCGCCCGAGTTGCTCGAGGTGTTCGCGCTGGAAGCGGAAGACCACCTGCGCACGATCGGCCTCGGGTTGCCGGAATTCGAGCGGAATCCGTCGAACAAGGAAGTTCTCCAGCAGGTCCGCCGCAGCACGCACACGCTGAAGGGCGCCGCCGGCATGGTCGGCTTCCGCAACATCACGCAGCTCGCCCACCGCATGGAAGACGTCCTCGACCTGCTCTACGAGGACGGTCTGACGGCGACGCCGGAGGTCATCAAACTCCTTTTCGCCTCCGCCGACGCCCTTGAAGACATGTCCAAGGGCAAGGCCGATGTGAGCGCCGTGGCCGCGCTGCTCGGGCAGTACGGCCCACTCCTCGGAGCCGCGACGCCCGCCGCGCCGGCGCCCGCCGAGCCGACGGAGGCCGCCGTGCCGGAGGAGGAGGCCGACGAACACGCCGCCGCGGCGACACGCTCGCCGACGCAGTTCGTCCGCATTCCGATCGAGCGCCTCGACGAGATGGTCAACCTCGTCAGCGAACTGGTCATCGCCCGCGGCGCCCTCGAGCAGCGCATGGCCGACTTCCTCAAGCAGGTCGCCGAACTGCGGCCCAGCACCGAGCGCCTGCGCCGCGTCTCCTACAAGCTCGAAACGCAGTTCGAGGCCAGCGCCCTCGGCGGCGCGGGCGGTTCCGGTGGTCCGCCCTCTTTGCCCCTCCGCCCCCTCCGCGACTTCGCGGCCCACGGCTTCGACGATCTGGAGATGGACCGGTACACCGAATTTCACCTGCTGTCGCGCGAGCTGGCCGAGACGACGAACGACGTCCAGACGGTCGGCGGCGACCTGGCCCACGTCCTCGGCGACTTCGACAGCTACCTCGGCCGGCAGGCGCGCCTGTCGAGTGAGATCGAAGACAAGCTGATGCGACTGCGCATGGTGCCGCTCGCGACCGCCGCCGGCCGCCTGCACCGCACCGTGCGCAGCACCGCCGACGCGCTGGGCAAGCAGGCCGAACTGGTCCTCGAAGGCGAAGGGACCGAACTGGACAAGGGTGTCCTGGAGGCGATGGCCGACCCGCTGCTGCACCTGTTGCGCAACGCCGTCGACCACGGCATCGAGATGCCCGAGGTGCGGCAGGCGCGCGGCAAGCCGGCGGCGGGGACGATTCGCCTGCGTGCCTGCCACGAGGGGAGCCAGGTCATTCTCCGCATCCAGGACGACGGCGCCGGCCTCGACCCGGAGCGCGTCCGCTCGGTCGCGCTCGGCCGCGGACTGCTGTCTCCGGCGGAAGCAGCCCAGGCGCCGGAGGCGGAGCTATTCGCCCTGGTCTTCCAGCCGGGGTTCAGCACGGCGAAGCAGGTGAGCGAAATATCCGGCCGGGGCGTCGGCCTCGACGTCGTCAAGACGCACGTCCACCGGCTCAAGGGGACGATCACCCTCGAGTCGCGGCCCGGCGGCGGCGCCACCTTCACCATCCGCCTGCCGATGACGCTGGCCATCATCCGCTCCCTCCTCGTGAAGTCGCGTTCGCAGACATTCGCGATCCCGCTCGACAGCGTGCGACAGATCCTGCGCGTCGACCGCGTCGACGTCGCGGAGGTCGGCGGCGAGGCGGTCTTGCGCGTCGGCGAAACGGTCTATCCGGTTCTGGCCCTCGACCGGGCGCTGAGCCTGAAGGGGCCGGCCGACGAGACGGTGCGCCGGCCGCCGGTGCTGATTCTCAACACCGGGGAGAGAGACGTCGCTCTGGTTGTCGATCACCTCCTTGGCGGGCGGGAAATCGTCGTCAAGACGCTGGGCACGCACTTGCGCCGCGTCCCCGGCGTGACGGGGGCGACGCTCATGGGCGACGGCTCCGTGGTGCTGATCCTGAATCCGGCCGAACTGAGCCGGCCCGCGGGGCGACAGCGCTCGACCCGCATCGCGAACCGGCCGTCGGGTCCGGCGGCGCCGGCGCGCGGCCGCGACGACCTCCGCGTGCTGATCGTCGACGACTCGCCGAGCGTGCGCCGCGTCGTGTCGACGCTCATCAAGGGCGCGGGTTGGACGGCGCTGACCGCAAAGGACGGCCTCGACGCACTGGAGCAGCTGCACGGCGCCGCTGCGGCGCCGGACCTCGTGCTGCTCGACATCGAGATGCCGCGCATGGACGGCTACGAGTTCCTCGCGTCGCTGCGGGGCGAGGAGGCGCTGCGGCGCCTGCCGGTGGTGATGGTGACGTCGCGTGCCGGCGAGAAGCACCGCCGCAAGGCGTTCGAGCTGGGGGCGACCGGCTACATGGTCAAGCCGTATCAGGACGAGGCGATGCTGTGCCTGATTCGCCAACTCGTCTCGGAGGCGCGGCAGGCCGTGCCCGTCTGAGGAAACCACGGCAAAGGGAGAGACCGCGATGGTGACGCAGGCACTGGCCGCCGACGCCCTGAACGTAATGCGCTGCGGTCTCGCCGACGAGGCTTACGGCCTCGACATGACGTCGGTCCGCGGCATCGAACGAGTCGAGAAGGTGCGCTTCGAGCCGGAGCCGGACGGGGCGCTCGGTCGACTGCGGACGCCGGAGGGCGAGGTTCCCGTCTACGCCCTGGCGAGACTGCTGCCGAACGCGCCGCGGGCAGCGCCGGGGCATAAGGTGATCGTACTCCGCGGCAAAACGTCCGCATGGGGACTGCTCGCCGGGCGCGTGGCGCAGGCGCGGCGCGTGCCGACGAGCGCGGTGTTCCCGCTGCCGGCGGGGACGGCCGACCCGTTCACGACGCCTTGGAGCGGCGTGATCCGTCAAGACGACGACCTGGTCCTGCTGCTGGCGCCGGAGCGACTGCGTCCCGGCGGAGACGACGAGGGCGATGCGCCGGCGTGGCTGCCTTCCTCGGCCGGCGCGGAGGGCTTCGGCCTCGCCCTGTCCTCCGGGCGCGGCCGCCTCGTCCTGTTCGCCGTGGCGGAGGCGCCGCCGGACAGGCGGCCGCTGGTATTCGGATTGAGCATTACGCAAGTGGTCGAAGTGGTCGAAGTGCCGAAGCTGACGTCGGTGCCGGGCTCGCCGCCGCACGTGGCCGGCCTGGCGTGGTGGCGCGGCCGTCCGCTGGCGGTCGTCGACCTGGCGCGGCGGATGGGATTGCCGCCGGCGCGACGCGACGGCCGGTCGCGTCTGCTGGTGGTGCGCACGTCGACGGCGTCGGACGTCGCCGGCTTCCTGGTGTGCCCGACGGTGCGCGTGCTGCCGCTGCCGCTGCCGCACCTGCCGACGACGCGGCCGCAGCCGGTCGATCCTACCTTGATGCTGACGAGCGTTGAGTTGAAGGGGGAGACGGTTGTGTTCCCGGACCTGGCGGCGGTCCTCGCATAAGCGTCGTCGTACCGGGGGTGGGCGTCGTCGTACCGGGGGTGGGCGTCGTCGTACCGGGGGTGCGC
>JBBROG010000101.1:0-26823 GCA_038229635.1 Gemmatales bacterium
GGCGGGGGCTGTTTGAATGCGGCCGTCGCGTGCCGCGGCCGGCCGCGCGGGGTGCGTCGCCGCTCGCGGACGGCTGCGGCTCGCGACAGGCCCCCGCTAACCGATCACTGCGGCGCACTCAGCCAGGTGATTGTCAGCGGCTGCGTCGCCAGCGTCACGTCCGCCGCCTTCGGGTCAGGGGTGAAGGTCAACTCCCCCTTGCCGGTCAGCGGACACGGCGGGTTGGTCGACTCGGGGCCGAAGACGAGAGCCACCTGCCCGAGGAGCGCCGTGGCGAAGACTCCCCCGTCGAACGTGTACACGTCCTTCGCCTTGTCGTAATTGCCCGCCACGTTCACGACGCGGTCGCCGTCGGGCGTCGTCACCTTCAGGGCAAGGGTGACCACCTTGTTGCCGAGGCCCGGCTTGGGGCCGTCGCTCCCCGCCTTGAGGACCAGGGCCGGCGGCCTCGTCTTCGGGTCGACCGACGGCACGATTCCCACGCCGCCGTAGACGAACGCCACCTGGACCGTCCCCGCGGCCCACGCCAGGCCCTTGGCGGCGTCGGCGGCGGCGGGCTTGGGACACACCGGGATCAGCATGTGCGTCGTCACGCCGTAAGGCGTGGCGATATGGACATCGACGAACTGCCCGCAGGCATTGCCCACGGTGCCGGCGCCGGCCGGGATGACTGCCTGCATCACTTGGCGACTGAGCATCTTCGAGTCCGTGATGGCCTTGCCGCCGGCGATGACCTGCGTCTGGTGAACGCTGAAGTGGTTGCCGACGAGGAAGACCGTCGTCGCCGCGTCGGGATTGACCGACGACGCGCCGTACCAGCCGTTCAGCTCCGGCGCCAGGTCGGTGACGCCGGTGTTGAACATGGCGAAACCGCCCAGCGTGTTTTCATAAGGCACTTGAACCATCGTCGATTGCAGCGGCAGCCGCGCCTCGAGTTGCTTGGCCCGGTACAGAAGCCGTTCGAGGTCGCCGTCGCGGTAGCACGCGGCGTCGCCGACGTTGCCGGCGCAGTTCTGGATCGACTTGACCGCCTTGCCGAGCTTCACCGCGTCGGTCGAGTCGAGTTCCTTGCACTTCGGGTTGGTCAGCTTGAACCAGTTACTGTTGGTGTGCAGCGTCGCGTAAGGCACGAACGACGGCATGATGACGACGGCGAGGCACTCGCGCATGCCGGGCTCGAGGCGCCGCTGCCGCAGCAGCGTGTCGCGGTTAGGGCCGCCGATCAGGAGGTCGCGGCCGATGACCGTCAGGTTACCCTCGATGTCCGGCGTCTGGTAGCGCGGGTAGAAGCGCCAGCCGAAGGTGTCGTCGCCGTGCGAGAAGCCGACGGCGGTGCCGTTGAGGTCGATGGTCGCCAGGTCGTACTCGATGCGGCGGGCGTAGCGCATCATGTTCCGCGCGCTGATGTTGCCGCTGACGAAGGCGAGCGACATGGCCAGCTGCAGCTCGCGGCGGCCGCTGAAGGTGTCGGCGATGTTCTGCTGCTGCGTCACCGGGTCGAGGGCGAAGACGTGGATCGGCCAGCGGCAGCGGACGTAGTCGTTGAACGCCTGCCGCGCCTCGGCCGGCGGGGCGGGGAGGAAATACGGCAGCCAGGCGGCGGGGGCACAGGCGCAGTTCTTGGCGGACGCCGACTCGCGCATGTCTTGCACGAGCTGATCGTTGAGCAGCGCCGACTCGACGATGACGGCCCAGGCGAGGGCGGCGGCGGTGGCGTGAATGGCCCGGTCCTCGCCGCCGGCCTTCTCCAGGACGGCGCCCCGGAACCGCGCCCGCGCCTCTTGCACCAGGTGCAACTGGTGAGTGCGGATCGCCGCGGCGAGGTCCGGCGTGCAGAAGCCCCAGAGGTCCGCGTTCGCGGGACTGGCCAGGAACTTGTTCGCCGCCGCCAACTCCTCTTGCAGGTAACCCTGGATGTCCGGCAGGTGAATGAAGATCTGGTCCGAGTTCAGGCACGGTCGGCTGATTCGCTCTTTGGAGAAGGCGCGGAAGGCGTCGGCGGCGAGGTGGAAGAGGTTGTCGAATCCGTAGATGTCAGCCATCTGCGACGGCGGAAAGGGGAGCCGCGCCCGGCGCGACTTCGTGGCGGGGATCGCGATGGCGGCGTGCTGGAAGGTGGCGCGGGCGCTTCGGCTGATCTTCGCGGTGAGTTGCCGCTGCCGCTGCTGCTGATGTTGCTGTTGCCGCTGCGCGCTCTCGAGTCCCATCTTCTGAGGGTCCGCCTCGGCGGCTTGGGGCGCGAGCGCTTCTAGAAGCAATTCGTCGACCCAGGCCCACTCCGGGCGGGCGAACACGGCCTGAAGATTCGGCTTCGCCCGCATCTGCTGTAACTCGCCCAGGTGGCTCCGCACTTGCTCGTAGGTGGTATACGACTCGACGAAGAGGATCAAATCGTCCACGTCGGCCACGTTCCGCTCCGCGAGGTAGACGTGGTTGCGCGGGTCGTTGAGGAATTGCGTCAGCGGGAAGCCGATCTGGTCGGTCAGGTCGTTGAGGACGAGGTTGCGGAACGTCGTCGGCAGCAGCTCGTCGCCGAGGTAGGGCGTCAGCGTCATGGTCACTTCGGCGCCGCAGCCGACGCCGGTCTTCTTGCCCGGCAGCACCGACACCGGGATGCGTACCAGGTTGAGCGAATAGCCGGGGGAGTCGGCGGTGTCGTCGCCTTCGTTGGTGCGGCGCAGCTCGTTCAGGTGGTTCAGGTAGCGCGCCTTCTGATCGAGGTGGACCGTCGGCTCCAGGGAGATGCCGGCGATTGCCGTGCCGGCGGTCGTGACGAACTTGACGTCCGGCGGCTTGGGGACGTCGTTACGGGTGATCTTGGTGAAGCCGGCGAACGTGTCCTGCTGTTCCGCCACCGTGGGTAGGTCAAGCGGCTTGAGTACGGTAGGCGTCTCGGTTTTGGTCCCGGCGGCCGTGGCGGCGTTGACGACGACGTTCGGCGACGCGGCACCCGCCTGACGGCCGCTGATGGCCGCGCTGAGCGCGAAGGAGTCGGCGACGTAGGCCTGGTCGGACCGCGACAGCGACCCCTGGAGCGAATCGCTGAACTTGCCGAACTCGGTCTCCATCTCCTTCTCGAACTGTTCGCGGTGCCTCGTCAGCCGGGCCTGCCCCCATACGTCCGGCTGTTTGGGAACGACACTCCCGTAGCGCTCGACGTGGCTCTCCAGTTCATCCAGGTCGTGAGCGAGCGCGCGGATCGTCGGCTTCTGACACACCTTCGCCCCGCCGGCGCAGTCCAGACAAGGCAGGCAGGTACTCAGGCCGCCCGTCTGACATGAACTCGCCAGCAGCGCCGCCGCGAGCGTCCAGGAGACCGCGACCGTCCGCCAACGACCCGACTTGCGATTCGCCATGAATCCCTCCGTGGAACGAACCCGGCCGGGCTCGTTCGCGCAAGCCGGGCGGGGTGGACAGGGTGGGCAATGCCGCGACGCCACGGCACTGTAAATTGCACTCCTTTTATCGTCGAAAGAAAGAGATCGGTTGAGGAAAACTCTTCCGCCTGTGTCGATCTTGTCGGCGGGGTTTGCCTCCTCCTCCCGCGGCGATAAAATAGACTGTTTGACCGCCGCTTCTGGGTCGGGTGTCGGAGAACGTCGCGATGCGTCTCAGCCGTTCGGCTTTCCTCTTGTCGCTCCTCGCCGCCGTCTTCATGGCGCCGGCGGCCGGCGCCCACCCGGTCGCGCGCAAGAACCACGACCGCGTCGTCGACGTGCGCCTCACGCCGGACGCCGTCGTCGTCGATTACCGACTTGAGGTCGATAGCTGGACGATCGTTTTCGTCGACTTGCCCGCCGTCAACGACCGCGTCGACCTGACGAAGCTGACGCGGCCGCGCGAGTTCTACGAGGCGTTCACGAAGGTCTACGGCCCCATCCTCGCCGACAACCTCGACGCCCGCCTCGACGGCAAACCGCTGTCTTTCACCTGCGAAACGCACCGGCACGAGGACAAGGACAGCGTTCAGTGCGTTTTTCAGTTCCGGGCGAAGTGGGCGCTCTCACCCGGCTCTCGTCACACGCTGACGTTCCGCGAAGGCAACTACGAGACGGAGGCGGGATTGGTCAAATTGTCGCTGGCGGCGGGCGACGGCGTTCGGGTCGAGCGGAAGGAGGAGCCGTCCGAGGCCCTCAAGGCGAAACCCGCGACGGAATTGCAGCCCGGCGACGAGGAGCGCCTGCGCAAGGCGTCGGCGACGTTCGAGATCGTCGAAGAGCCGCCCATCCGCGACAAGCCCTCGGCGGACGCCTCCGACGCGGCGGGACTCAAGCCGGGGGGGCCGGAGGTCGACGAGGACGAGGCCGCCGAGTCGCGCGGGCTGCACGAGCGGCTGTCGCGCCTGCTCGACGAGCCGTCGGGCTTCTGGATGGCGCTGGCCCTGATGATCGGCTGGGGCGCTTACCACGCGCTGACGCCGGGCCACGGCAAGACGCTCGTCGCCGCCTACCTCGTCGGCCAGCGCGGCACCGCTTGGCACGCCCTCTTCCTCGGCGTCGTCACCACGCTGACGCACACCGGCGCCCTGCTGCTTCTGGCCCTGCTGTTCCGCCTCTTCCCGCAGCGCTTCGCCCCCGTCATGGGCTGGCTGCCAGCGCTGAGCGGGCTCCTCGTCGCCGGCATGGGCGCCTGGCTGTTGCTTTGTCGCCTGAGCGGGCGCGCCGACCACGTCCACCTCGTCGGCGGACATCACCACTCTCATGATGAGGAAGCGCATGGCCACGGACACGGACACGGACACGGACACGGGCACGGACAGCCGGAGGCGGCGGGCTGGTGGCGGCTGTTCGTCCTCGGCGTGAGCGGCGGATTGCTGCCGTGCCCCGCGGCGGTGCTCATCACGGTGGCGGTCGTGAACGCCCACCGGCTGGAGTTGGCGTTGCCGCTGTTGGTCGGCTTCAGTGCCGGGCTCGGCGGCGTGCTCGTCGCCATCGGCGTCGGCGTCGTCTACGTCAAGGGCTTCGCCGAGGCGCGCTGGGGAGGCGGGAGCCTGACGCGGCTGTTCCGGCTGCTGCCCGTGGCGAGCGCGGCGCTCGTCATGGTTCTCGGCCTGTGGATGTTCCGCGACGCGATCAAGTAGCGCGGCCCGCGCCCTTGCCGTCTTGCCTCGATTTCTTTTCTTATCAGTGGTCCTCTGTCTCCCTCACCGACTCCTCCTCCAGGTGGCCTCATGCGGGTCGTCGAGCTGACGGCATATCAGGCGCACATTCCTCTGGTCCGCCCGGTGCGCCACGCCTCGCACGCCCGCACGGAGACGGACAACCTCGTCGTCCGCTGCGTCCTCGAGGACGGCACCGAGGGCTTCGGCGAAGGCGTGCCGCGCGAGTACGTCACCGGCGAAACCATCGAGTCGGCGACCGCGCTGCTGCGCCGCAGCGATTTGGCGTCGCAGTTCGAGGCGTGCCACAACTTCGGCGCCGCCGCCGCCATGATCGAGCGCCTGCGCCTGGCGCCCGTCCCCGGCGACGACCGCGCCTGCGGCGGCAACGCGGCCCGCTGCGCCGTCGAGCTGGCCCTCCTCGACGCCTACGGCCGGCGCTTCCGCGAGCCGCTGGCGCGCGTGACGCAACTCCTCGCCCCCGACCTCTTCGAGCCGCGCGACCGCGTCCGCTACAGCGGCGTCCTCCTGTCGGCCCGCGCCGGCGTCCGGCTCCTCGTAGCCTCGTTGCGCCTCCGCGTCTACCGCTTCCGCCAGGTCAAGGTGAAGGTCGGCATCGAGGGCCGCGACGACGTTTATCGCCTCAAGCGGATCCGCCAATACCTCCGCGCCGCGGTCGACCTGCGCGTCGACGCCAACGAGGCGTGGTCGCCCGGCGAAGTCGTCGCCCGCGTCCGGGCGCTGGAGCCGTTCGGCATCACCTCGGTCGAGCAGCCGGTGGCGCACGCGGACGTCGCCGTCCTCGCGGAGGTCCGCAAGCAGGTGAAGACGCCGGTCATGCTCGACGAGTCGCTGTGCGGCCGCGTCGACGCCGAGCGCGCCGCCGCCGACGGGACGTGCGACCTCTTCAACCTCCGCCTCTCGAAGTGCGGCGGCTTCATCCCGACGCTGCGGCTGGCGCAGTTCGCCCGCGCTCAGGGGATCGGCTGCCAGCTCGGCTGCCAAGTGGGCGAGACGGCGCTGCTGTCGGCGGCGGGGCGCCACTTCGCGGCCAGCGTCGGCGGGCTGCGCTACCTCGAAGGCTCCTACGACCGCCACCTGGTGCGCGAGGCCCTGGGCGCCAGGGACATCACGTTTCGCTGGGGCGGCTGGGCGCCGGCGCTCGCCGGCCCCGGCCTCGGCGTCGAGGTGCGGCCGTCGTCGCTGGAGCGCGTCACCGTGCGCAAGGAGGCTCTGCTTGGCTGACCCCATCCCGGGGGCGCGCTGCGCCGTCGCCACCCACACAGCGGGCGACGGTTACCGCTGGCACTACCGTCATTACCCCTCGGCGACATCGCCGTCTCTGGCCCGTGTCGTCGCGATCCACGGCATTCAGAGCCACGGCGGCTGGTACGTTCTCTCCTGCACGCGCCTCGCCGACGCCGGCTTCGACGTCTATTTCCTCGACCGCCGCGGCGCCGGGCTGAACGAGCAAGGGCGCGGCGACGCACCGGGATTCCGCCGCCTCCTCGACGACATCGCGGAGTTTCTGAAGGCGCTCGGCGAAGGACCGACGTTTCTCGTCGCGATCTCCTGGGGCGGCAAGCTCGCGACGGCCCTTCAGAAGCGCCACCCCGGCCTCGTCGACGGCCTGGCGCTGCTCTGCCCCGGCTTCTTCGCGAAGGTGCGGCCGCCCTTCGGCGAACGGCTGCGCATCGCCTGGTCCTACCTGGCGGCGCCGCGGCGACTGTTCCCGATCCCGCTCAACGACCCGGAACTGTTCACCGACTCGCCCGAGTGGCAACAGTTTCTCCGCGACGACCCGCTCGCCTTGCACCGGGCGACGGCGCGCTTCCTCGCCCACAGCGTCCGCCTCGACGGCTACCTGCGGTTCGTGCCGCGGCACGTCCGCGCGCCGGTGCTGCTGCAACTCGCCGGGCGGGAGCGCGTCGTCGACAACGCGCGGGTGCGGCGCTTCGCGGAATCGTTTGCCTCCACGGATAAGACGGTGATCGAATATCCGGAGGCGAGTCACACGCTCGAATTCGAGCCGCGCCCGCACCGCTCCCTCGACGACCTTATTGACTGGCTGAGACGACACTCCGAACGCTAAGCCGCGAGCGGCACAACCATGAACCACCCTTTCGTACAGCTGTTCCTGTCGCGCCTCCGCGAATTCCTGCGCGAGCCGGAGGCGCTGTTCTGGGTCTACGGCTTCCCGCTCATCATGGCGGTGGGGCTGGGCATCGCCTTCTGGGACCGCGAGCCGGAGCCGGCGCAGGTCGACGTCCAGGGCGCCCCCGGCGAGGCGCGCGCCGACGAGTTGCGCCGCCGCCTGGAGGACGCCGGCCTCGCCGCCGAGGTCCACGACGAGGCGGAGTGTCGCCGCCGGCTCCGCGTCGGCAAGACGGCGCTGTTCGTCGTCCCCGAGGACGACGCCTTCCGCTACGTTTACGACCGGGCGCGTCCGGAGAGCCTCGCCGCCCGCACCGAGGTCGACGCCGCCGTGACGCGCTGGCGCGCCGGCGTCGTCGCCGAGCGGGGCGAGGAGGCCGACGGCGTCCGCGCCACGAGCCACGCCGCCGGCGCGGCGCGCTGGCGCACCGACGACGCGCCGGTGCGCGAGGCGGGCAGCCGCTACATCGACTTCCTCATCCCCGGCCTGATGGGCCTGAACCTCATGGGCGGCGGGCTGTTCGGCGTCGGCTTCGTCATCGTCGACATGCGCGTCCGCAAGCTGCTCAAGCGTATGCTCGCCACGCCGATGAAGCGGAGCCACTTCCTGCTCGCCGTCCTGGGCACGCGACTGTTCCTGCTGCTACCCGAGGTGGGACTGCTGTTGTTGCTGGCTCGCTTCGGCTTCGGCGTGCCGGTGCGCGGCAACCCGTTCCTCCTCGGCGCCGTCATCACCTTGGGGGCGTTCGCCTTCTCCGGCATCGGCCTGCTGTTGGCGTCGCGCGCCGATAAGACGGAGACGATCTCCGGTCTCGTCAATTTGGTGATGCTCCCCGGCTGGCTCGCCTCGGGGACGTTCTTCTCGTCGAAGCGCTTCCCCGACGCGGTCCAGCCGTTCATCCAGGCGCTGCCGCTGACGCAGGTCAACGACGCGCTGCGCGAGGTGATGCTCGAAGGAGCGACGGCGGGCCAGGTCGGCTGGCGGCTGGCGGCGCTGGCCGCCTGGGGCGGCGTCACGTTCTTCCTGGCCCTGAAATGGTTCCGCTGGCGGTAACGCCTCTTTCCCACGGATTCTCGCCCGCGCGTCGGTTGACAACGCGGCGACAGTGGCCTACCTTCCGAGTGGGGTTGCGTCGACGGCGACCGCGCCCCCGCGGACGGAGGGAGCGGAAGCATGGCCATGGCAGAGGCGAGCGCGTGTGACATCCTCGTGGCGGAGGACAACGCCGCGAACGCGCACCTCTTCCGGCAGGTGCTGGAGGGTCAGGGCCACGCCGTCCGCCTGGCCGGCGACGGCCTCGACGCCCTGGCCCGGATCGCCGAGCGGCCGCCCGACCTGATCCTGCTCGACCTCGACATGCCGCGGCTCAACGGCTTCGAGGTCTGCCGCCGCGTCAAACAAGACCCCGCCACGCGCCTGATCCCCATCATCATCGTCACCGCCGAGGACGCCTTCGACGCCAAGATGCGCGCGTGGGAGCTCGGCGCCGACGACTTCCTGAGCAAGCCGCTGCACTGCGTCGAGCTGGTCGCCCGCTGCCGCTCCCTCTTGCGCGTCAAGCGTCTCATCGACGAGCTGGACACGGCCGAGGCGGTCGTCTTCTCCCTGGCCCGCGCCGTCGAGGCCAAGAGCCCGTACACCCAGGGGCACGCCGAGCGCGTGACGCAATACGCCCTCGCTCTCGCCGACGCGGTCGGCGTCGCCGACGACCAGCGGGAGGTCCTTCGCAAGGGGGCGATGCTCCACGACATCGGCAAGATCAGCGTGCCCGACGTCATCCTCGACAAGCCGGGTCCGCTGAGTCCCGACGAGTACGAGGCGGTCAAGAGGCACGCCGCCCAGGGGGCGCGCATCGTCGAGCCGTTGAAGTCGCTGCGCGACACGATCCCGCTCATCCGCTGGCACCACGAGCGGCTCGACGGCCGCGGCTACCCGGACGGCCTGACGGCGGAGGCGATCTCGCCCCTGGTGCGGATTTTGTCGGTCGCCGACGTCTACGATTCGCTGGCGAGCCGCCGCCCCTACCGCGACGCGCTCCCGCACGACAAGTGCCTCGACATGCTGCGGAGCAGCGCCTGCGGCGGCGGGCTCGACCCCGAACTGGTCGAGCGCTTTTGCGCCTTCATGCACGACGAATGGCTCGCCTCGCAGGCCTCCGGGGCGCGCGAAGCCCGGGAGCACGCCGGCGCCGAGCCGAGGCCCCGCTGAGTCCCTTCTCGTCCGCCCTCCCCTGCTGACCGTGTTTTTCCCGCGCCGCGCGAGTAGAATCAGTCGCGCGCGATCCGCGTTGAGTCTCCGACGTCCGATCTCACGACCCTTGCCGCGGGAGGAAGGTATGGCCGGCCGGTCCGCAGCCCCGCACGTCGCCCCTCTCATCGAGCGCCTCAACACGAAGTACCCCGGCGCCCGCTACGAGCTGAATTACGAGACGCCGTTTCAACTCCTCGTCGCGACCATCCTCGCCGCCCAGGCGACCGACGAGCGCATCAACCGGGTGACGCCGGCTCTCTTCGCCAAGTACCCCGGCGCGAAAGCGTTCGCCGAGGCCGACCGCGCCGAGTTGGAGAAAGACCTGAAGCCGACCGGCTTCTACCGCAACAAGGCGAAGGCCGTGCAGGAGTGCGCCCGGGCGCTCGTCGAGCGCTTCGGCGGCGAGGTGCCGCCGCGCATGGAGGACCTCGTCACGCTCCCTGGCGTCGCCCGCAAGACGGCGAACGTCGTCCTCAACAACGCCTTCCGCATCCCTTCCGGCATCATCGTCGACACCCACGTCCAGCGCGTCAGTCAGCGCCTGGGCCTCAGCGCCCAGACGAGGCCGGAGAAGATCGAGCAGGATTTAATGCGCCTCGTCCCGCAAGAGGAGTGGGTGCAGTTCGGCCCCGCGCTGGTGCTGCACGGGCGCTACACTTGCACGGCTCACAAGCCGAAATGCGGCGCGTGCCTGTTCGAGGACCTGTGCCCGAAGATCGGCGTCGAAGAGGCGGACGAGGGGGGCGAAGCCCCCGCGAACGAGGAGGCGGGCGCGGAACGGCAGGCCGGCTCTGTCCCGTCGCTCGCGGGGCAGTTGCCGCCCGACTGGCGCGACGTTCTCGCGGACGAGTTCGCCAAGCCGTATTTCCGATCGCTCCAGGAGTTCGTCGCCGCCGAGCGCGGCGAGTTCGCCGTCTTCCCGCCGGACGAGGACGTCTTCAACGCCTTCCGCTTCACGCCCTTTGAAGAGGTCAAGGTGCTGCTGCTCGGGCAAGACCCGTACCACGACGACGGCCAGGCGCACGGGTTATGCTTCTCGGTACGCCACGGAATGAAGCCGCCGCCGTCGCTGGTCAACATCTTCAAGGAACTGCGCGACGACCTCGGTATCCCGGCGCCTGCTCACGGCTACCTGGAGTCGTGGGCGAAGCAAGGCGTGATGCTGCTGAACGCCGTGCTGACGGTGCGGGCACACGAGCCGGCGTCGCACAAGGAGCGCGGCTGGGAGACGTTCACCGACGCCGTCATCCGCGCCCTGAGCGCCCGCGCCAGGCCAGTGGTCTTCCTCCTCTGGGGCGCTTACGCCCACAAAAAGGAGGAACTTATCGACGCGAGCCGGCACGTCGTCCTGAAGGCGGCGCACCCGTCGCCGCTGTCGGCCAAGAAATTCTTCGGCGGCAAGCCATTCTCCCAGACGAACCAGGCACTTGGACGACTCGGCCTCACGCCGGTCGACTGGCGAATTTCCGGCGAAAACGAGGCGGAAACAAAGGCCATGCCGGCGGAGCCGGAGCCCGCCAAGACGGCGGCCCCGCCGGCCGAACCGGAGCCGGCGCATCCCGCCGCGGGGGTGCCGCGGACAGCCCTGACGAGCCTCCACTCGCCGCGCCACGCGGCCCTGCTGCCCGAGGACTGGCGCCACGCCCTCGCCGACGAGTTTGACAAGGCGTACTTTCACAAGCTAGAGAAGTACATCGACGCCGAGCGCCAGGAACACGCCGTCTACCCCGCGGAGGACGCGGTCTTCCGCGCCTTCGCCCTGACGCCGTTCGCGAGCGTCAAAGTGGTGCTGCTCGGCGGCGAGCCGTCGGCGAAGAAGGGGCAATCGGACGGACTGGCTTTCTCCGTGCCGCCGGGCGTGGCGCCGACGCCGGCGCTGAAGAACCTGTTCCAGGAGTTGCGCGCCGATCTCGGCCATCGAGTCCCGCGCACGGGCTGCCTGGAGCCGTGGGCGAAGCGCGGCGTGCTGCTGCTGAACGTCGTGCTGACGGCCCGCGCCGGCGAGCCGGGGTCGCACGCGGGGCGCGGCTGGGAGACGTTCACCGATGCCGTCGTCCGCGCCCTCGGCGCCCGTGATAAGCCACTGGCGTTCCTCCTGTGCGGGGAGGCGGGGGCGCGCAAGGAAAAGCTCGTCGCTGGCGGCCGTCATGCCGTGCGGACGCTGCCCGAGCCAGCGAGCCGCGAATTTCTCGGCACAAGGCCGTTCTCGGCGGCCAACGATGCCCTGGAGAAGCGCGGGCTGTCGGCGGTTTCCTGGCGGGTGTACGTCCCGTGAAACCCCGGAAAAACGCGGCTACGACGCTTGTTTTCGACCCCGGCGCGCGTTACTCTACCTCCCGCACTCGGCAGAATTGCGGGAAGGAATCACCTCCGCCGGGGTGGCGCGGCCGCTGATCTTCTTTTCCGACCTCACAAAGGGAACAAACATGGCGAAGTCCTCCGCGACGAAGAAGCGTCCCCCCGTCTCCCGCCCGGCCCCCGCGCCGACCAACGGCGACCTCGACCTCGACCTCGACACGGACTCCGGGCCGAAGCCCGCGGGCGAGAAGAACCGGCACGCGGCGGCGCTGCGCGAGAGCGAAGTCCTCGAGGCGGTCGCCGGCCTCAACCTCGACACGGTGTCGACGAACCTGGCGGCGGCGCAGGTCGAGGTCCAGAAGTCGCTCGCCGACCTGTCGGCCAAGCTGGTCGAGCGCTTCGGGATGCTGCAAAAGGTCGAGTCCGCCATCCAGCTCAAGCAGGACGAGCTGCGGCAACTCTACGACCTCGAAGCCAAGGAAATCGAGTTGGACGATCTCAAAGCGGAGATCGAGAGCCAGCGCGAGACGTGGGAGGAGGAGCAGGCCAAGAAACGCCGCGAACACGAAGAGGAGCGCTCCGAGCGCGCCAAGGGCTGGCAGCGCGAGGAGGAGGAGTACGACTACGAGCGCGTCCAGGCGCGGCGCAAGAAGGAAGACGAGCACAAGCAGAAGATGGAAGACCTCGAAAAGGCCAACCGCAACAAGCAGGAGACGATCGAGAAGAACTGGGCCGAGCGCGAGGCCGACCTGAAGAAGCGCGAGACCGAGTTGGTCGAACTGCGCCAGAAGGTCGACCAGCACCCCGAGGTGGTCAAGAAGGAAGTCAACGCCCAGGTCGCCATCGCCACGAACTCCGTCAAGAAGGAGTACGAAACCAAGGCGACGCTCGCCGCGAAGGACCTGGAAACGTTCCAGAAGCTGGCGGCCCAGGAGACGATGTCGCTCAAGACGGCGCTGGAGAAGGCCAGCGGCGAGGTCGCGAGCCTGAAGACTCAGCTCGACCAGGCGCGCACCGACGTCAAGGAGATCTCGTCGAAGGCGCTCGAGAGCGCCAGCGGCCGCGACGCGATGGCGGCGATGCAGAAGTTCATGGAGAAGGATCCGGGCTCGAAGCAAGGGAAGTGACACGACGTCCGCCACTCGCGGCTTCGCACCCCCTGCGAAGCCGCGAGCAACTCCTACCTTGCTTGAGTTCCCCCCCGTCCCGTCTTACGATACACCGACTCGCACCCCCGTCGGCCCCGTACCGGAGTCGGGAACATGTCACGGCTGAAGCTCCTGTTCCGATGCCTCGGCGAAGCGGTCTGCGCCCAGGGCCTGCGCGGCGTCGCCGGCCTGGTGCCGTTCGGCGAGGTCGCTTACGACGTGGCTCACGAGGCGCTGGAGCGCTTCCGCCACGGCCGCGAGGACGGCGGCCTCCGCGCCGCCCTGGAAGTCGCCGTCCTCGCCGGCGCCGACGAGGTCCGCGCCGAGGCCCGCGCCGCCGCCCGCGAAGTCTGCGCCGGCCAGCCGCCGGAGATCGAGCTGCGCGTCGCCGACTACCTCGCCCAGGTGCCGTCGCTGGTCCGCCAGTCGTTCCGCCGCCCGAGCGACGGCCACGGCCTCACCGCCCCGCCCGTCCTCGCCCTCGACCGGCCCGAGAACCTGCTCGTCTTCCTGCCCGCCCGCTTGCCGCGCTTCCGCGCCGGCGACTGCCCGCCGGGCATCGGCGACTGGGAGTTGGTTGAGCTGCTCGGCGTCGGCGGCTTCGGCGAGGTGTGGAAGGCGAAGCACCGCTTCTTCGACGGCATCGCCCCGGTCGCCCTCAAATTTTGCCTCGACCCGGAGGCGAAAAATCGCCTGCTGAAGTACGAGGCGAGCGTCATCAACCAGGTGATGCGCCAGGGGCGGCAGCCCGGCGTCGTGCCTCTCCTGGACGCCGCCCTCGGCGCCGACCCGCCGTGTCTGAAATACGAGTACATCGAGGGCGGCGACCTGTCGGGGCTGGTCCGCGAGTGGCAGGGACTCGCGGCGTCCCGGCGCTGGCGGCCGGCGACCGAAGTGATCGCCCAACTCGCCGGCATCGTCGGCGCCATGCACCGGCTGGCGCCGCCGGTCGTGCATCGCGATCTGAAGCCCGCCAACGTCCTGGTGCAGAAGTCCGCCGCCGGCTGGGGGCTGCGCGTCACCGACTTCGGCATCGGCGGCGTCGCGGCGCTGGAAGCGATCCGCGAGTCGCGCCGGCCGGGGACGCGCGGCGCCGTCCTGGCGACGTCGCTGCGCGGCGCGCACACGCCCCTGTACGCCTCGCCGCAGCAGATGCGCGGCGAGGCGCCCGACGTGCGCGACGACGTCCACGCTCTCGGCGTCGTCTGGTATCAACTCCTGACCGGCGACCTCGGCAGCGGCGCGCCGACGGGGCTGTGGGCCGAGGAGTTGGAGGACGCCGGGCTGAGCCGCGACCTGATTCGCCTCCTCGGCGCCTGCGTCTCCCCCAAGCCGGAGCGCCGACCTCCCGATGCCGTCGCCCTGGCCGAACTCCTGGGGACTCTGCTCCGTCCCGCCGCGCCGCCGTTGGCGGTTCCTCTTCCTCCTCCGGTGAAGGAGGAGCCGCCGGATCGCGTCAAGGAACTGGTTCGCTCCGTCGAGGCGACGCCGTATTTGTGGCTGCTCGACCTGACGAACAAGGGCGTCGGCGACGAGGGCGTCAAGGCGCTGGCGGCGCTGCCGTCGCTGGCGAACCGCTCGACGCTCATCCTTTCGGGCAACGGCGTCGGCGACGAGGGCGCCAAGGCGCTGGCCGCGTCGCCGCACACCGTCAACCTGTCGACGCTGGTGCTGTGGGACAACCACGTCACCGACGACGGCGTGAAGGCCCTGGCCGAGTCGCCGCACCTCGCGAACCTGTCGACGCTCGACGTCGGCCGCAACCGCGTCGGCGACGCCGGCGTGACGGCGCTCGCCGCGTCGCCGTACATGGCCAACCTGAACGCGCTCATCCTCGTCTCCAACCACGTCGGCGACGAGGGGGCATTCGCGCTGGCGCGTTCGCCGTACCTGGAGAATCTCGCGGAACTGAAGCCGCTCAACAACCACATCAGCGCCGCCGGCGCGACGGCATTGCGGCAGCGCTACGGCAAGCGGGTGCGCATCTACTGACGTGCCCGCGGGTCGGCGCCTTGCCCGCACTCCTCTACCGGGGTTACACTGCACTCGTGTTCGTTCCGGGAATAACAGCCTGTCCTCGCGCATCTGGACTGGGGCGAGGAGAGGCGGTATCACGTCCGACCACTCATGTCGCGGCAAAGGGGATTACCATGCGCACGGGCCGTCGCGAGGAGCGGAAGCGTCACGTAGTCGGCGGCGTGGCCTTGATGCTGGGCGTCGTCCTGCTGACCAACATCGGCTGCGGCAACGCGGGTTCGACCGGGACGTTCAGCAAGGTCGGCGGCACGATCAACGCGCCCGAGGCGCGATTCGACAAAAAAGAGGCGCCGCCAAGGCCCGGTGCCCCCGGCATGGACGGTGGCGGTGCTGTTGCTCCGGGCGGCATGGCGCCGCCGCCCTCCCGATCCGGTGGCTCGAAAGATGGGCCGTCAGGTTTTGGCGCCGCGCCGCCTCCTCCGATGAAGTCCGACGATCGCGCCCCCGCTGACGACTCGGCCGGTGAGCGACCCGTCTACGCCAAGGGCCGCAGCCCGCTCACGCGCAGCGGCAAGGAGGGCGAAGGGGTACGCAAGAAGCCCGACCAGCCGCCACAGGTCTGGAAGCGCGACGACAGTCAACCCTCTTTCGCCCGCATCTACGTCGGCGACGGCAACGCTCTGGAATTGGTCAGTTTGCACGTCACGGTGACGGTCGAAGGGCCGCGCGCCCGCACGCTGGTCGACCACATCTTCCGCAACCCGCACGACCGGCAATTAGAAGGCACCTTCGAGTACCCGCTGCCGACCGGAGCCAGCCCGTCCTACTTCGCCATGTTCCTCGGCCAGACGCGCGACACCGTGCCGCCGCGCTGGGGCGGCCGCAACAACACGCCGCCCCCGCCGCCGGACGCCCTCGCCCGCCTCAGCCCCGCCGAGGTCGTCAAGCAGGTCAGCACCGCCGACTGGGGGCGCCTCCAGGAGGCGCGCGTCGTCTCGAAGGAAAAAGCTCTCGAAACGTATGAAGAAGTCGTGCGCGGCCGCATCGACCCGGCGCTGCTGGAGTACGGCGGCGCCAACACTTTCCGCGGCCGCGTCTTCCCCATCCCGCCGAAGGGGTACAACCGCGTCCTCATCGCCTACGAGGAAGTGCTGCCCTTCGCCGGGGACCGCTGCGTCTACCGCTTCCCGCTGCCCGAGGTGAAGCTGACCGACTTGCAGTTCCACCTCAACGCCAGCACCGCCGAGTGCAAGGACGCCTCGTTCGCCCCGAAGGACGCGAAGAAGGCCGAGGGCGGCAGCCTGCTCGCCTACTCGAAGACGTGGGCCGACAAGGGACCCGGCGGCGAGGCGCTGTTCGCCTTCCGCCCGCCGCTGCCGCAGGTACAGGCCGTCACCGGCCGCCAAGGCGAGAGCGGCCCGCTGTACCTCTACGCCCGTTTGCGCCCGGAATTGAAGGTGGAAAAGGCCGAGCCGTTCGCCAAGCACGCCGTCTTCCTCCTCGATACGTCGCTGAGCGAGCACCCCGACCGCTTCGGCGTGAGCATGAAACTGCTCCGTAAAGTCCTCGAAACCGACCCCGACGTCAAGCACTTCAACGTCCTCGCCTTCAGCGTCGGCGCCGCCTGGGCCGAGCCGAAGGGCTGGCTGGAGAACACGCCGGCCAACCGCGACAAGGTCTTCGCCGCCCTCGACGGCCTCGTCCTGGAGGGCGCCACCGACCTGTCGACGGCTCTCGACGCCCTCGCCTCGCCGGCCGACGCGCAACCGCCGCTCGCCGGACTCGAGCCGGGCGCCCCACTGAACGTCTTCCTCCTCTCCGACGGGCAAATTACCTGGGGCGAGTCGGACGCGGCGGCGCTGGCGGCGCGCTTCGAGGCGCGCTGCCCGTTCCGCACGCGCTTCCACTGCTATCGCACCGGCCTCGGCGCCGACAACGTCGAGCTGTTCGAGGCGCTGACGCGGCGCGGCGGCGGCGTGTTCAACTGCTTCGGCGAGGGCGACGTCGCCCCGGCGGCCGCGGCGCACCGCAGCCAGTGCCTCACCGTCGAGCGCGTCCGTATCACGGGCGGGCCGGCGGCGGAAGACGTCCTCGTCGCCGGGCGTCGCGCCGCCGTCTACCCCGGCGGCGACCTCCTCGTCGCCGCGCGCGTGGCCGGACCCGGCAAGACAACCATCGTCGTCGAAGGAAGCTTTCTCGGACAGAAATATGTGCAGGAATACGCCGTCGACGTCGCCGCCGGCGGCGAGTTGGCGGCGCGCGGCTGGGGCGAGGTCGCCGTCGCCTCGCTCCTGGCGCTCAACGACCCGACGCTCGACGGCGTGGTGACGGCCTACTGCCAGGAGTTCGGCATCGGCAGCCGCGTCGCCTCGTTCCTCGTCCTGGAGAACGACGCCGACTACAAGCGCTTCAACTTGCAGCAGGAGCGCGGCCAGGCCATCGCCCGCGACCTGGGCGCCTTCCTCGACGACGCCTGGCGCGGCCTGAGCCGCGGCGTCGGCGCCCGCGAGGCGTACCTGAGCTTCCTCGAGCGCGTCCGGCCTCAACTCAAGGTCGACGCGAAGGGCGACGGCGCCCGCCTGAAGAAGCTGCTCGACCTGCTCACCGACAAGGACTTCGAGCTGCCCGCTGGCCAGCCGTCCGGGGCGCTCGTCACGACCGATCTTGTCCCTCCCGCTTATCTGCAAGGGCGCGACGCCGACCGCGGCAACGTGGCGACGTACCTGACCGAGTCGCGCCGCCGCCTGGCGGCGAAGGACGTCGGCGGGGCGGTGCGGGCGCTGTCGAGCGTCGTCGAGGTCCACCCCGGCCGCAGCGACGCGCTGCGCCTGGTCGGCTACCGCCTGCTCGACCTGGGCGAGCCGGCGCAGGCGGTGCGGCTGTTCGAACAGGTGCAGCGGCAGCGCCCTTTCGAGCCGCACAGCTACCGCGACCTGGCGCGCGGGCTGGAGTCGAGCACGCGCTACGGCCTGGCGGCGGCGCAGTACGAAATCGTCCTCGCCGGCACCTGGCATAACCGCTTTCGCGACTCGCTCAAGACGGTGGCCCGCGAGGAGTACGCGCAGCTCCTCAGCCAGGCCGTTCGCGACAAGGCCGTCGACGACAAGCTGCGCGGCTTCTTCGGCGACCGCCTCCGGGACCTGGGGGGTACGCTGCCGGACGCCGACCTGCGCGTCACCATGTCCTGGAACAGCGACGCGACCGACGTCGACCTGTGGGTGATCGAGCCGGACGGGACGAAGTGCTTCTACCAGCATCAAAAGACGAGGAACGGCGGCGAACTGTCGCAGGACCAGACGCAGGGCTACGGCCCGGAGCGCTACCAGGTGCGCAAGGCGCTGAAGGGCGAGTACCGCGTCCTCGTCCACTATTTCGCCCCGAATATGAACCTGATCGGCGGCGAGACGCACGTCAACGTCGTGGTGACGCAACACGCCGGCACTCCCCATGAAACGACCGAGCGGCGCACAATCATCCTGAAGCGCAAGGACGAACAGGTGGAGGTTTGTCGGGTGAAATTCTGACCTGCGAAATGTCGCGTGAACGAGAATCCTCCCATGCCGCACCCGGCCTTCGACCGCTCGCGCCTGCTCATCAAGCCTTTAGCGGAGCGGCAGAACGACCTCGACCTCTCCGCCGTCCTCGCCCTCGACGCGGCGGCGCCGACGCTGGAGCACCCCGCGTTCCCGGCCCTCGGCCGGCGACTCGTCGAGGCGAGGACGAAGGGCGCCGCCCGCCTCCTTCTGATGGGAGCCCACGTCCTGCGTGCCGGCGTGCAGCGCTTCCTGATCGACCTGATGGAGCGCGGCCTGATCGACCACGTCGCCATGAACGGCGCCGGGCCGATCCACGACTGGGAATTCGCGCTGATCGGCGCCACGACCGAGAGCGTCGCCCGCTACATCCAGTCGGGCGAGTTCGGCCTGTGGCGCGAGACGGGCCTGATGAACGACGCCGTCCGCGCCGGCGCCCGCGACGGCCTCGGCCTCGGCGAGGCGCTGGGGAACGCGATCCTCGACGGGCCGTTCCCGCACAAGGACGTCAGCGTCCTCGCCGCCGGCGCCCGCCTCGGCGTGCCGGTCACCGTCCACGTCGGCGTCGGCCAGGACATCATCCACGAGCACCCCAACTGCGACGGCGCCGCCCTCGGACAAACCAGCTACCAGGACTTCCTCATTTTCGCCCAGGCGGTGACGCGGCTGGAGGGCGGCGTCCTGCTCAACTTCGGCACCGCCGTCATGGGGCCGGAAGTCTACCTGAAGGCGCTGGCGATGGCCCGCAACGTCGCCCACCAGGAGGGGCGCGTCATCAAGCACTTCACGACCGCCGTCTTCGACCTCGTCCCCATCGACGGCGACCCGCGGGCGCAAGCGCCGAAGACCGACCCGCGCTACTACTACCGGCCGTGGAAGACGATCCTCGTCCGCACCGTCGCCGACGGCGGCGAGAGCTTCTACGTCCAGGGCGACCACCGCGTCACCGTGCCGAGCCTGCGCCGCGCGGCGGTCGAGGCCGGCGGTTAGCGAACGCCGAGCCGCGTCTTACACTCGTCGAGGATCGCTTTCGTCGCCGTGGCGCCGACGCGCGTCACCCCGAGCGCCCGCACGGCCACGAGCCGGTCGTAGTTGCGCACGCCGCCCGCCGCCTTGACCTGGACGTGCGCCGGCGCGCAGCGGCGCATCAGCCGCAGGTCGTCGTCGGTCGCCCCCGCGTCGCCGTAGCCCGTCGACGTCTTCACCCAGTCGGCGCCCGCCTCGCCGCAGACGACGCACAATCTCTCCTTGTGCTCGTCCTTGAGGAAACAATTCTCGAAAATCACCTTGACCTTGGCCCCGCGCCGGTGCGCCGCCCCGACGACGGCGCGGACGTCGGCGGCGACGTCGTCCCAGTCCCCGCTCAGGACCTTGCCGACGTTGACCACCATGTCCAGTTCGCGGGCGCCGTCGTCCATCGCCCGCTCCGCCTCGTGTACCTTGACCGCCGTCAGGTGCCCGCCGTGCGGGAAGCCGACCGTCGTGCCGACCGCCACCGTCGAGCCTTTGAGGATCTCGGCCGCCAGGCGGACGCCGTAGGGCTTGATGCACACGCTGGCCACGTCGTAGTCGCGGGCCAGGCGGCAGCCGGCCTCCAGGTCGGCGTCGGTCAACGTCGGCTGGAGCAGCGAGTGGTCCATCATCTTGGCGAAATCGGCGTAACTGAGATCGGGCATGAGGCCCTCCGGGGTTTCGGGTGAGAGCGAACTGGCGCCTTCAGGTTGACAGGCCGTGCCTCTCCGGTGTACACCCCGTTGCCGGAGGGCCGCGGGCGCCCCCCACGTTTCCGGGTCATCCGTTTCACCGAACGGCGAAGGGGCAGGCCATGATCGAGGGAGTCAAGCGGGTCCCGGGGGGTAGGGCGGGCGCCAGGGACGACTCTTTCGCCGGCCCCCGGCGCTACCTGAGCCACCGGCCCCGTCAGTTCGATCAGTTCGTCCGGGCCGCCGAGGCGTACACCGACAAGCTCGACGCCGTCGGGGCGCGCTACCTCGACCTCAAGCCGTTCAACCCGTTCGACGCCCAGCCGGGCAATACCGGATTCTTCGACTCCTATTTCCAGGAGATGTACGAGGTCCTGAACCTGATCCGGGCGATGGACCTGCGGCCGGGGGCGCGCGTGCTCGAGGTGGGCAGCGGCCCCGGCTGGGTCACGGAGATCCTCATGGGGCTCGGGTTCGCGGTCGACGCCCTCGAGCCGTCCGGGGAGATGATCGCCGTCGCCCAAAGGCGCGTGGCGAGCCGCGCCGAGCACCACCGCATGGCGCGGCTGCCCCGCGTCAGCTACCCGTATCCGGGGCCGGTGCGCTACCACCGCGCGACCCTCGAAGAGTGCCCGCTGCCGGATGACACCTTTGATGGTGTGCTGATGTATGCCGTGCTCCATCATGTGGTCGACGAGGAACGGGGGCTGGCGCAGTGTCGCCGGGTGTTGAAGCCCGGCGGCGTGCTGGCGGTCGGCGAGGGGGCCTGGACGCCCGGCGACCGAGCCCTCGAGGCGAAGCTCGACAAGGAGATGGCAACCTACGGCACCCTGGAGAACCCGTTCACGATCGCGTACCTGGACCACCTGCTCGCGAGGCACGGCTTCGAACAGGTCGTGCGCTACCACGGGGTGAACGGCCTCCTCCCGGCCGACATGGGAGGCCGGGCGGTCCGCGAGGTCGCCCAGGCCGAGGCCGGCGGGCAGAACATCCTGACCGCCCTCAAGCCCGCCCACGACGGCCCGAGCACCGCCGACCCGGAGAGCCTCACGCGGGCCGCCATCACGGTGCTGGACGCCGCCGCCGGGGAGGGCGACGAGGTGAACGTGCGGGTCCGCCTCCTCAACCGCGGGGTCACCGCCTGGCGGCACCGGCCGGCGGCGGCGGGGTACGTCACGGCGGCCCTCCACCAGGACGTGCCGGGAGGCCCGGCCTTCCGGGAGGGCGCGCCGCGGGGGCGGCTGCCTCGGACGATCCTGCCCGAGCAAGACGTGGTCCTCGACCTCACCTACCGGCTGCCGGGCTGCCCCGGAGGCGGACCCTGGTACGTGAACCTGGTGAACGAAGGCCACTTCTTCTTCTCCACGCGCGGCACGACGCCCGCCCTCGTCCACTTCCGCTGACGCCTCGTTAATCGTCCTCGTTCGCACCGGGACCGGTCACAGCAGGTGCTTCCGCTTCCGCAGCACCCACTCCGCCGTCAGCAGGCCCAGCGCCGCCAGGAACAGCGCCAGGTGGTTCCACAGCAGCAAGGGCGGGCCGGACGAGTTGAGCGTCACCCGCACCCCCTGCGGCAGATCGCCCGGCAACTTGTCCGCGTCGGCCAGGGTGTAGAAGCGGCCGCGCGTCTCCTCCGCCGCGCGCTCCATTTCCGCCTGGTCCATGCGCAGCACCTCCATCTCGCCCGGCGGCGCCAGCACCTTGCACTCCGCCCGCGGCCGCGACCCCGTCACCGCCGGCGAACTCAGCCAGAACGTGTACTCGCCCTCCGGCGTCCGCGTCAGCAGCTGCTCGAACGTCGAGCGGCTCCCTTCGACCTTCGAGAGCGTCATCGTCTCCTTCGTCGCCTCCGCCGGGTCGCCGCCCTTGCGGCGGCGCTCGACGACGACCTCCACCTTGGTGTCCGGCGGCGGCGGCGGGGCGTCGTCGGGGAAGCGCACCGTCACCCGGACCGGCTCGCCGCGGCGGTACGGCGTCTGCTTGTCCAGGCGCAGCTCGACGCGCCCCGTGCGGCTGCGCGCCAGGTAGCGCACCGTCTGGATCCAGAACTGGTTGAAGCGCAGCTCGTCCTCGCGGAAGCGCCAGCGCCACGTCTCGTCGAAGCCGAAGAACAGACTGCGGCCGCTGCCGACGAACTGCTGCACCACCAGCGGGTGCCCCTCCAGGCCCGCGCTCTCCGCCCGCGCCGGCACGCCGTTCGGCCCCGCGCGGCGCAGCTTCGGGTGGACCGCCAGCACCTCCGCCGCCCGCTTCGGCTGGTAGCCCTCGGAGTACCAGAACAGCTCCTTCAGGCTGTTCCAATGTTCAATATTCTGCTTCTCGTCCGGGCTGAAGCGGAAGATCGGGTGCAGCTGCCCCACCGGCGTCAGTTCCGGGTGGTACGACTCGGCCAGGCCGCCCGGCGGCTCCGGCGGCTGGCGGTCGGCCAGCAGGTCGACCGGGATGACGTCCTGCAAGGGCGTCCCCTTGTAGGCGTGCGGGGCGTAGTTCGGGCCGGCGATCATCAGCAGGCCGCCACCCTTCTCCTTCACGAAGTCGGCGAGATTTTGCAGGTGTTCCGTCATCTTCGGCGTCCGCAGCCCCGGCTTCGGGTCGACGTCGCCCAGGATGACGACGTCGAACTGGCCCAACTCCGCCTTCGTCGGGAACTCCGCCAGGGCGCTCTTGTCCTGCGCCGGCCAGTCGGCGTCGGAGTCGAGCAGCAGCACCTTCAGGTCGACGCTCTTGTTCCCCTCCAAACGCTGACTTTCGCGCTCCAGAAGCGTTTTGATATAGCGGAACTCCCAGCGCGCCTCGTTCTCGACGTACAGCACCTTGAGCAGCTTCGCCTTGCGGACGTGGACGGCGCGCTCGACGACGTTGTTGTCGACGTTCGCCTCGCCGTCCTGCACCGGCACGCGCAGCTCGTAGATCTTTTCGCCCTCCTCCTTCGGCTGGTGGACCACGCGCACCTTGACCGGCTTGCCGGCCGCGTCGACCACCGCCTCGGCCCGGCCGATCGGCTCCTTCTTCCCCTTCTCGAATAGCTCGACGGGCACGCCCAGGCCGGGGTAGCCGACGCCAGTCAGCCGCACCTCGAAGACGAGGCGGTCGTTGACGTAGACGGAGTCCTCGGCCTGCAAGTCGTGCAGGTAGAGGTCGCGCGCCTCGTTGGCGTCGCCGAGGCCGACGAAGAAGAGCGGCACGCCCATCTGCGCGGCGTATTTCGACACCTTAACCAGATCCTCGCCCTCCGTGGTGACGCCGTCGGTCAGCATCACCACGGCCGACAGCGACGAGCCGCGGAAGTCGTTGAGCACCTGGCGCACGGCGCCGCCGAGCTGCGACGAGTCGTTTTGCGCCGCCGTGCGGATGTCGCGCACCGCGCGCAGGGCGTCGTCCGCCTTGCCGACCTCGACGACGTCGGCGAGCCGCGCCGCCTTCGTGGAGCAGTGGTAGACGTGGACCTTCGCCTTGCGCTGCGTCAGGAGGGCCGTCACCCAGTCGGCGTCGGGCCGGGCGACGAGGGCCTGGGCGAGCTGCAGGCGCGTCGGCGCCGCCAGGTTCGCCTCCTTGCCCAGCGCCTCGGCGGCGGCGCGGACGCGCTCATCCTGGTAGCGGTCGTCCTTGCTCATGCTGAGCGAGTCGTCGATGAGGATCACGACGTCCGGCCAACCCTGGCGCTCGAAGTAGAGGCGCAACTGCGGCATGAAGACGCCGAGGGTCAAGAGCAGCAAGGCGACGCGCAGGACGGCGAGGAGCGTCTTGAAGCCGGCGCCGGCGGTGCGGCCTTCCTGGCGGTAGACCCAGAAGATCGCCGCGCTGGCGACGACGGCCAACGTGCCGGCCAGCCACGGGTCGCTCGCGGAGTCGATCAGGTACGACAGGAACTCCAGCCGCCAGAAGCTCCCCTCGCCGGCGGCCGGCGGCGGGATGCCCAGCGCCGACTCGAAGCCGCGCCGCAGCCCCTCGGGCAGGAAGGCGAGGAAGTCGCCCGTCCAGGCGTTGATCGCCACGATGGCGACGGCCAGCAGCGTCAGCCCCGCCAGGACCGCCGCGCCGATGGGCAGCCACGGGCTCGACGGCGCCGGCGCCTCGTTGGCGGCGGATGCCGAGTAGTGGCCGAAGCGCCAGGCCAGAATCACTTCGAGGAGGATCAGCACCAGCATCGCCGTCAGCAGGACGCGCGCCACGCCGGGGCCGAGCGGCTGGGCGACGCGCTCCTCGGGCGCCGCCGGCCCGCCGGTGTGGCTCACCTGAGCCAGGTCGGTCACGACCTGGAATTCCCACTCGGGATAGCTCCTGCGTAGCTCTTCCGGCGTCGCTCGCGTCAGGTCGCTCTCGGACCCCTCCTCGCCGAGGGTGGCGGCGGGGACGTTGACGGCAAAAAGGAACTCGCGCGGGTGCTGGCCGACGACGGCGCGGTACAGCCCGCTGACGTCGGTGTCGGCGAAGCGGAAGACGGTGGCGTCGTCGAGCGGCTGCGTGCGGACGGTCTCTTTGCGGTCGTCGGGCAGGGCGACCGCGACGTCGAGGGCGGCGCCGGCCGTAGGAAGGAATTCTTCGAGCGGCTCGCCGGAGGTTCCGGACTGCTCGCGCAGCCGGCCGGCGACGGCGTGGCGCGTCAACTCCTGCATCAGCGCCAGGTAACTCGGCGACGCCGGCCAGGTGGACCAGTGCTTGTCGGCGTTGAGCGTGCTGGTGAACAGGGCGACGCGGCCGCGCGCCCGCCCCGGCGGCTGCGCCTTGTCCGCCGCGCGGTCCTTCGACTCGTCGCCGAGTGTCGTCGCGGGCGGGTTCCATTCGAGCAGCGCCGGCTCGCCGACGGGGACGCCCTCCAGATCCCGGGCGGCGCGCGCCGACGGCGGCAGCGACGACGCGGGCACGAAGGAGAGGACGCGGCGCGGCCCGCCGCGCTCGGCCGGCGTGGCCCGGACGTACTGGCGGAAGCGCGCCGAAATCAGACTCAGACGGTCGTTGTCGTCGGCGAAGGCGTCGAGCGGCGGCTCCTTGTAGGCGGTGCCGTCGACGTTGAAGTGGAAGTAAACGTTCTTCGGCGCCGCCAGCCGGGCGGTGAGGCGCGCCGGCAGTGGACCCTGGCCGTTGCGGTAAAGCAGGTCGTTATAGGCGCCGAGGTCGACGCGCTCGCCCAGCGCGAAGACGGCGCCGCCGCCGCGGCGCAGGTGCGTCTCCAGGCGGCGCACCTCGGCCGGCGTGAGGCGGGCGATGTCGCAGAAAAAGACGCAGTCGAAGTCGGTCAGGTCGCCGAGGCCGGCGTCGGCGAACTGCGTCTCGGTCAGGAGCTTGACGCGGAAGGGGACGAGGGCGGTCGCCGGGGCGCTGTCGAACGGGTTGAGGGCCAGGCGCAGCCACTCGGCGCCGCGGTCGAAGGCGTCCTTCTCGCCCGGCTTGCCGTCGACGACCATGACCGGCACGCTGTTCTTGACCGTCAGCACGGCCGAACGGACGTCGTCGAGGTCGAGGGCGTCGCCCTCGACGCGGACTTGCAGGACGTAGTCGCCGGGGGTGGTGAACTTGTAAGGGAAAGTAAAGGCGTTTGGCCCGGTCTTGAGCGGGACGACGAGCTGGTGGGCGACGCGCAACTCCATCGGCGCGTCGCTGGCGAGGGCGCGAGCCTTGCCGACCCACAATTCCAGCCGCGCGCCGTCGCGGCGCTCGGGGCCGAAGTTGTGGACGACGGCGTTGATCGGCATCATCGTGCCGACGGTGGCGAGCGGGGCGCCGAGGGCGAGGCTCGTCACGGCGAGGTTGTTGAGGCCGTCCTGGCCGACGTCGACGAAGACGGTGCGGGCGCGCGCCTGGATCTTTTGCAGGACGCCGGCGACGGCGGGCGGCTGCTTGAGCAGCCAGGTCGACGCCTGCAGGTCGGTGACGAAGTAGACCTCACGCTCCTCGAACTTCTCCGGCGAGGCGCGCAGCAGGTTCTCGACGGTGTTGAGGGTGGCGGCGACGTCGGCGTTGCCGTGCGGCAGGCGGAGGTTTTGCACCTCCTTGGCGACGCGGTTGGCGTCCTCGGACGGCTCGGGGACGATGCGCCTCGGCGGAGCGCTCATGAGGACGACGCTGAAGCCGTCGCCGCGCGGCGACTCGCGGACGACGCGCTCGGCCAGGACGCGGGCGCGGGCGAAGGCGGTCGTGTCGCCGAGCTTGACCGCCATGCTGAACGAGCCGTCGATGACGACGATCTTGTGCGTGCGGTGTCCGCCGGCGGCGGCGAAGACGAGGCTCTCGGGGAAGAGCTTGCGCCAGCCGGCCTCGGCCCACGGCATGACGCTGGCCATCGCCAGGACCAGCAGCAGGACGACGAGGCAGCGTACCGCCAACAGGACGATTTGTTCCAGGCGCATCTTGCGGCTGTTCTTGCGCTGGGCGGCGAGGAGGAAGCGCATCGCCGCCCAGGTGACGACCTTGAAGCGGCGGCGGTTGAGCAGGTGGATGATGATCGGCACCGACACGGCGCCGGCGGCGGCGAGGAGGGCACCGATGGGCGCGCCGAAGAGGAAACCGAACAGCGGCAACGGGGAAGGGAACACGCGCTTATCTCCGACGCCGTCCCCGGGCGGGGGGGCGGGGCCGTGCGGGGGGAGACCCCCCCCGGCGGGGGGGGGGGGGCGGTTTTACCGCCCCCCCCGGGGGGCCCGGGAAACCAACAAACCGACAC